>CAZKHO010000007.1:0-32206 GCA_964552505.1 uncultured Bifidobacterium sp. | reverse complement strand
TGCTGGACAGCTACCCGACCGAGTCCTCCGATCCGTCGCTGATCGACGCGACGCTGGCACGCATCGACGCGGCCGAACGCGAGCAGGCCGAGCGCATGCGGCTGGACCGACGCGTGGTGCGTCGCGTGCGGTGGGCCGACCTGGGAGGCATCGCGGCGGTCATGCTGCTGGCGGTGGGCGTGGCGTGGCCGGCGCTTACGGGCATGCGTCAGGCGGCGCAGCGCGCCGGATGCAGCAACAATCTTCGCGCGATGTGCGTCGGCCTCTCCGGCTACGCGGCCGACCACCGCGACATGCTGCCCGTCACCGCGGGACTGAGCATGCTCATGGCACCCCGTCCGGCCACCCTCGACTGGAACTCCTACGAGCATGCAGGCAACTTGCTGCTGCTCTCGGGCAACGGGTACATCCAGCTGAACCATCTGCACTGCCCCGCCTGCGCGTCGCACACGCCGCACAAGCACTTCGCCTTCCGCATGCCCGCGGGCGACCGCGCGTTCCGGCTTCGCGTGGTGGGACGCGGCGCCCTGGTCGCGGACTCGAATCCGGCGCTCGACATGCGGCGCATCGGGCTGCCGGCGGCGCCGAACATGGCGAGCCGGAACCACGCCCAGAAGGGTCAGAACGTGCTCTTCGGCGACGGATCGATCCAGTGGCTGACGCGCCCGGAGGTGGGCGGAGACAACATCTACCTGCCCCGCGGGGTGAGTCGGGCCGACCTGATGCCGAATCTGGTCGAACTGCCGCTGGGAAGCGACGACTTCCTGGCCCACTGAGGCCGTTTCCGGGTCGATTCGGGGCCCTCTTCCTCTGATTCCAGAGCGGACAGCCCTCGCTTCCGGGCGCCTTGACCGAAATCTCGTTTCGGGTATCCTGCTTGGCTCGCCAAAACGGGCGATTCAAGAGGCACAGCCATGCACAAGAGCCACAAGGGTCTGCTGAAGCGCGTCAAGATCTCCGCCTCGGGGAAGGTGCGCTTCCACAGTCCGAACAGCCGTCACCTGAAGAGCAACAAGACCGGTGCCGCCGTGCGCAGCTACCGCCGCGCCCGCACCCTGTCGAACTCCGAGAACGCCATGCTGGCCAAGGTGCTGCACCGCAGCCTGGCCCGCTGATCTGAAAGGACCGAACCATGCCACGCGCACGCAAGGGAGCAGCTCGTACTCAGGCCCGCCGCCGCGTTCTCCGCGAGGCTCGCGGCTACTACGGCACCAAGAGCCGCCACAAGCAGCAGGCCAAGGTGGCGCTCATGCGCGCCGGCCGCAACGCGTGGCGTCACCGCCGCCTTCGTCGCCGCGACATGCGCTCGCTGTGGATCGCCCGCCTCACGGCGGCTTGCCGCATGCGGGACTTCCGCTACAGCCTGCTCATCGGCGGCCTCTCGCGCGCCGGCGTGCTGCTGAACCGCAAGATGCTCAGCGAACTGGCGATCCAGGATCCGGCCAGCTTCGACGCTCTGGTGGAGATGGCCAAGGGCCGTCTTGCCAAGGCGGCCTGACGCCTCTGCTCGAACGATCTGAACGGAGCCCCATGCCGCGCAAGGCGGTCAGGCGATCTCGCGCCGGGATTCGCCCTGTCCACCGTGCCGCTGGGCCAGACGCCTGACGGCGTCCGAGCCCGGGTTGACGGAACCCAGCCGGGGAAGGTCGCCACGCAGTCCAGCCGCATCCTGGTTCTCGCGGCGGATCGCCTCGTAGACCTCCTTGCGGTGGACCGAGACGGTGTTGGGGGCGACGATGCCAAGGCGAACCTTGTCACCTCGGATGTCGACCACCACCACCTCCACGTCGTCACCGATCACGATGCGCTCATCGCGCTGCCTTGAGAGGACGAGCATGGGGACCTCAGGAGGTGACCGTGCGCGCAGCCGGCGCGACGGACACCAGTTCGTGGCGGGTGGTCCAGCGACGATCAGCCAGCACCACCTGCAGGCCGATTCGCGCGACGGGATGGATGACCAACGGGCCCTGCATGTTGGCGGTGATGCCGTGGTCTCGGCGATTCACGATGACGAGAAGCTGCGGCGACACGCCATCAGGCAGTCCGATATCCGCGGCCTGCTCGCGACGAAGAGTCACGGCGTAGTCGGCGACCCAGAGGCACGGATCCGTCACCACGAAGGCGACGTCCGCGCTCTCCACGCTCTGCAGCCAGAAGAACACGCCACGCTCGTCGGGCTGCAGCAGCGCGAACCGGCGTGCACGGGAGAAGCCCAGCAGACCAGCCGGAAACTCCAGCAGGCGTGATTCGTCGACCTCGACGGGTCCGAAGCGTGTGGTTTGAACGAGCATGCGACCTCCTGTCCTGCGTCTGCACGGCCACACGGAAGGGCGGCCGGGCGCAGCCGTCCGTGGCTGCGGCGAGGGCATCGGCTGTTGGGGCGAGGAAGCATGAACAACGGCGCACAGGGGCCGGATTTGTGTGACAATCCGGTCCTGATGGGCCAGCGAGGCGAAAAAATTCAAGCGACCCCGTCGAAGCTCCGAGGTCCCCCACTCTTCTGCCTGGCGGCGCTGGTCACGCTGACCGCGCTCGTGCTGTCGGACGGTGGAAGCGACGCGATCGCCTCCGCCGGCCATGCCCTGCTCACCTCGGCGCCGCTGACGGCGCTCTGGATGCTCTCGGCCCTGGGACTGGGCGTGGGAGCGGGGCGCGCACTGGACCTGCGCGGAACCGCGCCCAGAGTGGCGCTGGGAGCGTGCCTGTTGATGGTGCTCGAGCAGTGGTGCGGAACCTTGGGCGTCTTCCAGGCCGGGATCTCGGCGGCGCTGGCGCTGCTTGCGCCCGGCTGGTGGATGTCGGCCCGCTTTCGCCCGGATGCCGAAGCCCCTTCGTCACCGCTGTGGGCGTGGACCGCCGGCGGCGTGGCGTGCGGAACCATGGCCGCGGCCGCGCTGGTGCCGGCCGGATATCTGTGGAGCACCGAGTTCGGCGCCTACGACGCGTTGAGTTACCACCTGGAGGCCCCCCGCGCGTGGCTGGCCTGCGGCGCGATTCGTCCTCTGCCGCATCTGGCGTACGCCGGGCTGCCCAGCTTCGTGGAGGGCGCGTTCATGCATCTGATGGCGCTTCGGAGCGACCCGCGACAAGCGGCCTTGGCGTGCCAGCTGCTGCATGCGGCGATGGCCGTGACCGCAGCGATGACGCTGCGCGACGCCGTGCGTCGCGCGAGCGCGGAACCGCTGGTGGGCGATCTGGCCGCGGTGGCGATGCTGGCCACGCCATGGGTCACCGTGACGGGTTCGCTGGCGTACTCGGAGTCCGGCGTGATGCTGGGACTGGCTCTGGCGATGGTGGCTGCGCTGCAAACTCGCGTGTGGTCGGGCGGCCTCATCTTCGGGCTGGCGGCGGCGACGACCATGGGCGCGAAGGCAAGTTCCCTGCTGCTGGCGGTGCCCGGTGCGGTGGCCTGGGCGATGCTGATGTCGCGGCCGTCGCGTCGGCCGATCTGGTGGGCGCTGGCCCTGGTGTCAGCCTGCGTGGCACTGCTGCCATGGATGCTCCGCAACGCGCTGCTCACGGCCAACCCCGTGTTCCCCCTGCTGTGCTCGTGGATGGGGAACGGCTGGTGGAGCGCCGAGCAAGCCACGCGCTTCATGAGCGCGCACCGGAGCGACGCCTCCCTTTGGGAGCGGTGCGTGGCCCTGTGGCATCAGGGCGCGACGTTTGGGCTGGGCGCCAATCCGATCCCCGGGGAGCCTTGGCGGTTTCTCTGGGGGCCGCTGCCGTGGCTTGGCATCGCCTCGCTGTTGGCGGCTCCCGCGACCGGAGCCGACCGCCGCCTGATCGGGTCACTGGGAGCGATGACTGCGCTGACGTGCGTGGCGTGGATGGCCGCGACCCACCTTCAGTCCCGATTTCTGCTGCCGATGGTGCTGCCGCTGGCGGCGGCGACGGGCTGCACCCTCTGGGCCTTGTCACGTCGTCCGAGCCTGTGGCGCGCCGTGGCGCTGGCGTCGTTGGGATGGAGCCTTCTGCCCGCCCACGCGCTGCTCACCGACCGCCCGGGCAGCCTGGCGCTGGCCGGGCGCGTGGACCTGCCCACCGGCGAACTGGATGCGGCGCTGCTTCGTGACGGTGACGACGATTCCGCACGGCAGGTGCGCGATGCACCCAGCACCGAAGCCGCTCTGGCCACCCTTTTCCCGGGCGCACGCGTGCTGGCGGTGGGTTGGAGCGCGCCGTTCTGGCTCACGGCCGCATCGCCGCTGCGATGGAGCACGGTGTGGGACACCAACCCCATGGAGGAGGCGATGCGGCAGCCCGACCCTGGCGCGTGGCTCGCCGAGCGCTTCGACCTGCTGCTGCTGGACGAACCGATGCTTCAACGCTGGAAGGACAGCGGCTGGCTCTCGCCCGGCCTGGACGTGGAGCGACTGCGCCGCCTGACGCAAGGCCGCGACGCGATGATGCTTTCCGGCGGACGCCGGGTGGTGAGCCTGCAGGGTGCCCTGCATCCCGCGTGGCCCGAGCGCCCGGAACGGCTTCCATCGCCTTCGGCATACTGAACGCCATGCTGCCCCGGAGCCTCGTCCTGATCCTGCTCATCCCGGTGTCCTGCGGCACGGTGACGCAGGGCCCTGCACCCGTGCCGATCGTCACGCCCGTCACCGCTGCTCCAGCGGCGCCCGTGGCGGCCACGCCGCCTTCGCGCCCGCCGGTGATGTGGAAGGGCGAGGTGATCGAGTGGTCCGAACTGCAGCCGCTGCTGTCGGAGCGTGCCGGCGCCGTGGTGCTGGAGGAGGCGCTGCTGGACCGCCAGCTGGCGCGTCTGGTGCAGGAGCGCGGGCGCAAGGTGGAGGAGACGCAGCTGAAGGCCGAACGCGACGAACTGCTTCGCAGCCTGAGCCCGGATCCGGAGCGCGCCGAACGCCTTCTCTCGGAGCTGCGCGCGGTGCAGGGGCTGGGCGAACGGCGCTGGCAGGCGCTGCTGCGCCGCAACGCGTCAGCGCGGATGCTGGTGCAGGATCAGGTGAAGGTGACGCCGGAGGCCTTGGAAGCGGCGCTGGACGCGACCTACGGAGCCAAGCGGCGCTGCCGCGTGATGGCCTTGCCCGACCTGAAGGCCTGCGCCGAGGCGAAGCGACGCCTGGACGCAGGCACGCCCTTTGGCGAGGTGGCCGTGGCGCTCAGCACGGACCTCAGCGCCGCCCGAGGCGGCATGGTGAACCCGGTGAGCCGACTGGATCCCACCTGGCCCGCGGCCTTCCGACAGACGCTCTGGGCGCTGTCGCCCGGCGCCACCAGCGCACCCGTGCTGGTGGGCGACGCCTACGTGATCGTGCGTTTCGAGGAGGAGACGCCCGCCGTGGCCCCCGCCGATGCGACCGCGGCGCGCACGGGCGCCGAGCGCGAGGCCCGACGCGCACAGGAGCGCGTTCAGATGGAGGCGCTTGTGTCCGGCCTGCGGCCGTCGCATCGCGACGCCGTGATCTTCGACGAGTCGCTTCGAGACGCGTGGTCGCGCGTCAGGAACGCAGCGCGCTGATCCGCCAGGCCGCCAGCGGCAGCAGCAGCGCCGCCGGCAGCGCCGCCGCAAGCATGGGCGGGAACCCGGACACCGGCACCGTGGTCAGGGTCAGCGCGGTGATGGAGGCGGGCACGGCGAACGCGGCCGCGCGCAGGCTCTGCTGAAGCAGGCTCCGGGGCTCGCGAAGCAGGAAGAACGGCACCGCCGCCGCCAGCACCAGCAGGTTGACCAGCGGAGCCAGCGCCCGGGAGACCAGCAGGCGCCCCGCCAGCGAGCGGTCGGCGCCCCCACCCTCCCGAAGTTCGAGCAGCTGCGCGGTGGAAAGCATCTGTCCGTAGATGCGGAAGCGGTGCGTCAGGAGCGACTCCGGACCCAGGCTGGTGCGGACCTCGTCGGCCGGGCGTTCGAACTCGCGCAGGTCCACACCGATGGCGGCCTCGGGCCGTTCCGGCAGCCGGATGGTGCGGCCCTCCTGCAGGATCCACGCGTCCCGAGAAGCGTCCCACGTGGCGGCGCGGGCGCTGGTGCGGGTGCGCGCGCGTCCAAGCTGGTCTCGCTCCAGTACCACCAGCCCGTCCAGCCGTCCGGTGTCCGGATCGAACCGGTCCGCCTGGAACAGCAGTCCTGCCGCGTCGCGCGTGAGCGGCACCGGGAAGGCGGATCCCTGATTGGCCAGCATGTCCGAGTGGAACCGGACCAGCTTGGGGGCCAGGGCGGGCAGCACCCACTCCTGGTTGGCCAGCTGGAGCGCGTTCAAGCCCGCCGCCACCACCAGCACGCAGGCCGCCACGCGCCGCAGGTCGATGCCCGCCGCCATCATGGCCACCAGCTCGCGCGCACGGTGCATCTGCGCGAAGGTGAATCCCATGGCGCCCACGCAGACCAGCCCCATCATGAACTGGAAGAACTGGAAGACGCGCGGCCCGTGGAAGTCGAGCAGCATGAGGACGAAGCCGGTGAACCGCGAACCGGCCCGCCCCTCCCGGACGGCGATGTCCGCGGCCTCGATGAACTTGCTGGTGGAGATGACCACGTCCACGGCCACGCCGAACAGGTAGAGCGCGCCGAACAGCGCGAGAAAGTTCCAGAGGAAGCGGCCGGCCACGTAGCGGTCCAGGATGCGCATCAGTGCCTCGCCCACTGCCGGAAGGCGTGCACGCACAGGACGCCCAGAAGCACGTTGCCGGCCCACATGATCAGCACACCCACGGTCTCCGATCCCCCACGCATCACCTGCTGGCCGCCCGCGATGGAGACGATGTTCAGGAGCGCGGGCAGGAACGCCAGGAGGTAGATGGTGAGCGGCATGCTGTGCCGCTTCCACGCCGCCAGCGTGGCTCCCAGCATCAGCACCAGCGGGGCGGAGCATGCCAGCGACAGGCGCTGCAGGATGTTGGAGAGGGCGTCCCGGTCGACCGCCCCCAGGCGACGCCGGAGTTCGGAGGCCGCGGACGCACTGGTGGCCGCGTTGGGTCCGCCGGTGGCGGCCAGCGCGTCCAGTCGACCAAGCAGGTCCTCCGAGCTGGCGGACCTTCGCTGCGTGGACGGGCACTCGATGGCGCGGAGATCCCGCAGCCGGGACGGCCAGCGCGTGGGCGACGGCACGGCACCGGCCAGATCGACCGCGGTGGCGGACTGCAGCGTCAGGTCCACGCGGCTCCCCTCGCCGCCGCTGGCCCGGAGCAGCGATCCGCCCGCGGCCTCGGCCCGACGGACCGCCCGAGTGCCGTCCAGTTCGGTGACCGTGAGCCGTCCTCCGGGGGTGGCGGCGGCCAAGGTCTCGCCCTGCGCACGTGCGCGCTCCACGCGGAAGCGACGACGGGCCACGTCGTCCTGCAGCGTCACGCCGCCGGTCCCCGCAAGCGTGTCGCCGATGCAGCCGAGCAGGTCCACCCGCTCCAGGATGTCGGCGGCTCGACCGATGGCGACCTGGACCTCGATCTCGCCGTCCAGGTTGCCACGCACCTGTCGAAGTTCCTGCGTGGTGGTGCTGCGGGCGTCACGCTCGGCCACACGTCCGATCTCCACCGCGTCCGGCGAAGCCTGCGGGATGAACGCCACCGTGCCCTCGTCGGCCCGGAAGCCCGTGCCGTTGAGCATGGAGAGCTTGAGCATGGTGGCGCCGTCGCGCCGGTGCACGTCCACCACCGCCTGCTCGGCGAGGAATTCCGTGGTGTCCCCGCGGCCGTGCCCCCGCTGCACCGCGGCCACACCCGCCAGTCGAAGACGCTGCACCGCACCGGTGTCCGCCGGCGCAGGCTCCACGCGCACCGCGTCCGCGTAGATGGAGAGTTCGCCCGCGTCCAGGGCCTCGCCGCGCTCCACGGCCGACACGAACACGGCCGCGGCGTCCTGCGCCACGGTCTCGCGCATGAGCCCCCAGAACCGCGGCACCACCGCGTCCACCAGCCACAGCATCACCGCCAGCAGCAGCACGCCCAGCGCCAGCACCGGCGCCAGCACCGTGCGATGGCGCAGGCCGCTGGCCGCCATGGCCACCAGCTCGTTGTCGGCCGCGAATCGGTGCAGCACGATGGTGGCCGCAAAGCCCGCCGCGAACGGCAGCGCGAACTGCATCATGGGAATGGTGGCCAGCCCCACGTACTTGAGCACGCTGCCCGGTCCCAGCGCGTTGTCCGCCAGCGGCTTGATGGCCGCGCCAAACGCCACCACCACCACGATGACCACGGCGGTGAGCAGCAGCACCTTGAGCAGTTCCGCCAGCAGGTGCCGCCAGAGGATCCAGGGCATGCGAAGGGGAGTGTGGAGCGGCGCGCGGCCGACCGCAAGCGGTCAGCGCAGGCCGTACTCCTTCAGCTTGCGATAGAGCGTGCGCTCGCCGATCCCGAGCAGTTCGGCGGTCTGCTCCCGGTTGCCGTTGGTCATGGCCAAGGTCTGCCGGATGGCCTCCTTCTCGAGTCGGTCCAGGCCGATGCCGGCAAGGCTTCCCGCCCCCTCGGACGCGCGGGCGTTGTCGCTCTCGCGGATCTCCGCCGGGACGTCCTTGAGTTCCAGGCGCGGGCCGTCGCAGGTCACCACCATCCGGTGCACCACGTTGAGGAGCTCGCGCACGTTGCCGGGCCAGTCGTACGCGATCAGGCGCATCATGGCTGGGTCGCCCACGTCGAGGCGGGGCCGGCCGAGATCGGCGCACCACTTGCCCACCGCATGGCGCACCAGCGCCGGCACGTCCTCCCGTCGCTCGCGCAGCGGCGGCAGGTGGATCTCCGCGCCCTTGAGGCGGAAGTACAGGTCCTGACGGAAGCGCCCCACCGCGCTGGCCTCCTTCAGGTTCTGGTTGGTGGCGCTGACGAAGCGCACGTCCGCCTTGCGTGGCTCGTTGGAGCCCAGACGGATCACCTCGCCGGTCTCCAGCACGCGCAGCAGTTTGGGCTGCATGCTCATGGGCATGTCGCCGATCTCGTCCAGGAAGAGCGTGCCCTTGTCGGCGTATTCGAAGACGCCCTCGCGGTCACGGTCCGCGCCGGTGAAGGCGCCGCGCACATGGCCGAAGAGCTGGTCCTCCAGCAGGCTCTCGCTCTGACCCGCGGCGTTGAAGGTGGCGAAGCGGCGTTCGCGGCGCCTGGAGTGCTGGTGGATGGCACGCGCGACCAGTTCCTTGCCCGTGCCGCTCTCGCCCGTGATCAGCACGGGGATGGTGCTGGGAGCCACCTGGCGGATGGTGTCGATGACCTTCCGGATCGCCGCGGAGTCGCCGATGATCCCCTCGAAGCCGTAGGCGGCGTCCACCTGCCCGCGCAGCGAGGCGTTCTGGTGGCGGAGCAGCACGGTCTCGGCCGCCCGCTGCACCAGGTTTCGGAAGACCACCACGTCGAGCGGCTTCTCGATGAAGTCGTAGGCGCCACCCTGGAGCGCGGCCTTGGCGGTTGGAACGTCCCCATGGGCGGTGACCAGGATGGTGGCGGCGTCGGGCTGGTGCTCCTGCGCCAGCTTGAGCACCTCCAGCCCGGCCCTGGGCGTGTCCATCACCAGGTCCGTCACGATCACGTCGAAGTTGCCGTTGCGAAGCTCCGGCTCCGCGGCCTTCAGGCTGTGCACCACGGTGCAGACGTGGCCGGGCTTTCGCAGCGTCTCGGCCATGACCTGGGCGAGTTCGACCTCGTCGTCGATCACCAGCACCTGGGCTCGGACATTCGCGGACGCGTCGGCCATCGGGCCGATTGTACGAGGGCGCCCGAGGGCCGCCGCCTTTCACGCCGCGCCCGCGACTCTGCCGATGCTCGGGACGTGCGCAGCGCCCCCTCCTCCGACCGTTCCGATCGCCGTGCCGCAGCCCCTACGATGCGGCCCATGAGCCGCTCCACCACGCTTCCCGCGGTGCCGTCCCTGCAGGGCGCACGCGTCTGGATGGTGGGCCTGGGAGGCACCGGCATGAGCGGTCTGGCCCGCCTGCTCTGCGCCGCCGGCGCCACCGTCCGCGGCGAGGACCGCGAGGGCGGCGAGTGGGTGTCTCGGCTGCATGCCGACGGCATCGAGGCGCGTCTGGGCGAACCCGCCGGGCTGCCCGAGGGGGTGGACCTGGTGGTGGCGACGGCCGCCGCTCCGATCACCCATCCCACCCTCCGCGCGGCGGCCGCCCGCGGCATCCCCATGCGCACCTACGCGCAGATGCTGGGCGTGCTTCACGGCGTCCGGACGGGCGTGAGCGTGGCCGGCACGCACGGCAAGAGCACCACCACCTGCCTGCTGACCTGGCTGCTGCTGCGGGCCGGCTTCGACCCGGGCTTCATCGCGGGCGCCACCTGCGCGGCGCTGGGCGGCAATGCGCGGACCGGCGTGGCCGAGATTCCGGCTGGGCCGTACGCCGGTCGGCCGGGGTTCCTGGTGACGGAGTCCTGCGAGTTCGATCGCAGCTTCCACAACCTTCGCCCGACGGCCGCGATCCTCAACAACGTGGAGGCGGAGCATCTGGACTGCTACGGCTCGTTGGAGGCCGTGGTGGAGTCGTTCAAGCACTTCGCCGGACTGCTGCCCGCGGCCGCGGATGGCGGCTACCTGCTCATCGCGCACGAGGGCGCGCACCGTGACGCCGTGTGCCAGGGCGTCCGCGCCTCCGTGGAGACCTTCGGCACGGCCCCAGACGCCACCCACGCGGTGGAACGGCAGGCCGACGGCGTGATTCGCGTGAGCACCGCGGGACGGGAGACGCTGTCGTGGCGGCCGCGGCTGATGGGCATGCACAACGCACTCAACGGCGCGGCGGCGGGCGTGATGGCGCTGCGGCTGGGCGCGTCGCGGGAAGCCGTGGAGTCCGCGCTGGCCGACTTCACCGGCCTGGACCGTCGACAGCAGTTCATGGGACTGTCGCGCATGCCGTTTGGAGACGTCCGCGTCTACGACGACTACGGCCACCACCCCACGGAGATCCGCGTGACCCTCCGCGCGCTGCGCGAGGCCACCGGTGCCCGGCGCCTGATCTGCGTCTTCCAGCCGCACCAGCACAGCCGCACCCGGGCGCTGCTCACGGAGTTCGGCCAGGCCTTCGGCGACGCCGAGTTGGTGCTGCTGCCGGACATCCACTTCGTGCGCGACGCCGAGGAGGAACGGGCGAAGGTCAGCAGCGAGACGCTGGCGTCGCGGATCCGCGCGGAGGGCCGTGTGGCCGAGGCCGTGGGAACGCTGGAAGCCGCCGAGGTGAGAGCCCGCGAGTGCCTGCAGCCCGGCGACGTGGTGGTGACCATGGGCGCCGGCTCCGTCTGGAAGGTGGCGCGTGGACTGGTCCACGGAGGCGTGCATCGCCGTGGCGACTGAGACGATGGCGCCCCCTGCGGAACGGATCTGCTCGGACCTGGACGCCGAAGTCACCCTGGGCGCGCCGATCGGACGCGAACACACCTGGTTCGGCGTGGGCGGCGGCTGCGACGCGCTGGTGCGACCCCGCTCGCTGGAGGCGCTGCAGACGCTCCTTCGACGTTGCCACCAGGCCGGCGTGCCCGTCCGCGTGCTGGGCGCCGGCGCCAACCTGCTGGTGGACGACGGCGGCGTGGACGGCGTGGTGGTGAAGCTGGATCAACCGGCCTTTGGCGTGTTCGAGCTGGACGCGGACGGATCCGCCGGACGCGTGCGCGCCTTCGCCGGCGCGGACACCGCCAAGGTGATGCACGCGGCGGTCCGCAAGGGTCTGGACGGCCTGTGTCCCATGGCGGGCATCCCCTCCACCATCGGCGGCGCCATCCGCATGAACGCGGGCGGCAAGTTCGGCGCCATCGGCGACGTGGTCGAGATGGTGACCGTGCTGGACGCCGGCGGCACCGAGCGGGTCTTCACCGCCGCCCAGGCGGCGTTCACCTACCGACACGCCAACCTGCCGAACGGACTGGTGCTGCACGCCGACTTCCGGCTGGTGCCCGGTGATCCCGAGGCGCTCCGCCTTCGCGTTCGGGACATCATGGCCTACAAGAAGGGAAGTCAGCCGATGGCCGCGCACTCGGCGGGCTGCATGTTCCGCAACCCCACGCTGCCGTCGGGCGAGCGCGTGAGCGCCGGAATGCTGATCGACCGAAGTGGCCTGAAGGGCGCCGTGGAAGGCAGCGCCATGGTGAGCCGCGAGCACGCCAACTTCCTTTTCGTGCCCAACCCATCCGGGGGCGGCCGCGCCACGGACGTGCTGCGGCTGGTGGATCGCGTGGTGGCGCAGGTGCAGCAGTCGCAGGGCGTGACGCTGCAGACCGAAGTGGTGATCTGGCGGCGCGGCGACCGCGCGGGAGCGATCGAATGAACGTGCTGGTGCTGAAAGGCGGCCCCGACGCGGAGCGCGAGGTGAGCCTGCGGAGCGGCGGGATGGTGGCGGCCGCACTGCGCCGGGCCGGCGCGAACGTGGAGGAAGTGACGATCGATCGCCTGGGCCAGGCGGAACTGCAGGCCCTGCCCGGCGACGTGGTCTTTCCGGTGCTGCACGGCCCCTGGGGCGAAGGCGGCCCCCTGCAGGATCTGCTGGAGCGTGACGGCCGACCCTACGTGGGCTGCGGGCCCGCGGCGGCGCGGCTGGCCATGGACAAGCCGGCGAGCAAGCGAGCCGTGGCCGAAGCGGGTGTGCCCACGCCGGCCAGTCAGGTGGTCCGACTTGGTGACACACTCACGCTGGCCGCACCTCTGGTGCTGAAGCCGTGCGACGACGGAAGCAGCGTGGATCTGCGCGTCTGCGCCACCGCCGCCGACGCCGAGCGCGCACGCGCCGAACTTCACCGTCGTCGGCCGGTGCTTCTGGCGGAGTCCTTTGTGCAGGGCCGCGAGGTCACCATCGGCCTGCTGGAGGATCGGGAACTGCCGATCATCGAGGTTCGCCCCAAGTGCGGGCTCTACGACTACGAGGCCAAGTACAACCGGGACGACACGCAATACCTGCTGGATCCGGAACTTCCACCCGGCGTGGCGGACGCCATCCGCCGTCACGCGCGGGCCGCCTGGAAGAGGCTGGGGCTCCGGGACGTGGCGCGCATGGACTTCATGCTGGACGCCCGCGGACCCTGGTTCCTGGAGGCGAACACCATGCCCGGTTTCACGGATCACTCGCTGGTGCCCAAGGCGGCGGCGCACGCCGGACTGCCGATGGAACGACTGGTGACCCTGCTTGCGGAGCAGGCCCTCCGGCGCGCGGCGCAGGCGACCGCCCGCGGCTGAAATTCCATCCCGCCGCCCGTGGCGGCCGATATGCCGTGGATCATGGCGAAGCGACGTGCGAAGTCCACGGCTGGCGGCAAGTCCCTGTCCGAACGCTGGAACACCCTCCGACCTGCCCTGGTGGCGGGCGCCTGGGCCACCACGCTCATCGGCTCCGCGTTGGCGCTGGGCATGGGCGTCCCGGCCCTTCGACATCAGGCCATGTCCAACCGCGTGGACGGCACCCTTGGCGTGGTGTTCAACGATCAGCCGTCCTGGATGACCGACGCCGAGCTCATGCCGCTGGCCACCGAAGCCGCGAAGCACGTCACGGGCTCGCCCATGGACCGCGCCGGCCTGGCGCAGGCACGGGAGGCGCTGATGGCCACCGGATGGTTCGAGGAGGTGCACCAGGTGCGCCGCAGCGGCACCTCCGAGCTGACCGTGGATGCGGACTGGGTGACCCCGTTCGCCGTGGTGCGTGACGACGGGTACGACTATCTGGTGGACTTGAACGGGCGGCTCCTCCCCCGCTGCTACCGCCCTGGCACCGCCCCGCGCGGATTCATCCGGATCGAGGGGGCCGTGCAGCCTCGTCCGAAGACCTACGGCACGCGCTGGGGCGGTGACGACGTGAAGGCGGCGCTGGCCGTGGCAAGGCTGATCGAGGATCGACCGTGGCGCAGTCAGGTGGCCTGGATCGACCTCTCCGAGACCGCACGGGACGGCTGCATCCGCCTGAAGACCTCGCGGGACGTGACGCTGCGATGGGGCCGCGCCCCTGGACAGGAAGGCGCCGCAGAGGTCCCCGCGCGTCAGAAGCTGGACTACCTGGGATGGCTGTTCGACCATCAGGGGCGCATCGACGCCGGATGCGAGCAGCAGCTGGACCTGATGAACGACTACGTGGGCGTGCGCTGAAGCTAGGCTTGCCCGCATGCCGATGCCGCGCGGGCTGGTGCTGCTGGCTTCCCTGTGGATCTTCGGGTCCTGGGCACTTTCGGTGGGGCTTCGCCCCCCGGCCAATCCTTCCCTGGCCAGCTACGCGCCCGGCATCCGGGTGATGGTGGGATGCCTGGCAGTGGGCTTGTGCGCGGCGTGGCCGCTCCTGCGTCTGAGCGGTCCCCGACAGCGCTGGCCGATGGCGGGCGTGGCGCTGGACCTTGTGGCGGTGGCCACCCTGGTGCAGGTGGTGCTCTGGCCCATGCGACTGGCCACGGCGTGGACGCCCTCCCGTCTGGCGCTCATCGACGCGCTGGTCTTCGGGTGGACGGCGATCTGCGGCGCGGCACTCTGCGTGGCGCTCGATTCCGTGAACGCGCGGACACGGACGGCGTGCATGGCCACCTGCCTGACCATCTGCGTGCTGGGGATCCCTCTGCGCGCGGTCACCGCGGGGCTGGGACTCCCGGATCCGCCCGCGTGGATGCTGGGCCCGGTGATGGGCGCGCTGGCGCTGGGGTCGCCCGAACAGGCGGCCGTGGCCGAGCGCTCATGGCCCGGAGTGGTGCTGCTGGCCTGTCTGGCGGCGCTGGCCTGGAGCCTTGCGTGGTGGTGTCTCCGGCTCCGGAGGACGGCGGTTGCCCGGCCGGACGGGCACCGATAGCCTCGGGCGAATCATGGAACTCGTGTCCAAGGCCGACAAGGAGCGTCTGGAGGCGCAGTTGGCGGAGCTGATCCAGTTCCGCCCGGTGATCGCCCAGCGCATCGCCGAGGCACGCGCCCAGGGCGACCTCAAGGAGAACGCGGACTACCACGCGGCGCGTGAGGATCAGGCCATGAACGAGGCCAAGATCCGCGAGCTGGAGGCGAAGCTGTCGCGCGTGCAGGTGGCCGGCGAGGTGGAGATCCCCACCGACATGGTCTTTCTTGGCGCCACCGTCCGGCTCAAGGACGTGGGCAACGGCCGCGAGGAGGTCTTCCGTCTGGTGGGCCAGCTGAGCGCCGACGGCGGCCCGGACGACGTCATCGAGGTCACCGCCACCAGCCCCATGGGCACCGCTCTCATGAAGGCACGCGTGAACGAGACCGTCCGCGTGGACCTGCCGCGCGGCGAGCGCCGATTCATGGTGGTGGCCATCCTGGGATGAGTGCCGAGGGGGGCTCCCTCCTTCCGGTGCACCCCGCGATCCTCTTCGGGGAACTGGGCCTCCGCCTGCTGGTGGTGTGCGTGGTGCTGGTGCGCAAGAGCCGACGACCCGCCGTGGCGATGGCGTGGATGGTGGCCGTGCTGGGCCTGCCGGTGCTGGGCGTGGGCGCGTACCTGCTGGTGGGCGAGAACCGCTTCGGTCGCCGCCGCGCGGCGCGCCACGCGCGGATCCTTTCCGAAGTGGACGTGCCCGGCGTCCACGCATTTGCCGATCCCCGCTGCGCCGACGCCACGCTGTCACCCGACCAGCGGCAGCTGGCGCGCATGGCGGAATCCGTGAGCCATGGTCCGGTGCTGGCCGGCAACGAGCTGGCCCTGAGCGGCGACAGCGCGGCCAACATCGAGGCGATGACGCGCGACATCGCCAAAGCGCGCCTGCACGTGCACCTGCTCACCTACATCTTCCTGCTGGATCAGGCTGGCGCGGCGGTCGCACGGGCCCTGATGGCCGCCGCCCGGCGAGGCGTCAAGGTGCGCCTGCTGGTGGACGGCGTGGGCAGCAAGGATTTCCTCACCAGCGACCTGCGGGAGCGGCTGGAGGCGGCCGGCGTGGAGGTGGCCGAGGCGCTGCCCGTGTCGCTGCTGCGGCTGGCGTTCGCGCGGCTGGACATCCGCAACCACCGCAAGCTGCTTGTGGTGGACGGACAGGTGGCGTGGGTGGGAAGCCAGAACGTGGCGGAGGCCAGCTTCGCGCCCAAGGCGCGCTACGCGCCCTGGGTGGACTGCATGGTGCGCGTGCGCGGGCCCCTGGTTCGCGAACTGCAGGTGGTGTTCGTGGAGGACTGGTCCATGGAGCGCGAGGAGGACCTGCGCGAACTGCTGGCCGTGGAGCCTCGGTTCCACCCGGCCGGCGTGCCCGCGCAGGCCGTGGCCACCGGCCCCAACTTCCGCAACGACGCCATGGCCTCGCTGCTGCAGGCGGCCGTGCACCTGGCCCGCGGCGAGATCGTGCTGACCACGCCCTACTACGTGCCCGACATCGCCATGCAGTCCGCGCTGGTGGTGGCGGCGCGGCGCGGCGTCCGCGTGCACCTGGTGGTGCCGCGCCGGAACGACTCCTGGCTGGTGCAGCGCGCCAGCCGAGCCTTCTACGAGGAGCTGCTGGACGCGGGCGTGTCCATCCACGAGTTCACCGGAGGGCTGCTCCACGCGAAGACGCTCTGCGTGGACACCGCCGTGTCCGTGGTGACCAGCGCCAATCTGGACCGCCGAAGCTTCGAGATCAACTTCGAGATGGGCGTGCTGGTGTACGACGCGGGATTCGCCGGAAGGCTGCGCGTGCTGCAGCAGGGCTACATCGACCGCAGCGCCCCGGTGGATCCGGCCCAATGGCGCACTCGGCCGCTGGGGCGGCGGCTGCTGGAAGGCGCGGCGGGCCTGCTCAGCCCGCTGCTCTGAACATCAATCCCGCTCGTCGATCCAGGCCTGCTGGATCGCCTCCAGGATGCGCTCGTTGCACGGATGGCCGGGCTGCTCCTGGAAGCCCGGCAGCGCCGACACCAGCGCCTTCAGCCTGGGAAAACCCACGGTGACCGGATCCAGGTCCGGATGCGCGTCCACAAGCGCCTCCGCAAGGCGTTCGATGGCGAGCCAGTGCAGCGACTCCGGTGCGGGCATGGCCGCGCCGCTCAGTGCGGCACTTCCTTGATGGCGTTTCGGTTCCAGGCGGGCACGCGCACCACCACCGGGCCCTTGCCCTTGATCTCGCACTGGCAGGACAGCCGGCTGTTGCGCTGGATGGCGGGCGCCTCCTCCACACGGTCGTCCTCGGCCTCGGTGCTGGGGCTCAGCTGGTCCATCCCCTGCTCCACGTAGATGTGGCAGGTGCTGCAGGCGCAGACGCCCCCGCAGGCATGCTCGATGTTGATGCCGTGATCCATGGCCAGCTCGAGCAGGCTCTCGCCCTCGCCGCCCATGAGCTGCCATTCCTTCTGGCCGGTTCCGGTGAGCCCCTCGGGGTCCTCCAGCACGAAGGTCACGGGGACGATCGGCGGGCCGTGCTCGTGGTCGCTGCGCTTCAGGTGCATGGGAGGGCGATGGTAGGCCGCGCCGACCCGTCCCGCGCAAATCGCGAAGCGCCATTCCGGAATGGCCGCGCCGCCCGCTACAGTGGCGGCATGGACCTGCTGGCGCACACCGTCGAGGAGACCGTGACCGCGGCCGCCGCGCTGGGCGTGGCGCGCCCCGGCGCCCTGGCGGCCCACGCGGCGTGGTTCCGCGAGGGCCGCGCGGCGGTGCCTTGGGTGGAGGACCGGGTTCCGCCGCTGGAGCGGACGCTGGTGGACCACGACACGGTCAAGTTCACCATGCGGCTGCCCGACGGACTGGAGACCGAGAGCGTGGTCATCCCCATGTACCGCGACGATCGCGTGACCCGGACCCTCTGCGTGAGCAGCCAGGTGGGCTGTGCCATGGGCTGCGGCTTCTGCGAAACCGCGCAGATGGGACTGATGCGCCACCTGACCGCCGGGGAGATCGTGGCGCAGTGGTTTGCCGCGCGTCACCGCGTGGACAACCCCTTCGACGGCGGCCGCGGCTTCCCCATCAAGAACATCGTGTTCATGGGGATGGGCGAGCCCACGGACAACATCCAGAACGTGCTCCAGGCGATCCGGGTGCTGGCCGATCACCGCGGTCCGGGCGTCCCGGCGGCCAACATCACCGTCAGCACCGTGGGCCGCGTGGAGGGCGTGCGGGCGCTGGCGCGCTTCGCCGAGGCGCCGGGATTCCGAAAGCTGAACGTGGCCTTCAGCCTGAACGCCCCCAACGACCGGATCCGCGCAGAGATCATGCCCATCACGCGGGCAGAACCCGTGGCGGGCGTGCTGGACGCCCTCAAGGCCTGGCCGGTCCGGCGCAGCGCGGTGTTCTGCATGGAATACGTGCTGATCCCCGGCGTGAACGACGCCCCGGAGCACTGCGACGAGGTCTGCGCGCTGCTCCGCGACATCAAGTGCTCGCTCAACGTGATCCCCTACAACCCTCGACGCGACAGCCCATGGCGGGCCCCCACCGAGGACGAGACCGCCGCCTTCGTGGCGCGCGCGGTGGCCAACGGACAGTTCTGCAAGCGGCGCGGCACCAAGGGCCGCAACGCCATGGCCGCCTGCGGGCAGCTGGGCAACGAGCGCATCCGGCGCCGGAAGTTTGTGGAACTGCGCACCGGGACCTGAGCCCGACGCGCCCGCGCCGTCAGCTGCTGCCCTCGCGCATGCGATGCAGCCCCTCGGGGAAGGGATACGTGGCGTACACCGCCGTGCGCGGCACGTCCCACAGTCCCACCGGCGGATAGACGTCGCCCGAGAAGCCGGCCTGGTGCATGGCGTGCAGCGCCGCCTCCAGGCTGGGTTCGCGCCCCTGATGGTCGAGCAGGCGGTTGGACTTGGCGCCCAGGAACGACACGGTGCAGGCGGGCGCGCGATCAGCCCGTCCCTCCAGCATCTTGCTCACCGTGCGGAAGCCGCGGTAGAGGTCCTCCAGCGTGAAGTGGTCGCGATCCGCCGGCCGCAGCAGCGCGAGGATCAGCAGGCGGTCCAGGTCGAACTTGAGCACGTACGGCTCGCGGTCGTCACGCGCGTGCACGGCGACCGCGCCTCGGAACATGCGGGCGTAGCTGGTGGCGCTCGAGAGCGACCACTGGCTGGTTGGGATCAGCTTCAGCAGTTCGCCCAGCACGCCGTGGGAGTTGTCCACGTCGTTGACGCCGCAGACGACGGTCCGGTACCGGCCCTCCACCAGGTCGTTCAGCAGATGCTGGCCCCACTGCAGGCGGATGGAGCGCGCGCCGCTCACCGCGCGCGGGTTGCCGTTGGGGATGAGCGTGACGCGAGGCCCGCCGGAGGGCGCCTCCACCAGACGGTCGCCATCGCCGTTGTAGATGCGAGTGGGGTTCATGAGCTGTTCCGTGCGGACTCAGGCGGGCTGTTCCGAGGCTGGCGGTGGCGCCACCGCCACGCTAGGCGCCAGGATGGCCTCGGCGGACAGGGCCACGCGGGGCTGCGGCTTCAGCAGCTTGCCCACGCGCGCCACCGCGAGCGGCTCGAAGCCCGGGGCCTCGATGAGCATGGCCAGATCCTTGGCGGCGGCGCTGGCCTCGGGGCTTGACGCCGCGGCGGCCTCGAACACGCCCGGCAGGATGGGGCGCACGTCGACGGAGGCCTCGTGCTGATACGCGAACAGGCCCGCGCGCTGCATGCCCCGGCCAGCCGTGACGGCGGTGGGCAGCGTGGACGCGGGACCGCGGCCCATGAGGATGGGCGTGCAGCCGTCACCCCAGAGCTCCGCCGCTCCCACGGCGGCGGCCAGCGCGGGCGAGGCCTTGGACAGCGCGGCCAGCGCCTTGAGGAAGGCGGGCTTGCGCTCGGGCTTCACCACCACCGCCGTCGAATTCTGCTCCACCATGCAGACGCGCGCCTTCTCCAGGCACTCCTCGGGCGCCTTCCACGCAGGATCGAACGCGCCACGCGGATCGGGTCGCGCGAAGATGCCCAGCGTGCTCTTGAGCGCCAGCGCGTCGGGCTGGCGCCGAACCTGTCCCAGCCGCACGTACACCTCGAAGAGATCGTCGGTGCCCTTGGCCCCCTGGTAGACGATGCCCCACCCCGCCATGCTGGAGGAGGCGAGCATGGCGATGCACTCCACCGCGGCGCCGGCGCTGAGCAGGAACGCGCACGACTCGTCGTCGTTGGCGGGCTGGCGCGCGAACGAGAATCCGATGGAGGCGTCCAGACGCGAGCGCAGCCGCATCTCCTTCAGGCCGCCGAAGTCCTCGGCCCAGCAAGCCGCGATGGCGAAGGGCATGGTGATGCCTTCCTGCGAGCCTGGCGGGCCACCCTTGGCCCGCACCGAGGGCGAAGGCGACGGACCGCCGGGTGCGCCCTGACCCGCCGCTCCCTGCGCCAACGCGGCGGGAAGCGCGAAGAGCGCTGGTATGCAGGCGAGGGCGTCGCGACGGTGCAGCGGGGTGTCGTGCATGGTGCCTCCTGGGACGTGTCAACCGGCCGGCCGGATCGCACCGGCCTGGGGATCCCATCGAAGTCGAAGCTCTTCCCGCCCCTCCACGAACCCCTGCAGCCACGATCCCGCGGCGGCCATGCGCCAGTCGGTGGGCGGGTACGGGGCGGGCGCTTCGCCCGCGGGCTCGCCGCGGCGCATCCTGCGGTCGCGGGCGATGCATGCGGCGCACCAGTCGGTGAACTCGCTGCGGCTGGAGAGCAGGTTGGGCGCGATGTCGTCGGCCAGGCAGCGCGCCTGCAGCGCCAGCCACATGGCGTCGATGCGGGCGCGCACGGAGGCGTCCTCCAGCAGCCGCGCGAACTCGTCCCGCGTGGGCGGCAGGTCGCGGGCGCGACGCACGCACTCGGCCAGGCGGTCGCCGAACTTGCCGGCGACCGGGCGCGGCAGGAAACGGATCTCCCGCACCGCATCCGCGCGCTCCGGCTTTCGGCGGACCAGCTCCATCAGCGCCGTGTCGGGGATGACCACGCGCTGCGGCTGGTCCATCTCCCGCGCCATCTCGCGCCGCAGGAGCACCAGTTCGCGCAGCAGCGTGACGGCGGCGGGACGCAGGTTCTCGCCGCGGCTCGCACGGCGCATCTGCCGGTCCGGATCGAACTCGGTCTCGCCCGCCAGCTGCGTGTCGCTCTCGCGGAGCGCCCAGTCCAGGCGCCCGCGCGCCTCCAGCTGGGCGCGGATCTCGCCCCAGGCCATGGGCAGGTACCGCACGTCGTCGGCGGCGTAGTGCAGCTGGCTGGCGGTGAGCGGGCGGCGATCCCATTCGGTGAAGGTGTGCGCCTTGCCCAGTCGGAGCCCGGTGAACTGCTCCAGCGTGGTGCCCAGGCTGCTCGGCCACGGAAGGCCCAGGAGGCTCACGGCGATCTGCGTGTCCACCACGTTGCCCACGCCCCCGCCCAGCGCGTCGCGCACGGCGCCGATGTCCTGCTCGCCGGCGTGCACCAACGTGGTGACGGCCGGATCGGCCACCACCTCGTAGACGGGGCGCGGATCCACTCCCTCCAGCGGGTCGATGAGCGCCACGCGCTCCGGGGTGGCCACCTGCACCAGGCAGATGCGCGGCCGGAAGCTGTCCTCGCCGATGAACTCGGTGTCGAAGGCCAGCACGCCCATCGCGCGCGCGTGCTCGGCGAAGGCGCGGACCGCCTGGGCGTCCTGCAGCACCTCGTGATCGCCCTTGGGCACCAGCGGATGGTCGATGCGGGGCCCGTGCCCCCCGCCGCCGTGCTCTCGCTCGGCGCTCTCGTGGTGGCGGGCTCTCTGTCGACGGCGGTGATTCACGCGCGGGTGTCCGTGGGGCGGAGCGGTCAAGCGTAGCGGGAAGCCCGGGCTCAGGTGTCCGACGCTCCGCGCTGGCCGGGGCGCCTGGGCTCCGCGGGCGGAAGCAGGCGGCGACGGCGCAGCAGGTGGTGATAGTGCTGCGCGAAGCGGTGCGCCTCGTCGCGGATCGCCTGGCACAGATGGAGCCCGGCGTGGGAGCGGCCCAGACGCATCGGCTCCGGATCGTCGGGCAGATGCAGCAGCTCCTCGCGCTTGGAGAGCGAGAGCACCATGGGCGGCCGCCACGGCAGGCCCTCCAGCGCCTCCAGCGCGGCCGCCAGCTGCCCGGGCCCGCCGTCGATCAGCAGCACGTCCACCGGCTGCTCGCCTTCGGCCGGCGCGGCGCGGAAGCGGCGGCTGACCACCTCGCGGATGGCCTGATAGTCGTCGTTGGAGACGGTCCGGACCTGGAAGCGGCGATAGCGGTCCTTGAAGGGCCGACCGTCCACGAAGCAGACCAGGCTTCCCACGGTGTCGCCGCCGCCCAGGTGCGCGATGTCCACCGCCTCCACGCAGCGCACCTCGTGCTCCAGTCCCAGCGCCCGCTGCAGGCTTCGGCAGCCCGCGCGCGGGTCCTTGGCGGAGATGGTCACCTCCGGCTGCCAGTCGAACTCTCCGTCGCGCCCTCGCCGCTCGCGTTCGTCCAGCTTCTCGATGGCCTGGATCTGGTCGCGGAGCACGGCGGCGGCCTCGTAGCGGCGCTCGTCGCTGGCGGCCTGCATCTCGGCGCGCAGCTCGCGGAGCATGTCCGACCGACGGCTCTCCAGGAAGCGGCAGAATCGATCGATGTCCTGCCGATAGCGCGCGGCGGAGATGCGGTTGGCGCAGGGCGCGGTGCACTGGTCGATGTTGGCCAGGATGCACGGCCGATAGCCGGTGTTGCGCGGATCGTCGCTGCGAAGGTCCAGCTCGCAGGTGCGGAACTGGAACACGCGCTGCAGCAGCTGCACGGCGTGACGCAGCGCGGCGCCGCTGGTGAAGGGCCCGTAGAGCCGCGCGCCGCGGAAGCGTTCGTGGGCGGGATCGCGCGTGATGAAGACCCCTGGGAACTCCTCGCGGATGGTGACCGCCAGGTACGGAAACGACTTGTCGTCCAGCAGCCGTGCGTTGAAGCGCGGCTTGAGGTCCTTCACCAGGCGCGCCTCCAGCAGCAGCGCCTCCCACTCGCCTTCGCACGGGATCACGTCCAGATCCACCACCAGCCCCAGCATGGGCTGCTTGCGCGGCCCCAGGTCCGTGCTGGGGATGAAGTAGCTGGACACACGGTCCGGCAGGCAGTTGGCCTTGCCCACGTAGAGGACCACCCCGGACGCGTCCTTCATCAGGTACACCCCCGGCACCGCCGGCAAGCCGCGAGCCTTGACCAGCAGGCCGGCCAGGCGGTCGGGGGATGGGTCCGGTCCGGCGTCCATGCGACCACTGTAGGGCCTGCGGATTTTCTGGAAACCCGGCTGCGGGAAGGCAGTACACTTTCCGTCCCGGCGCCGGCTGCCGTCGGGATCGATCGTTCCGCAGCTCAGAACAGGAGTCACACCATGATGAAGCGATTCGCGATTCTTGCCGCTGCGGGCCTCGTGCTTGGCCTGGCGGCCTGCAACAAGGAGAACAAGGCTGCCGACTCGAAGGCGGCCCCCGCCGCGGCGGCCAAGCCCGGCGCCGTGAGCGACGACAAGTCCGGCTGCTGCAAGGACAAGGCCGGCTGCGCCGACAAGAAGGACTGCGGCAAGAGCTGCTCCGACAGCAAGACCTCGCCGGGCGCCGTCAGCGGCACCTCGGGCTGCTCCGACAAGAAGGACTGCAGCGGCAAGACGGGCTGCAGCGACAGCAAGACCTCTCCGGGCGCCGTGAGCGGCGCTTCGGCTTGCCCCGCCACCAGCTCCGGCTGCCCCATCGGCGGCTCGGGCACCTGCCCCTTCTCGGGCCAGAAGAACGGCTGATCGCCGTCTCCGCCTGACACGAAACGCGCGACGCGGCCCGCCCCTGCGGCGGGCCGCTCGCTTTTTCCACCGCTACCATCGCCGCCCGTGAGCGAGGCTCCCCCCATCCTGATCCGAGGCGGCCGCGTCATCGACCCGTCACGCCGTCTGGACACCGTGGGCGACGTCCTGATTCGCGGCGAACGCGTGGAGCGCGTGAGCACCACGCCCCTCCCGGCCACCGGCGTGCGCGCGATCGACGCGGACGGCTGCCTGGTGTGCCCCGGGCTGATCGACCCGCATGTGCACCTGCGCGAACCGGGTGGCGAGCGCAAGGAGACCATCCGCACCGGCGCGGAGGCGGCCATCGCGGGCGGCTTCTCCATGGTGGTCTGCATGCCCAACACGCAGCCCGCGCTGGACCTGCCCACGCTGGTGGACTTCGTGCGCCTGAAGGCCGCCGAAGCGGGCCTGGCACGCGTACGCGTGGCCGCGGCGGCCACCGTGGGCCGACAGGGCGAGCGACTGGCCCCCATGGGCGCCATGGCCCGGGCGGGTGCGCTGGCCTTCACCGACGACGGCGACGGCATCGCCAGCGCGGTGGTGATGCGGCGCATCCTGGCCACCTGCCGATCGATCGACCGCCCCTTCCTGCAGCACTGTCAGGAGCCCACGCTCACGCACGAGGCCGTGATGAACGAGGGGCCGTTGGCCGCGCGGCTGGGCCTGGGCGGCTGGCCTGCCGTGGCCGAGGAGCTGATGTTCGAGCGTGACGTGCGGCTCAACGCCTCCATCGGGTGCCGCTATCACGCGCAGCACCTGTCCAGCGGCGGCAGCGTGGAGATCCTTCGACGCGCCAAGGCGGCCGGACAGCCCGTGAGCGGCGAGGCGAGCCCCCACCATCTGCTCCTCACCGACGCGGCCTGCGACGGCTGGAACACGGTGGCCAAGGTGAACCCGCCGCTGCGGACCGCCGAGGACTCGCGCGCGCTGCGAGACGCCGTGGCCGACGGCACCATCGAGGTGCTGGCCACCGACCACGCTCCGCACACCGCCAGCGAGAAGGGCCGTGACTTCGCGTCCGCGCCCTTCGGATGCATCGGTCTGGAGAGCGCCGTGGGCATGTACGGCCGCGCCCTGGTGCAGACGGGCGCCATGGACTGGCCGGCCGTGATCGAGCGCATGACCGTGGGCCCCGCGCGCCTGCTGGGACTTCTGGAGCAGGGCTTCGGACGCCTCTTCGAGGGCGGTCCCGCCGACGTGACCGTGATCGACCCCGCGTCCGCGTGGAAGGTGGACGCGAACGTCTTCCGCAGCCGCAGCCGCAACTGCCCCTTCGACGGCTGGACCGCCCACGGGCGACCGGTGGCGGTGGTGGCACAGGGCCGCTGCTTCGACCTGCGCACGCGGTGGTGGGAAGAGGCCGCCACCACGTGAGCGCGCACGGACGCTGGCGCCGCCGGGCCATGGACCGCCTGGTGGGCTGGGTCTCCAGACATCCCGTGGCCATCGTGGCGGTCACGGTGCTGCTGGCGGTGGCCAGCGCCGGATGGGCCTGGCGCAACCTGCGTCTGGACGCGGACACCAACTCGCTCATCGGCGACGACCAGAAGTTCATGCGCGACTACCGCGCGTTCATGAAGAGCTTCGGGGACCTGGAGTACCTGCTGGTGGTGGTGGACCCGCACGGCAATCAGACCGAGGCGGACGCCGCCGTGCACGACCTGGTGACGGGACTTCGGGCGCTGCCCGGTCTTCCCGGCGTGGTGGGATTCGTGAGTGCGGACGAGCAGTGGCGCGTCAGCAGCTGGGCCATGACCGACGACCGGCTCCGCGATCTGCATCTGGCCCGCGGCGCGTTGGGCACGCTGGCGCAGGCGCCCGGCGCGGGCGGACTGCTGCAGGCGGCGGCCGAGCGCGTGGAGCGCCTCAAGTCCGAAGGCGGCGACTGGCCGGTGGAACGCCGACGCGCCACCGCCGCGGAGGCGTTCCTGCTGGCCCGCTGCGCCATGGGTGGGCAACCCGGCGCGCCGGACAGCCTGGCCACGGCGCTTCCCGACCGGCTGCTGCCGGCCGACGGAGGCTCGCTGTGGCTGGTGCTGGTGATGCCCGTGAAGGACTTCGGCAGCCTGGCCGTGATCGACGAACCGCTGGCCCGCATGCGGGCGGTGGTGGACCGCGTGCAACGCGCGCATCCGGCGGTGGAGATCGGCCTCACCGGCAAGCCGGTGCTGCAGGCCGACGAGATGGAGACCACCGCCGCGGACATGAACCTGGCGAGCGTGGTGGGACTGGTCCTCTGCGCCACGCTGTTCATGGTGGTCTTCCGGGGCGTGAAGCGGCCGCTGCTGGCCACGGCGGTGTTCCTGTGCGGCGGCGCGCTCACCTACGGGGCCGCCACCGCGCTGGTGGGCTCGCTCAACCTGCTGAGCATGGTGTTCATGCTGGTGCTGGTGGGCGTGGCGCTGGACTACGGCATCCACATGGTGGCACGCTATCTGGAGGGCCTGCGGCACCTGGGACCTTCGGCCAGCGTGCGTCACATGGTCCGGCGCGCCGCGCCCAGCATGCTGGTCGGCGCGCTCACCTGCGCCGGCACCTTCCTGCTGGCGATGGCGGCTCCCATGCGGGCGCTGCGCGAACTGGGGCTGATCAGCGGCGTGGGGCTGCTGCTCTGTGCGGTGGTGATGGCGGTGACGCTGCCGGCGCTGCTGCTGCTCTTCGACCGCGGCGCCCGGCGCGAACCGCTCAACCGAGGCTTCTTCGAGGATCCGCTGAACGGACGTGTGGATCCGCTGGACGGTCGCGCGGGCGCTCGCCACTGGGCGCTGCTGGCGGTGGCCGTGGCGGCGGCGGGCGCGGGCGCATGGCTGGGGCTCTCGCGTGGCCGCTTCGAGAACAACCTTCTCAAGCTGCAGGCGGACGGACTCTCCAGCGTGGCATGGCAGCGTCGACTGCAGGAGGCCGGCGGCAACGCCACCTGGTTCGGCGCGTGCGTGGTGCCCCGCATGGAGGACATCGCCCCGCTGCTGGAACGCGCCAAGGCCGAGCCGCTGGTGGCGCGCACGCGCAGTGTGCTGGACGTGGTGCAGCCGGAGACGCCCGAGCGCGCACGCCTGCGGGCGGAGATCGGGCAGGCCGCGTTGGCCGGGGCCGCCGCGCGACGCCAGATCGCCACGCCTGAACTGGCCGATCGAGCGGCGCACGCCTTCGGCGATCTGGCGGGTCTGGCGGACCTGGCGGGTGCCCCGAAGGCGGACGTGGCGGACATCCGCTCGATGGCGCATGGACTGGAGGGCCTCAACCGTGCCTTGCGCGAGACGCCCGACGCCGCCGTGCGTGCCGCGGAACTGGCGGCCGCGCGCGCGGCACAGGCCGCCACGGCCACCGGTGCGGGCGCACGGGCCTCGCTCCGGGACGCGCTGCCGGAGGCGGTCCGGCGCTCGCTGGTGAGCGAGGACGGGCGGTTTGCCGTGACCCTGCATCCGGCGCAGGACATCTGGGAGGGCGACGCCGACGCGCGCTTCGTGGAGGCGATGCGGCGCGTGGACCCCTCGGTGACGGGCGCACCGGTCACCGTCAGCGACTCCATGAAGCTGATGACACGATCGTTCCTGGAGCAGGCCGCGCTGGCCACCGCCTTCGTCACGCTGCTGCTGCTGCTGGACTACCGCTCGTGGCGGCTGGCCGCCCTCTCGCTGGCGAGTCTGGCGATGGGGCTGGCCTGGACCTTCGGCGCGATGGCGCTGCTGGACATCCCGCTGAACCTGGCCAACTTCTTCGCCATCCCGGTCATGATCGGGCTGGCGGTGGACAGCTGCATCCATGTGACGCACCGGGCGGTGGACGGCGGGCTGCAGGTGGGCTTCGGCAGCACGCGGCGCGCCGTGATCGTGACCGCGCTCACCACCACCATCGACTTCGGCACCCTGCTCTTCGCCCAGCACCGCGGCATGCAGAGCCTGGGCGCGGTGATGACGCTGGCCAGCCTGGCCTGCCTGGCCAGCAGCGTGTGGCTGCTGCCCGCCATGCTGCGGATCGCGGGTTTTGGACGGGTGCGCGTCCCGGCAGCCCACTAGGATCCGGCCATGCGCGCCATCCTGCTGACCTGCCTGCCCCTTCTCGCCTCCCTTCCGATGGTGGGATGCGGAGACTCCGCCGGCGCCCGACGCACGCCGTCCGCCGCACCCGCGCGCCAGATCGCGCTGCGCTATCGGGTGGAGGGCATGCACTGCGACGGCTGCGTGCAGGCGATCACCGACAAGCTCAAGCACGTGGACGGCGTGATCGACTGCCGCGTGAGCCTGGAGGCGAAGCAGGCGGACGTGTCCGTGCGTGACGCATCGACGGCACCCGCCGTGCAGCAAGCGATCGAGAAGCTGGGGTACAAGGTCACGCCGGAGACGGCGGCGCCCGCAAGGGGCTGACCGTCAGCGCGAGGCCAGCGCGCGCTCGATCGCCGCGGACACCGCCACGGCCGCCTCCGCCATGCCGCCCTTGAACCGAGCACCCGCGGCGTGCACATGCCCGCCACCGCCAAACTCGCCGGCCAGACGGTTCACGTCCACGAACGGCGCGCCTGGCCTCAGAGGCGGCTTGCTGCGGAAGCTGATCTTGACCACCGGACCCGGCTCGTTCAGGGAGAGCAGCGCGCTCACCTCCACGCTGCCCACCACCATGGGCGCGTTCACCACGCCCGCCAGATCCTCGGCGCTTCCGCTGGCGTGCGCGAAGTCCTCGGGGCCCAGCGTCATCAGCGCCGCTCGGCCATCCGCCAGCCAGCGCATGCCGCCCATGGCTCGGGCCAGCAGGCCCAGCCGCTGCGGTCGCGCGGTCTCCTCCAGCTGCCGGTACAGACGATCCTTGTCCACGCCCGCGCCCAGCAGCCGGGCGGCCAGCGCGAACACTGGCGCGTCTGCGCTGCTGAAGCGGAACCAGCCCGTGTCCGTGGCCAGCCCCGCGAAGAGCGCCTCGGCGATGGAACCCGCTCCGCCGGAGCCCGGAGCGTCCAGGCGCACGCCCAGCGCCTCCAGCACCGGCACCAGCGCCTGCGTGCAGCTGGCGCACGACGCCTCCACGATGCGTTCCGTAAAGCCGGTGTCGCCGCTTCGGTGATGGTCCACGCCGATGCAGCGATCGTGACGCGCGCGCAGCCAGGCACCCAGGTGCTCCAGCTGGCTCCAGGAGCCGGTGTCCACCACGGCCACCAGGTCGAACTCGTCCGGCGGCAGCGCCTCGGGCGCGCGCCCCACCGCCTCGCCAGCCAGCAGCGTTCCCAACGACGGATCGAACGGGCCCGACAGCCACACGCGCGCGGCCACGCCCACCGCGCGTGCGGCCCGCGCCAGCGCCATGGCGCTTCCGATGGCGTCGCCGTCCGGCTTGTCGTGGGTGGTGACCAGCAGCGAGCGCGACCCACGGATCCGCTGGGCCAGCCGGTCGGCCGAGGCGGTGGTGGCGTAGGGCTTTTCGGCGACGGCGCTCATGCGGTGACGGTCTCCAGGGGGATCTGGGCGCGAGTGCGCACCACGTCGCGGCGCATCTGCGCCAGCAGCGGCTCCAGCGACTCGAAGCGGGCCTGCTCGCGCAGCCAGCGGTCGAAGGTGAGGCCAAGAGTCCAGCCGTACTGGTCGAGGGGCATGGAATGGTCGATCACGAAGGCCTCCACGGTCCGCTCCGCCTCGCCGAAGGTGGGCTTGGTGCCCACGCTGATGGCCGCGCGCAGGCGCGAGCCGTCGGGGAGCGTGGCGGTGCCGCCGTAGACCCCGTCCGCGGGAAGGAGCCGGTCGCCGTACTCCACGTTGGCGGTGGGCCATCCGATCTCGCGGCCGCGCTGATCGCCGCGGACGACGGTGCCGGAGAACCCGTACGGCCGACCCAGCACCCGGCCCGTGTCCTCCACGCGACCGTGCGAAAGCAGCCAGCGCAGCAGCGAGCTGCTGGCCGCGGCCGCCGCGCCATCCGACAGCGTCACGGACACCGGCTCGACCACCTCCACCCGGAAGCCGTCCTTCTGGCCGCGCCGTCGGAGCAGGTCCACGTCGCCTCCGCGGCCCTTGCCGAAATGGAAGTCCGGACCCTCCACGATCGCGTCAAAGGCCAGATCCCGCCGGAGCCAGTCCAGGAACGCGTCGCCCTGCATGTCCAGCAACGCTCGGTTGACCTCCAGCACGCGGACATCGCTGGCCCCGGCCTGCTGGAGCGCCGCGCGGCGCTCCGAGGTCAGCTGGATGTTCTGGGGGGCCACTTCGGGCCGAAGCAGCCGGAGCGGATGCGGCTCGAAGGTGACCGCGATGACCCGTCCGCCGGGCCCCGCCACCTGCCTGGCCCGATCAAGCAGGGCTTGATGGCCGACATGAACGCCGTCGAAGTTGCCGATGCTGACGCAGAGCAAGGGAACGAGGGTATCGGCTTGAGGTTGGGAATCCATGCCGCAGCCGGAGATTTGGATTACCGGACTTCATGGCCGCGGCCTCGACGCCTCCGCGGGTTGTGGCCAAGGGTCGAGTTGGGGATGATGGCCCGAATGCCGACCGCCAAGCCCGCGTCGAACCCGCACGCCCCTGACACCGACACGCTGCTGGGCGAGTTGAGCCGCGAGTTCCGCGAGACGGCCGAGCGCGTGGTGCCGTGGTTCCTGGGCCAGATGCCTCCGATGTACTTCCAGGACACCTCCCCGGAGGCCGTGCGCGCGCACCTTCGGGCCATCATCGCCGCCAAGGCCAGCGGCACGCCGCTGGACATCACGCTGCGCAGCGAGGACGGTCGCGAGGTCACCAGCATCCGCCCGGGCAACCGGGTGGGCGTGCTGGCGGAGATCGTGGGCGCCCTGCCCATGGAGCCGTCGTTGCGCGCGGCCAAGATCCACGCCAGCGCGGACGGCTCGATCGTGCTGGACACCTTCGAGTTCGGCGAGCGCACGCCCTTCAACCCCAAGGACAAGGCGCAGGCTGACCGTGTGGACGCCGCCATCCGGTGGGCGCGCGAACACGGTCTGGACTGGAACGAGGCCGAGGTGCGCGCCTACGCCGCCAACGCCCCGGCCGACTACATCGGCACGCTGACGCCGCTGCGCCTGAGCAAGCACCTGTCGCTCTTCCAGCGCGTGAGCGGCTCGGACGGCACCGAGGTGGAGCTGGAGCCCGAGGCCGAGCCCACGCACAGCCGCATCACCATCGCGTTCTCCAACGCGCGCACCCGCACCATGCTGGAGCGCGTGGCGTTCCTGCTGAGCGCGGCGAAGGTCAGCATCCAGCGCGCGTATCTGGATCAGGTGAAGGATCCGCCGCACGGCAGCGTGACCTTCCTGGGCTTCGTGGTGCAGACCGAGGACGGCAAGTCGATCGATCCGAAGGGCGAGCTGTGGAAGCGCGTGCGCGGCGAGCTGATGCGCGTGAAGTGGCTGGACTTCGACACCCTGAAGTTTGCGGCGCGCCACGCCGGCATCGGCCTGCCTCGCGCGGAAGCGCTCACCGCCTTCAGCCACCTTGTGCACCAGACGCTGGTGCACAAGGACCGACTGGCCTACAGCTTCGGCCGCATCCTGGCCGCGGTGGAGGCGGCCATGCCGCTGGCCGTGAAGGTGGTGGACCTGTTCACCGCCCGGTTCAACCCGGACGCCACGCTGGAGGACGGCGCGTTCATGCGTCAGGCCGCCGCGCTGCGCACCGAGATCGAGGGCCACCGCTCGCTGGACGGAGGCGCGCTGATCCTGGGCCGCATGCTGGACGCGGTGGAGGCCACGCTGCGCACCAACTTCTTCGTGCCCACGCGCTTCGGCTTCGCGCTGCGCCTGGACCCCGCCCTGCTGAAGGACGAGCAGCGCCCCGAGCTGCCCTGGGGCGCGTTCTTCGTGCACGGCCGGGGCTACAACGGCTTCCACGTGCGCTTCAAGGAGATCGCCCGCGGCGGCCTGCGCGTGATCCGGCCGCGCGACGCCGTGCAGCACGCCCGCGAGGCGGACAAGCTGTACGACGAGGTCTACGGCCTCAGCTTTGCGCAGCAGCAGAAGAACAAGGACATCCCCGAAGGCGGTGCCAAGTGCGCCATCCTGGTGGAGCCCGCGGCGGACCCCACACGCTGCGTGAAGAGCTTCGTCAACAGCATCCTGGACCTGATCACGGCGGAGCCCGGCACGAAGTCGCGCATCGTGGACCGCCTGGGTCGTCAGGAGTTCATCTACCTGGGCCCCGACGAGAACATCACGCCCGACCACATCGAGTGGATCGTGGCGCGCGCGCGGCGCCGCCAGTACGCGCTGCCCACCGCGTTCATGAGCAGCAAGCCGGGCGCCGGCATCAATCACAAGGTCTACGGCGTGACCAGCGAGGGCGTGAACGTCTTCCTGGAGGTGGCGCTCAAGGCGGTGGGCATCGACCCGCGCAAGCAGCCGTTCACCGTGAAGATCACCGGCGGCCCGGACGGCGACGTGGCCGGCAACATGATGCGCATCCTGGACCGCGACTACGGCGCCAACGCGCGCATCGTGGGCGTGGCCGACGGCAGCGGCGTGGGCGAGGATCCGGACGGCCTGGATCATGCGGAACTGCTGCGACTCTTCAAGGAAGGCCTGCCCATCGCCAGCTTCGCCAAGGGCAAGCTGGGCGCGCGCGGCCGCGTGGTGGGCGTGGACGAGCCGGACGGCGCGCGCCTGCGCAACACGCTGCACAACCGCCTGGTGACCGACGCGTTCGTGCCGGGCGGCGGCCGCCCCGCCAC
>CAZKHO010000006.1:0-32514 GCA_964552505.1 uncultured Bifidobacterium sp. | reverse complement strand
CCCAGCTGCACGAAGTCGCCGCGCTGCACCACCTTGTCGGCCTGCAGATCGAATCGGCTGAAGAGGTTGCCCATGGTGCGCTGCAAGCCCAGGCCCACCACGAACACGCCGGCACCACCCAGGCCGAACAGCAGGTTCCTCAGCGAGAACTGGCCCGCAAAGTGCATCTGCCAGATCACGGTCAGCCCCAGCAGCACCAGCCCGATGCGGATGACGGCCTTCTGCAGCCGGATCAGGTCGCCACCGGTGGCGGCCACCACCGCGGCACTGAGCGCCACCATGAAGCCACCCAGCGCCGCCACCACCACGCCCATCTCCGCCAGCGTGCGCAGCAACGGGATGACGATGGTCTCCTTGCCGCCCTCCGGAAGCGTGACGGTGAGCGGAATCTCCGCCTCCACGCCCATCGCGGTGAGCACCCAGCCCAGCGAGGCCACCAGCAGGCCGACGCCCAAGGTGCGGAGATCACCGCGCCGGAGCACGGCGAACTTGAATCCCAGCACCAGCCCGTACAGGCTGAGCGCCCAGAGCACCGCACGAGAGGGGTCGCCGACCTGCACAGGTTCCATGGACGGCCATTCTGCCGCGGCCGCCGCGATGGCGCCAGCCGACCGCCGTGGGCCCATCGCTACCATCCGGCTCATGCGACCCACCGCCCTGCTCCTGGCCGCCGCCCTCTGCGCCGCCTGCTCCAACGCCACGCAGCCCTTCGCCATGACTCCCGTGCGCCGCGCGGATCCCGCGCCGGCGGTGAAGCCCGACGTGGACGCCAAGGTCATGAACTGGCGCACGGTGGTCTACGCCAACCGACGCCCCACCGGCGACGCCGTGTACTACGGGCTGGCCGACTGGCGAGACGCCACCATTGCGGCGCGTGCCGCGGGCGCCACCGAGGTGGCCATGGTCTTCGTGTTCGACGGCCCGGCCCTGCCGCTGGTGCTGAACGACGCCGCCTACGACCGTGCCATGGGGACCTCCAAGGGCAACCCCTGGAAGGGCCTGATCGCCGACCTGCAGAAGGGCGGCGCCAGCATCGAGTGCTGCGGAGTGCGCATGAAGGAGTTCGGCGTGGGCAACGCCGACCTGCTGCCCGGCGTCAAGGTGGACAACGACGGCTGGACCCGCGTGATCGAGCTGCAGTCGAAGGGCTTCAGCCTGTTCCAGAGCTGACCGCGCGGGCGCTCAGGCGCCGTCGCGCAGCTTGAACAGCCCCACCGCCGAACGCAGCTGCGAGAGCGATTCCTGCAGCGTGGCGCTGGCCTGCGCAAACTCGCCGGCGGCCTCGCGGGCCCGCAGCGCGCTCTGCGCCAGCGCGTCCATGGACTGACGGATCTGCTCCGCGCCCTGCACCTGACTGTGCATGCCCTCGGTGATCTCGCCGAAGCGGCTCTCCACGCCGCCCACGCGGTCGATGACCTGCGTGAGACGCTGGCCCACCTCGCCCACCGTGCCCACGCCCCGGCGCACCTGCTCGCGGAATCGGTCCATCTCCATCACGCCGCCGGAGACGGCGCCCTGCATCTGCCGCACGGTGGTCTCGATGTCCAGCGTGGCGCCCGCGGTCTGGTCGGCCAGCCGCCGGATCTCGCGCGCCACCACCAGGAAGCCGCGGCCGCTCTCGCCGGCCTTCTCGGCCTCGATGGCGGCGTTCACGCTGAGCAGGTTGGTCTGGTCGGCCACCTTCACGATGGTGTCCACGATGGCGTTGATGCTGCCCGCCTTCTCGTGGATGGCGGCCAGGCGCTCGGCCACGCCGCTGGTGGCCGCGTTGAGACCCTCCATGGTGGAGGCCATGGCCGACAGGCCCTCGCGGCCCTCCTTGGCCAGGCGCGCCGTGTCGCTGGCGGCCTGCACCAGCTGCTCCATGCCGCGCAGCAGTTCGGCGCCGGTGGCGCTGATCTGGCGGACCGCGGCGGCGATCTGCGCGCTGCTGGCGCCGAAGCCCTGGGCCACCTCCTCCTGATGCCGGCTGGCGCCGCCCAGTTCGGTGGCCGTGCCGGTGATGCCCAGCGTGACGCCGCGCACCCGTGAGACCAGCTCGTTCAGCCGGCCCGTCATCTGGTTCATGCTGATCAGCAGCTCGCTGGCCTCGTCGCCGCCGCGGACCTGATAGCTGCGTGTGAGGTCGCCCTGGGAGACCACGCGCGCGGCCTCGGCCGCCTCGCGGATGCGCCGCGACAACCGCACCGCCATGAGCACCAGCAGCGCCAGCACCAGGCCCGCGCCCGCCAGACCCGCGACACCGTTCTCCAGCAGCGCCGAAGCCACCAGCGCGTCCAGTCGCGCGGGCGGCACCTCGATCACCACACGCCAGTCGCCCGTGGGCACGTGGGCTTCGGCGTTCATGGCCACCACGCCCGTGACCGGATTGCGGAGGGAGACCACCTCGCTCTGGTCCGGGTTGTCCAGGAGCGCCGGAAGCGTGCTCTTCCAGAGGGACTCGTCGATGGCCCGAGCCTTCAGGTCGTCGTAGGCGCGCGCCAGCGCGCCGTCGTCCATGGGGTCGCCCACCGCCGCCACGATGAACCGGTTGCGCGCGGTGAGCAGCATGACGTTCAGCTTGGTGCGTTCCGCGATGGCCTGCAGACGGCGCTGCAGCGTGCTGAGTCCCCGATCCACGCCCGCGATGCCCGCGAATCTCCCGTTGGCCGTGAGCGCCATGGTGCACTCCGTCATCAGCACGCCTTCGTAGGCGTAGGGCTCGGTCAGCTCCGGACGGTCGGGCTGGCCTTCGGCGAAGGCGCGCTTGGGGCCCTGGTAGTACTGGTTGGCCATGTCGTCGGCGATCCGCTTCATGGCGATCTGCCGCTGGCGCGCGTTGTCACGGAAGAAGTACGGGATGAAGCGCCCCTGGTCGTCGAGCGCCTCGGGTGGAAGCGCCCCTTCGCGACCCCGTCGCAGCGCGTCCAGGGACGCGGCGTCGCGGCCATCGGCGTCCGGCTCGTACGTGTAGTAGGCGCCCTCGTACTCCGGGTGATCCTGCAGCACCGCGCGGAGGAAACGAAGGCTTCGGGCGCGGTCGCCAAAGAGCCCGTATTCCGCGGCGTCCACCATGGTGCGGACCACGGCGATGGTGGTCTGGTTCCAGCCGTTCAGCTCGTTGGCCAGACCCACGGCCTCCGCCATGGCCTCACGGCGCGCAGACTCCTCCAGGGAGCGCCGCGTGCGGGCGCCGTTGAGCACGATGAGGGCCAGCAGCACCAGCGCGGCCGGAAGCACGCCCATGAGCAGGAACTGCCCGAGCAGCGACTGACGCATGGCACCGTGGCGCTGTGGAGCGGCCTCCATGGGCCGGAGCATACGAGCGCGTGGCCGAAGGCGGGATCAGCCCGCCGGAGCCACCGGCGTGGCCAGCGGATCGATGGCACGCAGCTCCTCGCGAAGTCGGTCGGAGCGCTCGCGCGCCTCGGCCTCGCGGGCCAGCGCGGCCTGCACGCGTTCCTCCAGCCCCTCGTCCACGGCCTGCCGACGCGCCGCGGCCGCGGCCTCGCGGGCGGCCAGACGATCGCGCTCGGCCTCGGCGGCCGCGCGACGCTGGCGAAGATCCTCCGCGGCCGCCTGGGCCTGCTCCACCAGGCGCTGCCGTCGGGCCGCGATCTCCGCGGCGCCACGCGCGGCTTCCTGCGCCGCCAGTTCCGCCCGGTGGGTCTCGATCTCCAGCTGCAGCGCGCGCTCCGCGGTGGCCACGGCGACGCGCAGCCGCTCGCACGCCTCCGAGCGCTCGCGCAGACGTCGGGACTGCTCCTCCACGATCGCGCGATGCCGCTCCAGGTCTCGCTCCGCCGCGAGCACCTGCTGCTCAAGCGCCTCCGCCTCGGTCAGGGCCTGCGACGCCTCCAGCGCCAGCTGGTCGCGACGCCGCTGGGCGCTCTCACTGCCGCTGCGGCAGTTGGCCTCGTCGCGCTGCGCCTGATCGAGCGCCTCACGGGCACGATCGGCCTGCGCCTGCGCCACCATGGCGGCCTCCCGCTGGCGCTCCAGGCGTCCATGCAGCGCCACCACGTGATCCCGGTCCTCGCGCGCGCGGCGCTCGGCCTCGACCACCGCCTGACGCTCGCGGTCCACCGCGGCGAAGGCCTCGTGCTGCACCACGCGCTCGCGCTCAAGCGCTTCCAACGAATTCTGGTACTCGCTGCGCGCCACCGCGGACTCGTCCTCGGCGCGGCGGGCGGCCTCCAGCAACGCGTCGCAGCGCCGCATGGACTCGGCGGCCGCCTCGCGCTGACGCTCCACCTGCCGCTGCAATGCGGTCTCGTGTTCGGCCGCGCGCTCCGCCTCCAGCCGCGCCGACTCGGCCGCCGCGCGCTCGGCCTCCAGCGCCTGCAGCGCCCGGCGAGCCTCCTCACGCTCGGCGTCCGCGCGGCGCATGGCCTCCTGTGCGATGGCCTGCTGCGCCTCGGCACGCTTCATGGCCTGGTCCGCCGCCTCACGAGCCAGATCTGCGCGACGGGCGGATTCGTCGGCGAAGGCGCGCTGCTGCTGCACGCGGGCATGCGCTTCCGCGGCGGCGGCGCGCTCGCGCTCCAGCCGGTCCAGCAGCGTCTGCACGATGCCTCGCTCCTGCGCCACCTGCTCGCTGGCCTGTGCGGACGCCTGACGAAGCCGCTCCGAGCGCTCCTCCGCACTGCGGCTGGCCCCGTGCGATCGTTCGGCTCGCGCCACCGCCTGCTCCGCCACGGCGGCCGCGGCGGCGCATCGGCCTTCGGCGTCCGTGACCCGGGCCTGCGCCTGCTGCAGGCGCCGCTCGGCCTGCTCGGCCGCATGCTGCTCGGACTCCCCGGCCGCCAGCAGCCGGGCGACTTCCTGGGCAGCCGCCTCGGCGGACTCGCGGCGAGCGCGCACATCCGCGGCGCGCAGGGTCAGTTCGGTCTCCGCCTCCGGCGCGCTGCGGGCCCGAGCCTCGGCCTCGCGCCCGGAGTCGTCGGCGCGCAGGTGCGCGGCGGCGGCGGCGGCGCGGGCCTGCTCGGCGCGCAGTCGGCGCGCCTCGGCCTGTTCCAGGCCTGCCCGCAGCTGCGACATGGCCTGCACCGAGCACTCATGCTCGCGCTCCGCCGCGCCCAGCTCCACCCGGAGCCGCTCGATCGACGTGGAGTAGGCCCGGTGGAGGGCTTCCTCGCGCTCCGCACGCTCGCGTGCCGCCGACGCCTCGCGCTCGCGCTGCGCGCGCTGCTCCGCCTCGATGCGCGCCAGCGCGTCGGCGCGCGCCTGGGCACGCTCCGTGGCCTGACGCTCCCGCTCCTGCTGCTCCGCGGCCTGGCGACGGTTCTCCTCCACGCGCCGCTCCTCGCGACGACGCTCACGATCCACACGGCCGGACAGCAGCCGATCCCGCCAGCCCGTGATCTCGCCCAGATGTCGACGGATCCGATCCGGCTCCAGTCCCTTGGCCTCCATCGCCGCCGCGCGTTCCTGCAGCAGGCGCTCGAAGGCCGCGTCGAGCACGTCGCGCCAGCATCGACGGTACAGCTCCAGCTCGATCGCGTGCGCGCCAAAACGGTCGGCCAGCGACTTGAGTCCGCCCACCGGATCGTTCTGATGACGGCGGACCAGGTCCACCAGTTCCGAGGGCGTGTCCACCGGAAGCCTGGCTCGCGAAAGCAGTTCGCCGATGGAGAGGATGCACGCGTGCTCGTAGGCGTCGATGGCGCGACCGGTGCTGAGCCGACGCGCCTCCCAGACTTCGACGTGAGACTCGAACGACATCGACGTGTTCGTGGGCATGGGAATCCGTTCCTCGTGCGAGGTCTTTCTCGCCTGAATTTGAATCGCTTCGTGCGACGTGCGGACGGCTGTCGACAAGTGATCCACGTCTTATAAAAGCCGCCGCGCATGAAATGATACCCGTGAAACTGGCTCTGAAAAGCCCTTTTTTGGCCCTAGTCTGCACCGATGCCGCGCGCCTCAAAACTGCCGGAGTCAGAGCCCGTCCGTGTCCGTCTGCGTGATGCCGCGGTCTGGCGCGCCATCCGAAAGCCCTTCCGTCTGGGACTGCTGGAGGTCGCGCGCGCGCGTCAGGGTGTCACCGCGCAGTCGCTGGCTGCGCGCGTGGGCATCTCGTCGCAGCTGATGCTCTATCACCTGCAGCTGCTGGAGAAGGCCGGACTGGTGCGCCATCAGGGCGGCAGGCGCGCACGCGGACAAGGCGGACGCTTCCACGCCACGCACGGCGCCCTGCAGCTCATGGTGGATCCGAAGAACGCCGGGGAAATGCGTCGACTGGACAAGGTGCTGCAGGCGATGGAGCACGAGGCACGCCAAGGACGCGATCCGCGCCACCCCGGCCGCACGGGCACGCGATGGGAATGCCTCACGCCCGCGGAGGCGCGCGAGATCGAGCGATGCATGGCACGCGTGGACGCGGTGATGGAGGGCGCCGCGCGGCGGCGACGGGCGGCCGACGCCGCTCCCGACGCCACGCACGTGGTGTCGCTGTCGCTCCGGCGTGCGCGGCCCGGGTTCCTGCCCGCCGGCGAGTGCATGATCCAGCCCCCCGGCAAGGCCCGGCGCTGAGCGAAGCGGGCCCTCCGGTCATGATGGGGGATCCGCAGCCTTCACCTACACTGCCCCCATGCGCGGCGTGATCTTCACCGAATTCGTGTCGCTGGTGGAGGAGAAGTTCGGCATCGTGATGGCCGACCGCGTGCTGCGTTCACCGGGTCTCTCCACCGACGGCAGCTACACCGCCGTGGGCCGGTACGACCATCGCGAGATGCTCACGCTGGTCGGCGCGCTGGCCGAGCACACGGGACTGCCGGCGGACGAGCTGTGCAAGGTCTTCGGCGAGTGGCTTTTCCCCAAGCTGGCCAACGGCTTCGAGTTTGGCGTCAAGCCCTACGCCGACGCGTTCGCGTTCCTGCGCTCGCTGGACGGCCTGATCCACGAGCAGGTGCGCACGCTCTACCCGGACGCGGAACTTCCGAAGGTGCCGGTGGTGCACGCCGACGCGCACGAGCTGGTGCTGGAGTACCGATCCCATCGACCCTTCGCGGACGTGGCCGAAGGCCTGCTGCGGGGCTGCCTGGCGTGGTACGGCGAGCGTGCCGACCTTCGCCGCGAGCCGCTGGACACCGACACCGCGCGGAGCGCCCGCTTCGTGATCACGCGCCGGGAGGCGGCGGCATGAGCCGCGAGGAACTGGACGCCTGGGCGTCGCACCTGCAGCGCGAGCGCCGCGCGCGGCTGGAGGCGGAGACGCTGCTGCAGCAGAAGGCCGACGAGCTGAACGAGGCCCGACGCCGGCTGGCCCTGGCCACGCGAGGACAGCTGGAGACGCTGAGCCGCGTGGGCGAGGAGCTGGGACAGGTGCAGGATCTGGACCTGCTGATGCACCGCATGCTGCTGGAGGCGCGTCGACTCTCGGGCGCGGAAGCCGGCTCGGTGTTCCTCCGCCAGGGCAACGAACTGCGCTGCATGGCGGCGCAGAACGCACGTCTGGATCCCGAGGGCGTGGAGCTGCTCGGGCGGCTGGGGCCGCACGAATGTCTGCCCGTGGGCATGCACAGCCTGGCCGGAACGGTGGCCATGACCGGCGCGGCGCTCAACGTGCCCGACGCGTACCACCTTCCCTCCAACGTTCCCTACCGATTCGACGCGGCCTACGACCAGGCCACCGGCTACCGCACGCAGGCCATCCTCTCGCTGCCGCTGAAGGGCCAGGACGGCGAGGTGATGGGCGTGCTGCAGCTGTCGAACCCTTCGCCGTCCGAGCGCACCCAGGAGACGGTCTTCACCGAGGACCGGCAGGCGCTGCTGGTGCACTTCGCCACCATCGCCAGCGGCTGCATGGAGCGCGCGCGGCTGGTGCGCTCGATCATCGTGCGCATGATCCGCAGCGTGGAGCTGCGCGACCGCTTCGAGACCGCCGAGCACGTGGCTCGCGTGGCCGACCTGAGCGTGGCGCTCTGGCAGTCGTGGGGCGAGACCAAGGGCCTCAAGGCCGAGGAGATCACCCGAGGCGCCGACCGACTCCGCATGGCCGCCATGCTGCACGACGTGGGCAAGGTGGGCGTGAGCGACACCATCCTGCAGAAGCGCGGGCCGCTCACCCCGGAGGAGATGGCGCAGGTCCGCAAGCACACCACGCTTGGCGTGCGGCTCTTCGACGCGGTGCAGTCGGAGTTCGACCGTCACGCGCGGGACGTGATCCTGTATCACCACGCGCGGTGGGACGGCAGCGGCTATCCCACCACCGCGGAACTGGAGGCGCTCCGGAAGGAGGCGCCGGAAGCCGCGGGCCCCGTGGTGGAGCCTCGCGGCGAGGGCATCCCCATCTTCGCGCGCATCGTGGCGGTGGCGGACGTGTTCGACGCGCTGGTCTCGCCACGGGTCTACAAGCGGGCCTGGAGCGTGGACGAGGCGCTGCAGGCGATCGCGGCCGAGTCGGGAACCCACTTCGATCCGCAGGTGGCCGCGTTGCTGCCCGAAGTCATCCGCAAGCGCGAGGCGCGTGCGGGCCGCGCCGTGGCCTGACGCGGCGATTATCGAACCTTGTCTTCGGGGTGGAATCCGCCGCGTCCGTCCTTGAGCAGGACGGAATCGGGGGCACAATCGGGCGATGGCCCACGCCCTGACCCGGATCCTCCCGCTCGCCTCGCTCGCGCTGGCCGCCTCCGCTGCGTGGGCGCAGGAGCCGGCGGAGACGCCCTTCGAGCCGCTCTACTGGGCGGACGTCCCGGTGGCCACCAGCTCCGGCCGGCACGGCGGTGGCGAAGGAGACCGTGTGGAGTGGTACACGCTGGTGCAGTCGCCCGGCGCGGCCTGGATCCGACTGGAGTTCGGCAAGGGAACGGAACTGGCGCAGGCGCTGCAGGACGCTGGCGCTGGTGCGTACATCCGCGTCACCAGCCTGATGGACGGCGACGAGCAGCGGCTGGACGCCGACAGCCTGGCGCAGTGGTCCAACGCCACGGCCCACTTCAACGGCGACGCGGTGACGGTGGAACTGGTCAGCGGATCCAATCCGGCTCCCAGCCGGGTGGACATCGTCAACGTGCAGGCGGGCTTCATTCCCCCAAGGCAGAAGAGCCAGTGCGGCTCCACGGATGACCGCGTGGCGGTGCAGGACAACCGCGTGGCGCGAATCGTGCCGGTGGGATGCACGGGCTGGATGATCAACAACGACGCCAATCACCAGTTCCTGACGGCGGGCCACTGCCCCGCCGGCGGCAGCATGACCACGCTGCACTTCAACGTGCCGCTCTCCACCTCCGGCGGCACCATCGTGGCTCCCGCCGTGGCGGACCAGTATCCGATCGACTCGACCAGCTACCAGTCGAGCAACGGCGGCGTGGGCAACGACTGGTGCTACTTCGGCGCCTTTCCCAACTCCAACACCGGCCTGACGGCGTGGCAGGCCTACAGGACCGCGTTCGACGTGGTGCTTCCGCCCACCAGCACCACCGGCAACCAGATCCGCATCACGGGCTTCGGCGTGGACACCGGCACCGCGAGCCAGACCAACCAGACCCATGTTGGATCGCTGGTGTCGATCACCACGAGCGCGCTCTCCTACAACGCCGACACCACCGGCGGCAATTCGGGCTCCCCCGTGATCTGGGAGAACCAGGGAGTGGCCGTGGGCATCCACACGCATGGTGGATGCACCACCAGCGGCGGCTCGAACTCGGGAACCAGCTGGAATCTGGCCGCCCCCCGCAACGCCTTGACCACGCCGCTGGGCGCGTGCCAGGCCATGACCTTCACGCCCGTCACCGCCCTGCCGACCCAGTTCAGCGCCGCGGGCGGCGAGACCATCGACGTGACCGTGGCCTCGCCCACGGGCGCCGCGGCCCCCGCCGCCGTCCGGATGCTCTGGCGACTGGAGGGCTCCAGCAGCTGGTCGACCGTGAACGGCACGCTGGTGAGCGGCACCACCTACCGCTTCACCACGCCCGCCTTCACCTGCGGCACCCGCATCCACTACGCCTTCAGCGCGCGCATGGGCAGCGCCGGCGGCCTCTGCACCTATCCCGCCTCCATGCCCCAGCGCTGGCTGACCGCGGACGTGGCGTCCGTGAGCCACCTGCTCTGGGAGGACACCTTCGAGACCGCCAAGGGCTGGACCGTGACGGGCACCGCCACCGCCGGCGCGTTCGAGCGCGCGCTGCCCCGCGGCAACGGATTCCAGGGCGATCCCGTGACGGACCTGGACGGCAGCGGGCAGTGCTACGTGACCGGCCGCAATGCCGGCGTGAACGTGGACGGCGGCACCACGGTGCTGACCAGCCCGGCACTGGACGCACGCGGCGGCTTCAACCCGCAGATCAGCTACGCCCGCTGGTTCAACTGCGCCACGGGCAGCAACGCCAACCAGGACACCATGACCGTGGAGCTCTCCGGCGACAACGGCGCCTCGTGGGTCACGCTGGAGACCGTGGGCCCCACCGGCACCACCAGCGGCTGGGTCCGCAGGAACTGGGCCATCGCCGACTACGTGGATCCCGGTGCGCAGGTCCGCATCCGTTTCACCGCCAGCGACGCCGGCTCGGCCAGCGTGGTGGAGGCTGGCGTGGACAGCGTCCGCGTGCTGGCGGACACCAACCTGGGCAACTGCGGCAAGCAGGGCGACTTCGACCGGGACGGCGCCGTGGGCGCCAGCGATCTGGCGCTGCTGCTGCTGCAGTGGGGCCTGCCCGGCATCACGGATCTGGACGGCGACGGCGACACCAACGGCGGCGATCTGGCGCTGGAGCTGCTCAACTTCGACTGAGCCACCCGGAAGGGTCCGGCCGCTCGAGCGCCCGCGCACGCGCCGCCCGTTGTAGCGTTGTCCGCATGTCCGACGCGATCCTGCGCGAGGTCAGCGAACTGGTCTGCATCGGCTTCGACGGCCACAGCCTGCCCGACGTGTCCGCCGCGCTGCTGGCCGGCGGCGTCCGTTCGGTGATCCACTTCGCGCGCAACTACACGGACGCCGCGCAGATGGGCGCCGTGAACGCGGCCATCCGCCGTGCCGCCGGGCGGTCCGTCCTGGTGACGGTGGACCACGAAGGCGGACGCGTGCAGCGCTTCCGTGACGCGGACTTCGAGCCCCTGCCTTCCGGCCGCGAGATGGGCGAGGCGGGCGAAGATGCCGCACGCCACGCGGGCGAACGCGCGGCAGAGGCGCTGCGCGCGGCCGGCTTCAACATGAACCTGGCGCCGGTGCTGGACGTGGACAGCAATCCCGCCAACCCCGTCATCGGCGCGCGAAGCTTCGGTGCGGATCCGGCGCGCGTGGCCGCGTGCGGCGTGGCGTACGCCCAGGGACTCCGGTCCCGCGGCGTGGCCGCGTGCGGCAAGCACTTCCCGGGCCACGGCGACACCAGCGTGGACAGTCATCTGGACCTGCCGCGACTGCCGCACGCCATGGAGCGGCTGGAGCGGGTGGAGCTGGTGCCGTTCATCCACGCGGTGCGCGCAGGCATCGACGCCGTCATGACCGCGCACGTGCTCTTCGAGGCGATCGATCCCGCGGTGCCCGCCACGCTCTCGCGCACGGTGATCACCGGACTGCTGCGGGAGCGCCTGGGCTTCGAGGGGCTGGTCATCACCGACGACTTCGAGATGCAGGCCATCGCCGACCGCTTCGAGACCGGGGAGGCCGCCGTGCGCGCGGTGGAGGCCGGCTGCGACCTGGTGCTGGTGTGCCACACCCCCGCCCGACAGCACCGCGCGATCCAGGCGCTGGCGGACGCGGTGCGGACGGGTCGCCTGCCGCGCACGCGCGTGGAGGCGTCGCGGAAACGGCTGGCAAAGGTCTTGGAAAGCCGCTGATACGGGCTATCTTTCGGTTCCATGCCCCGGTACCGGACGCTGCCTGCCGTGATCGTCTCCGCCGCGCTGGCGGCCTCCGCCGCGGCGGAGAAGCTGCACCTCACGTGGCTCTGGCACCTGGAACAGCCCATCTACTGGCCGGACGCCAACGGCACCCGGTACGAGCGCGCATGGCAGAGCATCCTTCGGCGCGACGGCGGCGCCGCGCATCCGGCCAACGACCTCCGGGCCATCTTCGGGCTGGATGACCGGGTGGCCGCGTACCAGTGGCGTCCGCGCGACTGCGTGAACGCCGTCCGTTGGAGTGCCGAGGCGGGCGCGCAGGTGACGCTGAGCGGCGGCCTCATCGAGAACATCCAGAGCTTCGCGGAAGCGGGCGGGCAGCTGGGCTACGGCACCGGCTGGTTCGGCTCGTGGCGCGAGGCGCGCGGCTGGTCCACCGCGGCCTCCGGCACCAACGTGCCGCGCATGGACGTGGTGCAGTTCAGCTTCCACCACGCGCTGCTTCCGCTCTGCGATGACAGCGCCATCCGCAAGGAGCTGGCGCTCTTCCGTGAGATCTACCCCGAGCCCTTCGGCGCCACTCCGGGGCTCTCCAAGGGGTTCTTCCCAAGCGAGATGGCGTTCAGCGAGCGGCTCATCCCGCTGCTGGCGGAATCCGGCGTGGAGTGGACCTTCGTGAGCGGCGAGAAGCTGAGCCGCGCATGCCCCGACTTCCCGGTGCAGCTGGGCAGCGGCGGCGTGAACTGCGACCCACCCAACAAGGCCGATCAGGTCAACGCCAACGGCACGGACTGGTTCCGCCTCTCGATCAGCCGCGGCTGCGGACCCGCCGAGGCGATGCCGGCGGCATTCACGCCCCACAAGGCGAAGTGGGTGAATCCGGACACCGGCGTGGAGAGCACCGTGACCGTGGTGCCCTGCTCGCAGAGCCTTGGATGGCTGGACGGCTACAACCCGCTGCCGCTGAATCATCTGGACACGCTGCAGACGAAGAACCCCGCCGCCCGCCCCATGCTGCTGGTGCTGGCGCACGACGGGGACAACGCCTGGGGCGGCGGCTACAGCTACTACATGGAGGCGGTGCCCAACATCGTCTCCAGCGCCGCGGCCTCCGGCTACGTGCCCACCGTGGTGCAGAAGTATCTGGCCGACCATCCCGTGCCCGCCACGGATCTGGTGCACGTGGAGGACGGCGCGTGGGTGAACGCCGACGGCGACTTCGGCGCGCCGCAGTTCCTGAACTGGAACTGGCCTCCGGTGGACGCCGCCGGCAACGTGGACGTGGACGCAGGCTGGGCCGAGGACATCCGCAACTGGGCCGTGATCACCGCCTCGCAGAACCTGGTGGACACGGCCGAGCAGATCCTCACCGACGCCGGGCAGCCCGTGCGCATGAGCCACGTGCTTCGACCGCAGGCCTCCAGCCGGGCCAGCGAGAAGGCGTGGCACTTCTTCCTGGGCTCCCTGAACTCGGGCTACATGTACTACGGCACCTCGCTGGACATGGAGGTGAAGCCCACCGTGGCCTGCAACGAGGCCAACACCTGGGCCGCCGGGGCCATCGGCAACGGTTCGCAGGACCGCACGGGCCCCACCATCTGGCAGCCGCAGCGCTGGCCGTGGAACCCGGGCGGCCTCAACTTCGGGCCCGCGTACCGCTACCAGTCCCGGACCATGCCCAACGACTTCGCGGTGTGGACCTTCGTGCACGACGCCAGCGGGCTTTCCAGCGTGACGCTGAAGTACCGCGTGGACGCCGACGGCGCGAACCCGCTGGCCACCAACCAGAACGAGACCTACGCCGGCGGCAACGAGGTGGGCATGTGGATCGCGGTGCCGATGACCGTGACGGACTTCCCGGCCGGTAACGCGCTGAACGATCCGGGCATCGACTTCTTCGAGATGCCGGGCGCCGTGGCCAAGCGCTGCGTGGGCCGCGTCACCGGACTGGCCAACGCGCTGGTGGACTACTACGTGGAGGCGGTGGACACCAAGGGCAACGTGAAGCGCAGCCCCATCCAGCATGTCTGGGTGGGCGACGCCGGCACGGGCGGCGGTGGCGGTGGCGGATCCACGGCCGTGGTCTCCACCAGTCCATCGCCGGTGCAGGCCAACGCGGCCGTGACCCTCACGTACAACCCTGTCGGCCGCGCGCTGGCCGCCGCCACCGGCGTGAAGGCGCATGTGGGCTTCAACGCGTGGGCCACGGTGCTGTCGCCGGACGTGGCCATGACCAGGTCCGCGGCCGGAACATGGAGCTGCACGGTGTCCGTGCCCTCCACGGCCACGCAGCTGGACGTGGTCTTCAACGACGGCGCCTCCACCTGGGACAACAACGGAGGTCAGGACTGGCACTTCAGCGTCACCGGCGGCGCCACCGTCACCTGGAAGATGGACGGCGTGCTGGACGCGGGCGCGGTGCCGGTGGCCACCACCGCTGGGCGCACGCTCTGGGCGGGCCTGCAGGGTGACACGCTGTACCTGGCCACGCAGGACGCGGGCGAGGGCGCCGACGTCTTCCTGCTGCTGGCTGGCTCGGCCGGTCCGCTCACCGCGTCGCCCTGGGGCAAGGCCGGTCAGGCGATGGCGTGGAAGGCCTTCCTGGCCGACGAGAACGACAACGCCTTCAGCGGCTGGTTCAACGACCTGCAGAGCCAGACGATGTCGGCCACGCGCGCCGCCACCACGGGCTCCAACGGCGGCGTGCTGGAAGGCACCATCGACGTGGCGCAGCTCTTCGGCGCGCGACCGGACAGCGTGCTGCTGTCGGCGGTGGCGTACGGAAACGCCAACGGCGGCGCCCTGGTGCCGTCGCAGCAGGCCCCCGCCGGCAACGGAAACGGGACGCTGGAAGCCGCGGAGTTCGTCACGGTGCGCCTGTGCGACCTTTCGGGCACCTGCTGCCCCTCGGACCTGGACGCCTCCGGCAGCGTGGACTTCGGCGACGTGGCCATGCTGCTGCTGATGCTGGGCGACGTCGGATCTCCGGCCGACCTGGACGGCAGCGGCGCGGTGGACGTCTCCGACCTGTCGCTGCTGCTGCTGGACTACGGCCCCTGCCCCTGACGCGCGCCGATATCCTCCGCGCGCCATGCGCCGAGCGACGCTCCTCCCGGCTCTTCTCCTTCCGCTGCTGCTGGCCGCCTGCGGCGCGCCCAGCATGTACGAGCGTCTGGAGACCGCGCGCCACTCGCTGGCGGAAGTGAACACGCTCAAGGATCACCCCACGCCCAAGGACATGCAGGACGCCAAGGGCCTGGTGCTGCTCAGTCTGGTGCAGGCGGGCGTGGGAATCGGCGGCGAAGGCGGTGGCGGCGTGGTGCTTCGGCGCAACGGCACCAGCTGGGGATCGCCCTACGCCGTCGACGTGGGCGCGGGCACCATCGGCCTGCAGCTGGGGGGTCAGGGCAAGGACGTGCTGATCCTGTTCAACGACGAGGCCACGCTGAAGGAGTTCGTGGAAGGCGGCATGCATCTGCAGGCGCTGGGCGAAGGCACCTTCGGCGCGGCCAGCGGCAACACCAAGGCGCCCAAGCCGGCCACCAGCGTCTTCACCAAGGGTCAGGGCGTGTTCGGCGGCCTGGAACTGGGTGGACTGAACATGGGACCGGCGAACGCGGTGAACGCCGGCAGCTACGGCAAGGCCGACGTGGAGACCATCCTCTCCGGCAAGGTGAAGCCGGCCAACGCCGACGAACAGCTCCAGCGGCTGCTCAAGATGCTCGACGCGATGCACTGACGCCCGGGCGGCCGTATGCTGCGGCCTCCACGAGGAGAACCTCCGCCATGCTGCACCGAGCCATCGTCGCGATCGCCCTGTCCGCCCTCTCGCTGCTGCCCGTGGGTTGCGGCGCAAGCACCATGAGTGCCCGCGTCACAGACGCGATGCAGACGCTCGCCGAGATCAACACGCTGAAGACCAAGCCCACCAAGGAGCAGATGTCGGCTGCGAAGGGCGTGGCCATCCTCTCCTTGGCGCAGGGCGGCATCGGCATCGGCGGCGAGGGCGGCGGCGGCCTGGTCCTGAAGCGCGTGGGCGGCGGCTGGGGCGCCCCCTACGCCATGGACGCCGCGGCCGGCACCATCGGCGCGCAGCTGGGCGGTCAGGGCAAGGACGTGCTCATCGTGTTCAACGACGAGACCTCCCTCAAGCAGTTCGTGGCCGGCGGCATGCAGCTGCAGGCCGTGGCCGAGGGCACCGGCGGCAACGACAGCGGCAACACCCGCTCGAAGAAGCTGGGCTACGAGTACTTCATCAAGGGCAGCGGCCTCTACGGCGGCGCCGAGCTGGGCGGTCTCAACTTCTCCGCGTCCAACAAGGTGAACGCGGCGGCCTACGGCGCCATGGCCACCAGCAACGACATCCTGGACGGCAAGGTGACCAGACCCGAAGGCATGCCGGGCCTGACGTCGGCACTGGACGCCATGTCCCGCTGAGTCACGCGCCTCGGCGCGGCGGCACGAACACGTTGGCGGCCAGCAGGCCCGCCACGATGGATCCGGCGATGGCCAGCGCGGCCAGCGCCCAGGACGCGCCACGCGACGGACTGTCCATGAACAGGAAGGCGGTGCCGCGCATGCCCAGCGAGCCCGGCACCAGCGGCAGCAGTCCGGGCGCCACCATGGTCACCGCGGCGCGCCGGAAGATGCGGCTGAACGCGTTGCCCGCCACGCCCACCACGAACGCGCCCAGACACACGCCCAGCTCGGATCCCAGGAAGACGGCCCCCAGGCGCGCGCCCGCCAGGCCCAGCGTGGCGGCCAGCACGATCCATCCGGCGTCGCGCCAGCGCGCCTGCAGCAGCAGCACGCTGGCCAGCGCACTCAGCACCACGGCCGGAAGCACGCCCAGCCAGTCGGGCGCGGGCATGGGCTGCTGCATGGGCGCCAGCGGAAGCATGGTGACCACGCGATCGCCGATGGCCGCGCCGAAGCCCAGCGCCACCAGGGTCATGGCGCTTCCCATGAAGCGGCTGCTGCCCGAGGCCAGGTTGCGCGTGGCCAGCTCCAGGAGCGCACGCGTCAGCGTGAAGCCCGGCAGCACCACCACCACGCCCGCCAGCATCACGGCGCCCATGGTGATGGGCGGCATGAGCCATGCCACGCCCCAGGCGCCCAGCGTGGCCAGGATGCCGGCCACGAACTCGGCCAGCGCCGCACGATCGCGCCCCGCGTTGAGCAGCTGCATGGCGGCGCCCACCAGCAGACCCACCAGGGCGCCGGCGATCGAATCGACCAGGTTGCCGCCGAAGAATCGCGTGGCCGCCATGGCGGACAGGCCGTAGGCCAGCCAGCCGATCCATCGGCCGTAGGTGGGAGGCGCCACGCCCAGTTCGCGCAGCGCCGCAGCGCCCGCCAGCGGCGGCATCTCCCCCGCCAGCACGCGCTTCTGGATGTCCTCCATGGCGTGCAGCCGCGTGAGATCCACGGATCCCGGATCCACCCGCAGGTTCACCGTGCGCTGCCGATCCACCGGCCCGAACGCCAGCGCCAGGAACGTGGGCAGGCTGAACATGGTGGTGGGCACGCCCAGCCGCGCACCGCAGCGCGTCACCTGCTCCTCCAGACGATGCGCCGGCGTTCCAAATCGATGCAGGTCGCGCGCCAGCTCCACCAGGAACACCTCGGCGTCGGTGAGCGCACCGGAGGTGGCGACAGCAGGAGCGTTCGGCGGGACCATTCGGTCCAATCTACGCGAACGCGCGTTCAACGATGCGGCGGCATCGCGGCGTCGGGATCACGCAGGAACGGCACCACCACGCGCCGCGTCTCCTCGGGCGCGTCGCCGAAGACCACGTGTCCGGCGCCCTGCAGCATGGCGCCCGTGGCGCGCGGGAGGCCGTCCAGGAACACCCGCATCATGCTTCGATCGGTCACGCGATCGCGGTCGCCCCAGACCACCAGCGTGGGCGCCGCCACGCCCGCCAGATCGCCGCCCGCGCCGTGCAGCAGGAACGGACGGATGGCCTCCACGATTCGCAGCGTGTCGGGCCTGCGTCGGACCGCCTCGCCCGCCATGAAGCGGCGGAACTGCCATGGGATGGGCGGCGGCCGCTCGAACACCAGCGAGACCACCCGGTCGAAGTCCTCCTCGCCACGGATGTCCAGCGGATTCTCGCCGCGGTCGATGGACTGCATGAACGCGTTCCGGACCGGCGGATCCACCCCCGCCGGCGCCAGCAGCACCACGCGCCGCACACGCTCCGGGTGCCGCGCCGCCAGATGCACCGCCAGCGCGCCGCCCATGCTGGTGCCCACCAGGTCGAACTGTCGGAACCCCAGGGCGTCCGCAAATCGCACCACCTCGCTGGCGTAGAAGTCCGCGTCGTGCGTGCGGCCCTGGTGGTACGGATGCTGCCCGAAGCCGGGCAGGTCCGGCGCCACCGCATGGTGGGAGGCGGCCAGCCACGGCATCACGCCCAGCATGGCCTCGCGACTGGTGCCGAAGCCGTGCAGCAGGATCGCGGGCTGCGTGCCGGGATCCCCCGCCTCCAGATAGCCCCACGCATGGCCGGCCACCAGGACGCTGGACGCACGCACGCCGGTGACCAGATACGCGGCCCGCATGGCCAGCGGCACGAACAGGGACGGCGTGAACCAGACCACCGCCGCGGAGACCGCCACGGCCGCCGCGCACGCCGCCGCCGCACGCCAGCGCCTGGATGCCGGCAGGAGACGCACGTTCACGCGCCGATTCCGGCCGGCTGCTGACAGCTCAGGCAGTGCAGGCTTCCCAGCCCCACCACCAGCCATCGCGCCGAGACCGGCACCGCCCTGCAGCCGCTGGCCTGCTCCAGCCGGCGGCACGCCACCTCGTCGCTGGCCCCCCCGAACGCCGGCACGAACACGTGCCCGTTGGCGAACAGGAAGTTGGCGTGGCTGGCCGGCAGCATGCGCCGCCCGCCCGGGCCGAATCGGTCGGCCGGGAAGTCGTACTCGATGGGTTCCGGGCTGGGAAGCTCCACCAGTTCCAGCCGCTGACCGCGCTCGCATCGCGCTTCGGAGAGCGCCGTCCAGTTCCGCTCCAGCATGTCGTGGTCCGGGTGCCCCACTGGCGCTCGCACCGCCGCCACGCAGTCGCGTCGCACGAAGCGCGCCAGGTCGTCCACGTGACCGTCGGTGTCGTCGCCCTCGATGCCGCCCGGCAGCCAGATCAGATTGGACACACCCAGCGCCTCGCACAGCATGCGTTCGATGCCCTGACTGCCCGAGGCGGGATTGCGGTTGGCGTTCTCCAGGCACTGGCGCGTGGTCAGCAGCGAACCGTGCCCGTTGCTGTCGATGCTGCCGCCCTCCAGCACGAAGTCGTGCCGCCACATGGGCATGCCCAGCGTGGGCGCCAGCCGGTCGGGCACACCGTCGTCCAGGGAGCGGACCTCGTACTTGCCGCCCCAGCCGTTGAAGGTGAACGAATGCGCCGCCACGCGGCCGTCGGCGCGCTTCACGAAGACCGGACCGAAGTCGCGGATCCACGAGTCGTTGGTGGGAACGCCCAGTTCGTCCGTGGTGCGGACGCGCACCACCGGCGCCATCGCGGCGCGCCAGGCGTCCCACTCCGCCTGCGCCTTGGGCAGGCAGCCGGGCCAGGTCTCCTGATTGTGCGGTCGCACCAGCCAGACCGCCTCCAGCGGCTCCCACTCCGCAGGCATGCGGAAGCCCTGGCTTGCCGCGGACGCGTCGATGCGCACCTGGGCGCCCGGCGCCACGGCGCTCACGCCTCACCTCCGTCACCCCAGCGTCGGCAGAGCCCGCCGTAGGCGTCGATGCGGCGATCACGCAGGAACGGCCAGCCACGGCGAAGCTCCTCGATGCGCGCGGTGTCCACTTCGGCCACCAGCACCTCCTCGCGATCCATGGCGCCCTCCAGCACGATCTCTCCACCCGGATCCACCAGGATGCTGCCGCCCCAGAACTGCAGGTCGTCCTCGGTGCCCACGCGGTTCACGGCGGCCACCCAGATGCCGTTGGCGATGGCGTGCGCTCGGTGCATCAGCATCCACGCCTCGCGCTGCTGCGCGCGGTCGCGAGGCGTCTCGCCATGCCACCAGCCGATGGCCGTGGGATAGAACAGGATCTCCGCGCCGCGGAGCGCGGTCAGGCGCGCGGCCTCCGGGTACCACTGGTCCCAGCACACCAGCATGCCCACCTTGGCGTCCCGGCCCTGCACGGCCTGCCAGCCCAGATCGCCGGGCGTGAAGTAGAACTTCTCGAAGTACCGCGGATCGTCGGGGATGTGCATCTTGCGGTACATGCCGGCGACGGATCCCGCGGCGTCCACGAACACGGCGGTGTTGTGGTAGAGGCCGGCGGCGCGGCGCTCGTAGAGCGAGCCCACGATCTCCACCTGCAGCTCGCGCGCCAGACGGCAGAGGAACTGGGTGGTGGGACCGGGAATGGGCTCCGCCAGGTCCATCCGCTGCGCGTCCTCCACCTGGCAGAAGTACGGGCCGCCGAAGAGCTCCTGCGTGCACAGGATGCGAGCCCCGCGCGCCGCGGCCTCACGGGCCATGCGCTCCACGCGCGCGAAGACGCTCTCCCTCTTCTCGGAGGGGGGCGCGGCGTGCTGCAGGAGGGCGATGGAGGTCTTGGCCATGGGATGGGTCTCCAGAGGGCCGGAAGTGTAGCCCCGGCCGCGTTCGCACCGATAAGGACGGGACCATGCCTCGTTGGTGGCTCATCGTGATCGGCATCGCAGGCGCCTGGCTGGTGCTGCTGGGCGCGGGTCAGGTGGGACTGCTCACTCGCATCTCGCTGGACGCCATGGTGCCCTTCCTGAAGCACGCCGTGTTCGCGATCACCGCCGTGGCGGCGGTCCAGTGCGGCAAGCAGGGATCGGCGGCCTGGTGCGGCACGCTGGCGTTCCTGGCGGCCCTGCTCAACACCGTGGCCCGGCCCGACTGGCCGACCGGCTGGGAGAGTCCCTTCCAGCTGTGCGCAGGCCTGCTGCTGCTGGCCTTCAGCGTGCGCCAGTGGAGTTGACGGTGGGCGCGTCGTCCGCCGCAGGAGCCGGCCCCTTGGGCGGCTCGGGCGCCGGCGGCGCCTGACGCATGTCGAACATGTAGGCCCCGCCCGGTTCCACGCCCAGGCGCTCGTTGCGCACGCGGCCCACGGCGATCCACGGCCACTTCGCCGCCACCGCGCTGCCGAAGCTGGCCGGCGCGCAGAACATCCTGGGCTTCAGGCGGGTGGCCTCCATCCAGACGTCGCCACGACGCTCGAACACGAACACGCGGCCCGTCTTGTCCTCGCCCTCCACCGCGCTGGAATCGCCCACGATCACGCGACCACCGCTCACCGCCAGCGCGAAGCCGAAGCCGCGCCCGCGGCGCACGCCGGCACCGGTCATCAGCTGCGCCTCCACGTGCCACTTGCCGTCCACCCGTCGGTACACGAACACGTCGGCGCCCTCCGCGAACGGATTGAGCGACTGCACCGCCATCAGATCGCCCTCCAGCGCCACGCGGTTGCCGAACCCGAAGTAGGACGAGACGCCGCTGGAGAGGATCTCCTGCTCCAGGTTCCATCGGCCGTCCACGCGCCGGTACACGCACACCATGGGCGTCTCGTCGCTGGCGCGCACCTTCTCGGTCTGGAAGGGCTGCAGCGCCGCCGGGTATCCCACGGCCAGCGTGTCGCCGCTGACGGCCAGCGCGCTGCCGAACCACCACGGATGCTTGGCCTCGTCGCGCTGCAGCGAACCCTCGGCCGCCCAGCCTTCGGCGGTCCGTCGGAAGAGGTAGACGCGCGGACAGGTCAGGTAGTCCGCGTCCTTCATGTTGGGACGCACGCTCACCTCGGACACCGCCAGCAGGTCGCCCTGCATGGCGATGGAGCCGCCGAAGTTGACGCGTGCGGCGCCCGGAGGCGCCTTGATGGCGCCCGCCTGCTTCCACACCTGCGTCTCGTCCGTGCGACGGAACCAGACCAGTTCGCCCGAGCCGGCCTTGCGCGTGATGGGGGTCACCAGCGTGTCCGCGTTGCAGCCCAGACGCTGCAGCACGAACTCCTCCGGCCGAAGTCCGCTCACCTGCGGCATGTAGGGCTGCGTCTTCCAGCTGCCGTCCGGATGCAGTTCCCACGTGCAGATCTGGCCGTCGGAGCCGGGCTGGCGCACGATGCACGCGCCGGTCATCACCAGGCGGTCGCCCGCGAACTCCAGCACGTTGCCGAAGGCGGGCGCGGCCGCGGGCAGCGGACACTGCGCCACCTGCGTCTCGTTCATGGCGGCGCCGGCGGGAAGGTCCGTGCGAGGGGCGGGAAGGCCGGTGGCCACGGGCACCGGCACGGGGTTGATCTGCGAGAGGCAGACGCCGACGAGGAGGGTGGTGATCATGCGTTGGGTGGGTGGACGATGCCGGGCGTCGTGGGGTTCGCGCGGGAACCCGGACGGGTGCGAAGCGCCTCGACGGCGCGGCAGACCTGCTCCACCAGCGTGGCCTCGTCGGGCAGGTTGTGCTTGCCGTAGGCGTCGCGAGGAGGAATCACCCGCACGCCCAGGGCGTCCAGCCGTCGCAGGTTCTCCACCAGGATGGAGGTGTGCATGCTGCCGTGCATGGTGGGCGCCACCAGCACCGCCGCCTGCCCCCGCTCCATGCGTCCGATGGCGGACGCCAGGGTGGCGCCCACGACGCCCTCGGCCAGCCCGCACGCCATGCGCGCGATGGTGGCCGCCGTGGCGGGCGCCACCAGGTAGGCGTCGAAGGGCGCGGCGTCCGACAGATGTTCGGCGTGCGCGCTCAGGCGGACCACCACCGCGTTGGCGGTGCTCCACTCCAGCGCGTCCTGTGTCACGTACCGGAGCGCTTCCTCGCTGCAGAAGGCGGTCACCGCGGCCCCCTGCCGGCGCAGCGCGCGCGCCACCATGGGCGCCTTGAACGCCGCGATGCCGCCCGTCACCATCAACGCCACGCGCGCGCCGTCCAGGCGGTCGCCGTCGCGCGGCACCTCGCGGTCACCCAGGTCGCTGGGCGTGGGCGGCGGAAAGTGGAACGCGTCCATCCGCGCCATCCTACCCGCGCCACGGCTATCTTCGATGCGTTGACGCACGCCCCGTCCAGCCCCGACGCGCACCGCCACGGGTCCGTGGACGAGCATGACCATGGCGAAGGAAGCGTCGCCGAACTGCTGGTGCCGCTGATCTCGGGCGCCGCGCTGGCGGGGGCCTGGTGGCTGCAGCGTGCGGACGCGCATCGCGAGTGGTGGCTGGGGCTCTACGCCGCGGCGTACCTGGTGGCGGGCTGGGGCGCCTTCGTGCGCGGCCTGCAGCTGGCGGTCCGGCTCCGGCTGGACGTGGACTTCCTGATGGTGGTGGCCGCGGCGGGCGCGGCGTTCATCGGCAAGTGGGTGGACGGCGGACTGCTGCTGTTCCTGTTCGCGCTGGGGAACGCGCTGGAGCACTACGCCATGGGTCAGGCGCGCAAGGCCATCCGCGCGCTCGGACAGCTGGCGCCCCGCGTGGCGCGACGGCTGCGCGGCACGGTGGAGGAGGAAGTGCCCGTGGAGCGCCTGGAACCCGCCGATCGGGTGGTGGTGCGACCGGGCGAACGGCTGCCGGCCGACGGGCGCGTGCGTGCGGGCGCCGGCGCCGTGGACCAGAGCCCCATCACCGGCGAGAGCGTGCCGGTGGAGAAGAGCCCGGGCGACGAGGTGTTCGCAGGCACGGTGAACGGCGACGGAAGCCTGGAGATCGAGGTCACCCGTCGCGCGGCCGACTCCACCATGGCCCGCATGATCCGGCTGGTGGAGGAGGCCCAGGGCCAGAAGGGTCGCACGCAGCGCGCCGCCGAGGCCTTCACACGCGTCTACGTCCCGTGCGTGGTGGCGGGCACCGTGGCGGCCATCGCGCTGCCGCCCCTGCTGGGGTGGCTTGCGTTCGACGACGCGCTGCTGCGTGCCATCGCCATGCTGGTGGGCGCCAGTCCGTGCGCGCTGGCCATCAGCACCCCCGCCGCCGTGCTCTCGGGCGTGGCGCGCGCGGCCCGCAGCGGCGTGCTCATCAAGGGCGGGGCGCATCTGGAGAGCCTGGCCGAGATCCGCGCCATCGCCATGGACAAGACCGGCACCATCACCGCCGGCCGACCGCAGATCGTGGCCATGGTGCCGGCCGCGGGCGTGGCCGAGTCGGCGCTGCTGGCCATGGCCGCCGCCCTGGAGCGCCGCAGCGAGCACCCCATCGCGCGCGCGATCGTGGCCGCGGCGGACACGCTGGGCTCCGCCCACGCCGCCGCGGAGGGCGTGGCCGCCATCCAGGGCAAGGGACTGGAGGGCACGCTGGACGGCGCCCATCTGCAGGCGGGTTCACCCCGGCTGCTGGCGGAGAGCGGCGCCGCGGTGCCGGCGGAACTGCAGTCGCGCATCGCGCAGCTGGATCAGGCGGGCCACACCATCGTGTGCGTGCTGCGCGACGGCGTGCCCATGGGCGCCATCGCGCTGTCCGACCGGCCCCGTGCCGAGTCGCGCGCCGCCATCGCACGACTGCAGGCGCTGGGCGTCCGCCCGGTGGTCATGCTCACCGGCGATCGCCGTGCCGTGGCGGAGCGCGTGGGAGCCGAGGTGGGCGTGGACCAGGTGCGCGCGGAGCTGCTGCCGGAGGACAAGATCGCCGCGGTGCGCGAGCTGCTGGGCACGCACCGCACCATCGCCATGGTGGGCGACGGCGTGAACGACGCGCCGGCGCTGGCCATGGCCACCGTGGGCGTGGCCATGGGCCGCGGCGGCACGGACGTGGCGCTGGAGGCGGCCGACGTGGCGCTCATGGCCGACGAGCTGGGCCGCATCCCCTTCGCGGTGTCGCTGGCCCGCTTCGCGCGCGGCGTCATCCGGCAGAACGTGGCCATCAGCATGGGCATGGTGCTGGCGCTCATCCCGCTCACCCTGTCCGGGACCGTGAACACCACGCTGGCCGTGGTGATGCACGAGGGCAGCACGGTGATCGTGGTGCTGAACGGGCTCCGGCTGCTGGCCTGGCGCGACCGCGGCGCTCAGGCGGCGTAACTGGGGTCGTAGACCTGCGCTCGCACGAACGCGGCCACGTCCGCCGGACGCGGCACACGGGCCAGCCCGGCGTCGAAGATCAGCGTGGCCACGTCGATCGCCTCGTTCACCAGCGTCTCGTGGATCTCGTCCACGGGCGGGTAGATGAGCCCCACGCGCAGGTCCTCGTCGCTCACCTGCGCGGCCAGGCTCTCTGCGGCGCGGATGAACATGTCGTCGGTGACGCGACTGGCCTGCGTGACGTACACCGCCATGCCCACCGCGGGATAGATGTAGACGTTGTTGCCCTGCCCCGGCACGAACAGCTTGCCGCCATGGTGCAGCGGCGCGAAGGGGCTGCCGCTGGCGAAGATGGCGCGGCCGCCGGATCCCTCGATGGCCTGCTTGGCGGTGCACTCGCTCTTGGAGGTGGGATTGGAGTACGGGAAGATGACCGGACGCTCGTTGAGGCGCGCCATCGCCTCGATCACCTGCGGCGTGAAGGCGCCGGCCACGGTGCTGACCCCCACCAAGGCCGTGGGCTTCAGCGTGTTCACCACGTCCAGCAGCTCCTTCATGGCCGGGTTGGGATGCGCGTACGGCAGCTGGTGCTCGCTCAGGCCCGCGGTCTCGGGCGTGACCAGTCCCTTCGAATTCATCAGGAAGCAGCGCCTGCGCGCGTCCTCCATGGAGAGCCCTTCGCGGGTCATCTGCAGGCAGCAGAGGTCGGCGATGCCGATGGCCGCGCTGCCCGCGCCGTAGAACACGATGCGGTGGTCGCGCAGCCGGTCGCCGCGGATCCGGCACGCGCCCAGCATGCCGGCCACGGCCACGGCCGCCGTGCCCTGGATGTCGTCGTTGAAGCAGCACACGCGGTCGCGGTAGCGCTGCAGCAGCGGGATCGCCGTGCGGTTGGTGAAGTCCTCGAACTGGATGCAGCAGCGCGGAAAGACCTGCTGCACGGCCTCCACGAATTCCTCCACGAAGGCGTCGTACTCGGGGCCCGTGACTCGCCGCTGGCGCAGGCCGGGGTAGAGCGGATCCTCCAGGAAGCCCTCGTTGTTGGTGCCCACGTCCAGCGTGACCGGCAGCGTGACCTCGGGCGGCACGCCGCCGAAGGCCGAGTACAGCGCCAGCTTGCCGATGGGGATGCCCATGCCGCACACCCCCTGGTCGCCCAGGCCCAGGATGCGCTCGCCGTCGGTGACCACGATGAAGCGCACGTCCTGCTCGGGCCAGTTCTCCAGCACCCGCCGGATGTGGCCGCGCCGGTTCAGGCCGATGTACAGGCCACGCGGCCGACGGAGGATGTGTCCGAACTTCTGGCACGCCTCGCCCACGGTGGGCGTGTAGACCAGCGGCATCAGGCCGGCCGGCTCCGAACGCAGCAGTCGGAAGAACAGCCGCTCGTTGATGTCGGCCATCTCGTTGAGGTAGACGTACTTGTCAAGGTCGGTGGTGCAGCGCTGCAGCTGCTGCTTCACGCGCAGCAGCTGGTGCTCCGGCGTGGTCACACCGTCCGGCAGCAGCCCGATCAGCCCCAGCGCCTCGCGCTCCTGCTCGTTGAAGGCGGTGCCCTTGTTGATGCGGGCGTTGTTGAGGATGTCGCGTCCGTGCGGCATGCCGCGAGGGTACCGATCAGCCTCCGGGAACGGGTCGGGCGGCGGCCGTCCGCTTCCAGACGCCCTCGAAGGACTTCCGGCGCTGCTCGCAGCTCTCGCGCACCGCGCTCGCCTCGAAGGTTTCGGCCGAGACCAGCACGCGGTACTGCCCCACGTCGTCCACGCACATCCGGGACTCCGGCCGGTACCGGATGGTGATCACGCCGTCGGCCATGCTCCATTCGCCCAGCACCGTCTTGGGACGCGGTCCCGGCATGTCCACCGACATCACGCCGGTCTGCTCGAACGCCACCGAGACGCCGTCCGCGTTGCGCCACGATCCGGACAGCGCCGATTCGGGAACGGCCCTGGGGTTGGATGCACACGCGGCCAGCAGGCCGCTGGCGAGAAGGAAGAAGGAGGCGGTCCGCGTCGGTCGCATCTCAGAACTCCACGACCAGCTGCAGGAGGAAGTTGCTGGGGGATTGCTGGTCGAATCCCACCTGCGTGGTCCAGGTGTACTGCGCCTTCAGCTGCACGAAGCGATCCATCTTCCAGCCCAGGCAGACGTCCACACGCGAGGTCTGGTCACCCCACGCCGTGGTGCCGCCGGTGGTGGTCGGATAGTCGCCGTAGAACTGCTGGTTCCATCGCCCGGCCAGCCAGAGCTGCTGCGCGAACTTCCACTTGGCCTCCACGAAGTAGCTGTAGGCGTCCGCGGGCTGCAGGTTGGGGATCCGCCAGCGGCTGAACGCGAACTCGCTCCACACCTGCAGCGGTCCGTGGGCCCAGCTCAGGTCCGCGCCCACCACCGTCTGCGTGCTGTCCCAGGCGTTGGCCGGCTTGGTCAGCAGCGGATCCGCGGCCAGATAGCTGCCGCCGCTGCCGCTCACGCCCAGGTTCCACGCCGCGTCGGGCCGCCAGCCCACGCGACCGGTGAGCGTGGGATTGGAGAAGTCCTTCTCCCAGAACTGCCAGTCGGCCGGACGGCTGGAGAGGCTGGCGTTCTTCAGCTCCGCGGCGTAGTCGAAGTTCTGCCAGGTGCCGCCGATCTGGCCGCCGCTGGCGTAGCTGGGGCCCCAGATGATGGGCACCCAGGCGGCCACGTTCTGCGCCAGGTTCTTGCGGCCCAGGAACTTGGCCAGACCGGGCGTGGCCGTGAGGTTGCCGGATCCGTCGGAGATGTCCGTCATGCCCTCGTACATCAGCGGCGCGTTGATGAGCGGGTTCTGGAAGCTGAAGTGGCGGTTCACCCACTGCCCGTAGCACGTGGCGAAGGTGCCGCCCTTGAGCACCAGCGCCGCGGAGTCCAGCGGCTGGATCACCGCGAAGTACTCGCTCAGGTTGGCGCTCAGCGACTCGTCCACCGGATCGAAGCCTCGATAGACCTGCCCCAGCGCCACGAAGGAGAGGTGCTCCCCAAACTCCATCGACACCAGCCCGTTGAGCTGCGGCCAGTAGGTCTGCCACTCGCCGGTGCGAACCAGCGACGGGGGCGGTCGGTCGAACACCATGAAGTCCTGCGTGAGCCAGAAGTCGGTGTTCAGTCGGAAGCCGCCGTCGTCGCTGGCCACGCAGTGGAATTCCTTGAAGCGGTCCACGGCCTGCTCGAACCAGTCGCCTGTGGGCACCGCCTCCGCACCGATGCCGGCCTCGCTGCCGTCGGGACTGGCGGGCCGATCCTGCACCGCCGCGTTGGAGTCGGGCGGGACGGCCCTGGGAAGTTCCTGGGTGGCGGGCGCCGCGGCTTGGGTGGTCTGCACCGCAGGCGTCTCCGCCTCCCCCGCCACGGCTGCACCGGCCCATGCCAGCGAAGCCACGCTCCCCACGATGGCGACGGTCCTCATGCCGCGTCCTCCTTCGAATCGATCCGGTACGCCGGCACCGGCTGGGCGAATCCCTTGACCTTGAGCGGCTCCAGCGCCGCGATGTCCCAGCCCTGCCCCAGGCGCGCGCGCGTCTGGTCGTCGATGTAGACCGCCATGGCCGGCGCCATGGAGCAGAGCCGCGCTCCCAGGTTCACGCGGTCGCCCAGCACCGTGTAGTTGAGTCGCTGCCTGCTTCCCATGCATCCCGCCACCATGTCGCCGTAGGCCACGCCCACGCCGATCTGGATGGGCTCCTTGGCGGTGCGGTTCAGCCGCTCGCGCGTGCGCACCATGTCGAAGGCGCATCGCGCCGCGCGCACCGCGTCGTCGGCACCGGGCTTGGGCGCCCCGAACACGGCCATGATCAGGTCGCCCACGAACTTGTCCACCACGCCGCCGTGCCTGTAGACCACCTCGGTCAGGGCGGTCATGTGCTCGTTGAGCACCTCCACCACCTGGTGCGGGGTCAGCCGGTTGGAGAGCGGCGTGAAGCCGCGGATGTCGCAGAAGATCACCGCGGCGGGCGTCATCACGCCACCCAGATCCACGGTGCCTCCGATCATCTCCTGAGCGATGCCCGGATCCGCCACCAGATCCAGGAGGCCGCGGTACTTGTCACGGAGCGAGAGGCCGTGGGTCATCTCGTTGAACCGCTCGGCCAGACGACCCAGCTCGTCCCGCCGCCGCACGGTCACGCGCACGTCGTACTCGCCGCGCCCCACGCGATGCGCCGCGTCGCTCAGCGCGGCCACCGGCCGGGCCAGCCCGCGCGCCATCACCAGGGCCACCACCACGCCCAGCGCCACGCCCAGCCCGCCCGACACCACGGCCGACGCCACCAGCCGCCGAAGCGCGGCCTGCATGGGTTCCAGGCTGGCCGCGATCACCAGCTGCGCCGAAGGATCCATGGGATCCAGCGACTGACGGAACGCAAGCCACGGCACGCCGTCCACCGGAAACTCCGTCTCGGTGGCGCCCTTCATGGGGCTGCCTTCCACGGCCGTCCCGCCCGACGCGGCCAGCACGCCGCCCGCCGCCGCGGGCACCTGACCGCCGAACATCGCGTCGCCCAGCAGCAGCCCGGTCCGGAGTTCGCCGCCGCCCGCCATGGGCATGGGCGCCGCAAACTCCACCGGGAACAGCACCGCCAGCGTTCCCACCCGCGTGCCGTCGTCCGGATCGGCCACCGGCGTGAAGAGCACCTCCAGCGGCGTGCCGTTGGCGGCCAGGTAGCCCAACCGCGCCTCGCCCGACTGCCGCACCGCGTCCGTCTCGCGCATCCATCGCGCAGCCACCGCGGCGTCCAGGGTGGGCGTGCCCGTGCCGGGCTCGATGGGCGCCGCCGTGGCGTCCAGGAACAGGTAGCCCGCGCTGCGCCGTCCTCCCACGGAGCCGGCGCGCGCACCCACGAAGAATTCGCGCAGCTCGTCGTCGGCCACCTGCGACAGCACCTGCCGATCGCCCGACTCCATGGCGGCGAACAGGCGGGGGCTGGCGGCCAGCCGGCGACAGCGCGCCTGCACGGCCGCCAGTTCCGCGTCGCGCACCGCGGTCACCGTGCGCGCGCCGGACTCGAACAGGTCGCGCAGCGCCTGTCGGTACGAGGCGCGCACCTGCGTGGCGCTGGCGGCAAGGCCCAGCGCGGTGGCCACCAGCACCACCGACAGCATCGCCAGCGCCAGTCGCGTGCGGAACTTCACGCGGGCCTGGTCCAGTCCACCGTGGTCGGGGCGCCAGGCTTCAGATCCACCGTCCGCTCCAGCGTCTCCTTGGGGCTCAGCCACACCTTGAAGGTGCGCGTACCCGCCGGGATGCCCTCGATGCGGAAGTTGCCCTCCGCGTCGGTCTTGGCGAAGTGCGGCGTGTCCACCACCACGATCGATCCGCGCATGTGGTCGTGCACCTCGCAGAACAGGGTGACGGTGCCCGGTTTCTCGAAGACCACGGCCGGAGGCTCCTCACCCGGCCGATAGCGCCCCAGGTCGAACTTCTTCGCGTCGGAGTAGCTGAACACGCTGTGATAGATCTGGTCGCGGTTGGGGAAGATCACCGGCGTGCCGGTGCGCACCACCAGCACCGCGGGTCGGAACTGCAGCCCCTGCTGCTCCAGCCGCGCGGGCTCCACCTTGGCGCTCTCCACCGGCGGGGCGCTCTCCGCAAGCCACACCACGCTGGCCGGCGGGTCCGCGGGCTCGGGCCGAGGGCCACCGGTCCCCGTGTAGGAACCCTTGGCGCTTCCGGAACCCTTGCGAGGCAGCACGCTCACCTTGCCCACCAGCGTGCAGGTGTCCGAAGACGCGGTCCTGGCCTCCGCAGGCACGGCGCTTGCGGCCGGAGCCTGCGGCGCGCCGCCATCCACGGGCGCCGAAGAACCCGCCAACGCCAACGCGGCCACCACCGCTGCGAAGGCTCCAGGCACCCCTCGCCAGCCCCGTTCCACGCTCGCCAAGGCCATGTCCTGCATGGGGCGCGAGTGTAACCGTGGCAGGCACGGCACTTGCGAACGGGCGCTCGAATCACACTTGCATCCACCCACCGCGTATTGGATGGTTCGGCCGTCGGGTGGGGTCATCCGACGAAGGGCGGCGCGCGGAGACGTTTCGCACAGCCGCCGCCTGAGGGAGGAGCCGGCTCGAGGTGGGCCGGCTTCTCTCGTTTGGGGCCCTGCACCGGATCAATCCGCCGAAGCGCCGCGATCGTGCGAGTCCGGCTTGGGAAGAAACCGGTCGCGGTCCACCACGCTGGGTGGCCCGGACTCCAGCTTCGCCGCAAGATCGATGAACTCCGACACCCCCTCGCTGGGAGGAAGGTCGCGCACAGGTTCTCGAAGGACCTGACCTTGGAGCAGCGCGTAGAGCTGCCGGTCGTCCAGGTGGTCCGTGTGCAGCAGGTAGATCCCCAGATCGGCCAGCGTCTCGATGACCTCCCAGAGGTGCTGCTGCAGCGCCCGATCCGCCAGATCCGTCGCCGCAGGCACCTCCAGCCCCACTTCCCGCAGCTGCTGCAGGTTGGTGGTCATGGGCGCCAGCTGGAAGTCGTAATGCAGCGTCCAGAACATCCGGTCGGTGCAGCCGCCCTCCCGCTCCGCCTGATCCACCAGCCGGTCGATGGCCCGCGCGCGTTCCTCCGCCGCCCCCGCCCGAAGTCCCCGCCTCCGCCCCCGTCCCGCCCGACCGTCCGTGGTCATCACCATGTGGCCTCCTTGGACGGGCAACCTAGGGCCGCGCGGGAGCCGGCCCGGAAGAGAGGCCCTTTTTCCGGGAGTTTCCCAAGGGTGGGCCTCCAACCTGGACCCGGCCAGGGTTTTTTGTGGATTGCGTGAGGTGTGCCGCGGACGGATTGCGTTTCAGGGTTCGGAGAGAGGGATCGCTCCCATCGCCCGCATGGCCCTGCCATGCAGGCTTTCCCCTCCTGCTCTTCCGAAAGGAGCACGATGTCCCGGTTCGCCGTTCTCTCCCTCACCACTTTCGTCGCTTCCGCCGCCCTTGCTGACGTCGGCGTGGTGGAAGCCACCGGCGCGTTTCAGCTCGCCGGAGCCTCGAGCACCTCGTACGTCTCGGCCATCGGCGCCGGCCAGAACCCGCGCCTGAACGGCTACGACTTCGGCTCCGTGAACACGCTCACCGGCCAGTCGCTGCTGCTGCAGAACTGGTACTTCGAGAACTACGCCTACAACGGCGGCAGCACGCCCACGGGCGCGGCCACCAACAACAACTGGCTGGACGGCTCGAACGTGGCGGCGCTGCTGATGTCGATCTATTCGGGCGCCAACCTGGTCTCCAACCAGAAGCTGCAGCTCGTCCAGACCGGCAGCTCGGGCAACAACCGCTTCTGGCAGCTGACCGGCGCCGCGCAGGGCACGAACCTGGCGGCCGGCCTGGCCAACGGCACCTACACCGTGCAGTTCAGCAACGTGTTCGACGCGAACCAGTGGACCGGCTCGGTCTCGCAGTTCAACACCTACACCAGCGCGGCCGTGGCGTCGTTCACCGTGATCCCGGCTCCGGGCGCGGTGGCGCTTGTGGGCCTCGCGGGACTTATCGCGCGTCGTCGCGCGGCCTGATTCACGAGCGATCCACCAACTCTCCCTTTCCTCTCCCTTTCGGCTCCCTCAACACAAAAGGAAACAGTATGAAGAAGCAGATCCACACGATTCTCGTCGCCGGAGCCATCGCGGCTGCCGGCAGCATGGCCCAAGGCGGCGTCATCGCGGCCTGGGACTTCCAGACCACCACCACCGGCGGCACGGCAGCCGTGACCGCCGCCTCGACCGGGGTGACCAACACCACGCCCAAGGTCTACGTCTCCAACTTCGG
>CAZKHO010000005.1:0-37059 GCA_964552505.1 uncultured Bifidobacterium sp. | reverse complement strand
CCACCTTGGTGATCAGGTAGAGGCGGTTGTCCATCTTCAGGGCCAGGCCGGGGCGCAGGTCGGTGCTCTTCATGGGTCGATTCCTCAGGTTCGGAAGGGGGAGCGAGTCTAACGGAACGGGAAGCGGCCCGAAACGCCTTCTCCGCAAGGGGTTGAGGCGGATCCACAGGGCCCGGGCCGCACGCGACGCGCTCCGACGGCCGAGCAGCGTGGAAATAAATACCCCCGGCCACAAGGACCGGGGGCGGAGGGAGGGAAAAGGGCTTGGTAAGTGACCACTTTCGCGGTCAAGACACACGAAACCGTCTCTTTCTCGAGTCGAGTTTCGTCAGCCTGTCATTGGTGGGTTTTTCGCCTCAACCTCTGACCCCCGCAACATAGCCCGGCTTCGGGGGCAGGCAAGAAACCCCGTTCGAAAAGGAGGAAAAACCGGGAACCCCCACACACACTGGCGCGGCATCCACTGCGGATGCAAGCCGCGCGGGCGCCGGACTCCGTATCCTGCAAACCCCACCATGAGCCGGAAACCCCTGAAATCACCGATCTTGGCCGCTCTGTTGGCCTTCTGTGCGGTGGGCGAAAGCCTGGTTGCGATGGCGCAGAGTCCCGCCTCGACCCCGCCGGCGCGCCAGATGATTCCCGGACCTCCCACTCTTCGTGCGGAGCCTTCCTCGGTGGAGTTCGGCTTTGTGCCTGTCGGGGAGAGCCGCAAGGCCACCGTCACCCTGACCAACACCGGGAGCGCCCCGGTCCGGATCATCGCCGTCCAGGCCTCCTGCGCCTGCACCACCACCAGCGACCTGGCCGGGCAGGAGATTCCGCCCGGCGCCACCGCCACCTTCGACGCCACGCTGGGCGCCGCGCCCGCGGCGGGCCCCAAGCACGCCACCATCAAGGTGCTGGCCGAGGGGTTCGAGCGGGTGCTCGAGGTGGAGGTGCGCGCGGAGATCGCGGAGAGCCTGCGTGCCGTTCCCAGCGCCATCACGCCGCCGCCCAACGGGCCCAAGGTGGGGCGCGTGGTGGTGGAGAGCGTCGATCGCCAGAACTTCCGCGTGGTGAGCTCCAACGGCGGACCGCCGCAGTTCCTGGGATTCGACCCGGCGCGCGACGCGCCGCGGTCCACCTACGTGCTGCGCACGGATCTGAGCCAGATCCCGGAGGATCGTCGTCCGCCGTACTGGCTGGTGGAGACCGATCGGAGGGACTGCCCGGTGCTGGCCGTGCGCGTCCGTGACGAGCACCTCTCGGTGCCGCCGGTGCTGCGCATGCGCGACTTCGTGGCCGGACTGGGCGTGGCGGCGCCGGGCCAGCCGCGCGAAGTCACGCTGGAGTGCCTGGAGCGTCTGGACGGCGAGGTGACCGTCGCCGGCACCGCGCGGGTGGCGGCGGAACTGGTGTCGGTGACGCCCTCCAAGGACGGAAGCACCGTGAAGCTCCGGCTCGCCCCGGCCGCGGGCCTCTCCGGCGCGCTCTTCGACCGGGTGGAACTGCGCGCCATGGGCAAGGTGCAGCCGCTTCAGGTCTGGGCGGTGGTGCGCGCTCCGGCGGCGGATCCGGCAGCCGCGCCCGCGCAACGCTAGATTTCCCCCACCATGGGAATCCTTGCAGGCAAGCGCGGTCTCGTCGTGGGCATCATGAACGACCGCAGCGCGGCGAGCGGCATCACGCAGAGCATCCTGGAGCAGGGCGGCCAGTGCATCTTCACGCACCTGCCCGGCGAGAAGAACGAGCGCCGCGTGCGCGGCGCGCTCGAGGAACTCGGCGTGAAGGATCCCTGGCTGCAGCCGATGGACGCCGGCAGCGACGCCGACCTCGACGCGGCCTTCGCGCGCATCGCGAAGGACTTCGGCACGATCGACTTCCTGGTGCACTCGATCGCCTTCGCCGACAAGGAGTGGCTGAAGGAGGGCATGTTCACCGCCACGCCGCGTCAGGTGTTCACGCAGGCGATGGACATCAGCGCCTACACCTACGCCGCCATGGCCAACCGCGCCGCGCCGCTGATGACCAACGGCGGCAGCATGATCGCGCTCAGCTACTACGGCGCCGAGAAGGCCGTGCCCGGCTACAACGTGATGGGCGTGGCCAAGGCGGCGCTGGAGGCCACCAACCGCTACCTGGCGATGGAGCTGGGGCAGAAGAACATCCGCTGCAACGTCATCAGCGCGGGGCCCATGCGCACGCTGAGCGCCATGGCGGTGGGGGGCTTCGGCGAGATCCTGGGTTGGGTGGAGAAGAAGGCGCCGCTGCGCCGCAACATCACCACCTCGGACGTGGGCGGTGCCGCCGCGTGGCTGCTCTCCCCGCTGGCCAACGGCGTGACCGGCGAGACGCTGTACGTGGACAGCGGCTACGCCATCATGGGTCTCTGACGCGCGTCGCCGCGGCAGTGCCTGTCAGGGCACGTCGAAGTCGAACGGCCGCTCATCCGCCAGGTCGGCGGCGGGCACCAGCGCCTCACGCAGGGTGGCCGCCAGCCATGCCAGCCCCTGGCCCGTGCGCGCACTCACCTGCGGGGCGTCACCGGCGCGGCGCTCGTCCTGCTTGGTGCGCACGCGCAGCGCGTGGGGCCACTCGTCCAGGAACGGCTGCGACGGATCGGCCAGCGACACGCGAAGATCCGCCGCGGCCACGGCGCGGCGTGCGGACGCCACCGCCTCGCGTTCCAGCGGATCCGCCGCCTGCCGCACGCCCGGTGCGTCCAGCAGCGTGCAGGCGAGGCCGGCCAGCGTGGCGGGCGCGGTCACGAAGTCGCGCGTGGTGCCGGGTTCGGGCGAGGTGGCGGCGGCCTCGTGGCCGGCCAGCGCGTTCAGCAGCGAGCTCTTGCCCGCATTGGGCGGTCCCACCAGCGCGATCACGGGCGCGCGCAGCAGCCGTCGGAGGCGAAGGCCGCGTGCCGCGTCCTCCGGGCCGGGCGGTCCGTGCCGACGCCATCGCTCCGGTTGGGCCAGCAGCAGCGGAACGGCCTCCTCGCTGGCGGCGTACGGCAGCGAGGCCAGCACGCGGCGCGTGACGGCGTTCGCGGTGGCGGTGCACCAGAGGTCCGCGGGTGCCGCCTCCACGGACGCGCCCAGCGCGCGCAGCCGGTCCGTGAGCAGCTGTCGGATGCGAGGTCCGCCGTGCGGCGTGAGCATCAGCGTGCGATCGTCCAGGCGGAGCGTCACCGCCTCGTCGATGCCGGGAACGGTTCGAAGCGCGACGCCGCCCGGATCCGGCAGCGGACCGTGCACCAGCGAAGCCAGCTGGCGGGCGGAGCCCCGCACCTGCAGCACCGCCAGCGCCGCCTCGCCTGGAGGCGTGCACCATGCCGCACGCATGGGTTCCGCGTGGCTCACGCCTCCTCGTCGGGAGCGGCCTCGTCCTCCACGCCCTCCGAGGCGTGACGCGCCGCCACCGCGATCCCGCGCAGCACCAGCTCGGGCACGATCCGGTCCACCAGCTCGTCGCCGCGGAACAGCGTCTCCGCGTCGCCGCCGGTGGCCACCACCATGGGGAAGGCGCCGTAGTGCTCGGCGTAGCGCTCCACCAACTGACGCACCATGCCGCGGATGCCCTCGTAGACGCCGATGAGCATGGCCTCCGCGGTGTTCCGGCCGAAGGGCTCGCCGGCCTCGGGCTGGGCGAAGGCCACGCGCGGCAGCAGCGCGGTGTGCTCGTGGAGCGCCTTCAGCTGCAGCGTGGCGCCGGGCGCGATGGCGCCGCCGTGGAAGGTGCCTTCGCCGTCGATGAAGTTGAGCGTGATCGCGGTACCCGCGTCCACCACCACCACCGCCTGCTTGAGCGCGTCCCAGGCGGCCGCCGCCGCCAGCAGGCGGTCCTCGCCCACGCTGGCGTCGTCGTCCACGCAGGTGCCGATGGGAATGGGAAGGTCGCGCCGCACGCGGTGCACCTCCGCGCCGGTGCGCGTCTCCAGCTCAGGCACCAGCCGCGTGGCGAAGGGGTCGTTCACGCTGGCCAGGACCACCATGGCGTCCTCGTCCTCCAGCGCCTGCCAGTGACGCTCGATGGCCTGCGCCACCACCGCGGCGTCTCCGTTCTCCACATGGTCGCTGGCCTCCAGGCGGTCGCCCTCGAAGCGACCCACGGCGGTGCGCGAGTTTCCGACGCTGATGGCCAGCAGCTTCTGCATGGGGGCGATTCTAGGAGCCGGAAAGGCGCCCGACGGCGTGGCGGCGTTCAGCCGGACGCGGTGGCCATGGTGGCGCGCACGGACTCACGCACGCCTTCCAGCAGGCGTCGGGCCACGGGACCCGGCCGCGCGTCGCGGAACGGCCGGCCGTCCACGTGCGTGACCGACGCCAGGATGCGCCGGCTGCTGGCCACCACGATCTCGTCCGCCCCGGCCAGCTCCACCTGACGCACACGCCGCTCCTCCACGCGCAGACCCGCCTCGCGCGCGGCCTGCAGGGCGACCTCGCGCACGGTGCCGTGCAGGATGGAGGGCTCGTCGTCCACCGGCGGCGTGATCACGGCGCCGTCCCGGACCAGCAGCACGTTGGAGCTGCCGCCCTCGCTCAGCAGCCCGTCGCGCACCAGGACGGCCTCCTCCGCGTCCACGTCCGCCGCCGCCAGCATGGGAAGCACGGAACCCATCAGGCTGATGCTCTTGATGTCGCAGCGATGCCAGCGCAGATCCGGCTGCACGCTCACGCGGATGGGCGCAGGCTCCTGCAGCGAGTCCAGCGGCCCGCAGGGCACCGCGTAGGCGAAGGTGGTGGGGGCGAGTCCCGCGGGCGGCACGTGCGAGCGCACCGGCGGCGCCCCACGCGTCACCTGCAGGTAGACCGCGGCGTCGCGCAGGCCCTGGGCGTCCAGCACCGCATGCATGGCGTGGGCGGCCTGGTGGCGCGTGAAGCCCGTGATCCGGGTCTGCGCCAGGCTCCGCTCCAGCCGCCGGAGGTGCGCCTCCATGGCCATGCCGGTGCCGTCGAAGAAGCGCACCAGCTCGTACACGCCGTCGCCGAACAGGAAGCCCCGGTCGAAGGGGCTCACGTGCGCCTGCTCCAGCGGCACCACCGCACCGTTCAGCCAGACGCGCATGGGCGGGTCAGCGCGCCTTCCGCGCGGCCTTGACGAAGGCGCGGGCCGCGGCCGCGTCCACCGGTCGATCCCAGCGTCCGCCCCGCTTGATGGAGCTGCCCACGATGATGGCGTCCGCGTGTTCCAGCAGGTGCGGTGCGCTGGAGGCGTCCGCGCCCGAGCCCACCAGCACGGGACGTCGGGTGGCCTCGCGCACCTCGCGCAGGTCGCCCATGTCCACCGGCTCGCCGGTGGCGCTGCCCGTGACCACCACCGCGTCCGCGCCCATGAACTCGGCGGTCTTCACATGTTCGCGCAGGTCCAGGTCGCGCGTGATGGCGTGGCTGGAGTGCTTCTTCATGACGTCGGCGGCGATCAGGACGCGCTGGGCGCCGATGACGCGACGGAATCGCAGGAGCGGTCCGGCGTCGGCCTCGTCCAGCAGGCCTTCGTCGGCCACGGCCGCCAGATGGAACCCCTCGGCGCGGATGAACGAGCCGCCGCAGGCGTTGGCCACCGCCAGGGCGGCGCGGTTGGCGCCCGCCAGCACCTGCACGCCCACCGGCACCGACACCGCGGCGCGCACGCAGAGCACGCACGCGCTCATGGCGGCCACGATCTCGGGTCCCACCTCCCGGCGCAGGTACGGCAGGTCGTGCATGTTCTCCACCAGCACCGCGTCGAAGCCGGCGTCCTCCAGCGCCTTCGCCTCCGCGGCCGCGGCCTTGGCCACGCGCTCCACGCGCCATTCGCCAGCGGGCGTGCCGGGAAGCGCGGCCAGGTGCACCATGCCGATCAGGGGTCCGGGGAAGGTGGGCATGTCAGTTCTCTCCTGCGACCACGCGGTGGTAGGTCTGCCAGTTGGCGCTCTCGATGATGCGCAGCACCCAGTAGTTGAACGGATCACGGATCTCGTGGGGCAGGCCCGGCGCGATGGGGATGCAGGCGTACTCCACCACAAGCGGCTCGGGAAGCACCGCAAGTTCCGACGCGTGGTCCTGACGGACCAGGTACTTCAGCGCGGTGGTGTCGCCCAGCACCGCCTCCACTTCCCCCCGCAGCAGAGAATCCAGGGCGTCCTGCAGGCTGGCGAAGGTGCGCGTCTGCAGGCCGCGGGTCTGCGCGTCCATCGCGGCGGCCGAGTCGGCGACCGCGGCCAGCCGCAGGCGCGGCAGCGACTTCAGGCTGGTCACGGTGGGCTGCATGCGGCTCACGGTCAGATCGCTGGCGATCACGCCCGCCAGGACCGACATGAGCGCGAACGCCACCAGCATCCACAGGCCACCCAGCAGCTTGCCGCGCCACGTCACGGGCACGCGATCGCCGTATCCCACCGTGGACATGGTGGTCACGCTCCACCAGAGGCTCTCGCCGAAGCTCTTCAGCCATGATCCGGCGAAGTGCGACTGCTGTCGACGCCGCTCCAGCAGCGTCATCACCAGGGCCACCGTGACCATGAAGCCCAGCACCCAGAGCAGCAGCGCGGGCAGGTTGGAGTCCAGCACCTGCCTGGCCATGCGCATCACCGAGGGGGACCGGTCCAGCCGCACCGCCGCACTGGTGCCGCTCTGCTCGAACGCATGCGAGAAATCGATCTCGGTCTCGCGGTCGGGCGTGGGGTCCAGGCCCACGGCCAGGAAGTCGCATTCCCCCGCGGCCAGCGCCGCCACCGCCGTGGCCACGTCGGGGTAGGGCACGAAGTCGTGGTGAAGCTCCATCTTGGCGCACACCTCGCGGAACAGCGTCACCGCGATGCCGCCCCATTCGCCGGAACTGGACCGCGAAGCGTACGGAGGCAGGTCGAAGACGCCCGCCTTCACGCGTCGCGTGCCCGCGGGCACGGTGGGGGCCGGGCGCTTGCGGACGTCCTTGGACACGGCGGCCGGCGGTGCGCCCGGGGTCACGGGCGGCGTGCCTTGCGCGGACGCCGGGGCATGGCCCGCCAGCAGGGCCGCGAACAGGATGACGACGAGCGATCGACGCATGCCCGCAGGATAGGAAATCGCGCCCGTCGCGCCTGTGCTAGGGTGCGTGCATGGCGATCGGCGCGCTCTCGGGCAAGGTGGCGGTGATCACGGGCGGCAGCAGCGGCATCGGCGCGGCCACCGCCCGGGCGCTGGCCGCCCAAGGCATGCGCGTGGTGCTGGCCGCGCGGCGGCTGGAGCGCCTGCACGAGGTGGCGGCCGGCATCCGCGCCCACGGAGGCCAGGTGCACGCGGTGGCGCTGGACGTCACGGCGCCGGACGCCAGCGCGCAGCTGCTGGACGCGGCCGAACGCGCCTTCGGAGGCTTCGACGTGGTCTTCGCCAACGCCGGCTACGGCATGGAGCGCGCCCACCACCAGACCAGCGAGGCGGAACTCCGCCAGATGTTCGAGGTGAACTTCTTCGCCAGCCTGGACCTGGTCACCGTGGCCGCCAAGCGCCTCATCGCGGCGAACCGCCGCGGCCATCTGCTGATGAACAGCAGCTGCCTCGCCAAGTTCACCATTCCCTACTACGGCGCCTACGCCGCCACCAAGGCCGCGCAGGCCATGATGTGCCGTGCCATGCGCTTCGAGCTGGAGCCGCACGGGATCGAGGTGAGCAGCGTGCACCCGGTGACCACGGTGACGGAATTCTTCGAGCAGTCCGCGGCGCGCAGCGGCCTGGGCGTGCGGGGGGGCGACGTGCCGGACCACGCGCCCAAGTTCTTCGTGCAGCCGCCGGAACGCGTGGCGCGCGCCGTGGTGGCGTGCCTGAAGCGGCCGCGCAGCGAGGTCTGGACCAGCCTGCTGGTGCGGCTCTCGGCCGGCGTGATCACCGCCTTCCCGTGGGTGTTCGATGGGGCGTGCCGGCGCGAGGCGGCGCGCAGCCGTCGGCTGGCCGAGCAGGCTCGCAAGGGCTGATCTGGACGTCCAAAGCGTCGCCGTGTCCGCGCGGCCGTGGCGGTTGAGGGAAGTGGCCGGGCGCCCTATCGTTGACCCCCTTCAGGAGACCCATCCATGCCCATTCGCATCGGCATCAACGGATTCGGACGCATCGGCCGCCTCGTCTATCGCATCGCCGCGCAGCGCGGCAACTTCGAGATCGTGGGCGTGAACGACCTGGTGCCGGCGGACAACCTGGCGTACCTGCTCCAGCACGACTCCAGCCACGGCCGCTTCGCGCATCAGGTGAAGGCCGGCGGCGACGGCTTCACGGCGGGCACCCAGAAGACCCGCACCATGAGCGAGAAGGAGCCGGGCAAGCTGCCATGGAAGGATCTGGGCGCCCAGTACGTTCTGGAGAGCACCGGCCGCTTCACCGAGTTCGAGGGAGCGAAGCAGCACCTGGACGGCGGGGCGAAGCGCGTCCTCATCAGCGCGCCCACCAAGAGCGACGCCGAGGTGCCCACGCTGGTCTACAAGGTGAACCACGAGAAGTACGACGCGGCGCGCCACACCGTGGTGAGCAACGCCAGCTGCACCACCAACTGTCTGGCGCCCATCGTGAAGGTGCTGCTGGACACCGTGGGACTGGAGGAGGGCCTGATGACCACGGTGCACGCGGTCACCGCCACGCAGCCCACGCAGGACGGCCCGAGCAAGAAGGACTGGCGCGGCGGCCGCAACGGCTACCAGAACATCATCCCGGCGAGCACCGGCGCGGCGAAGGCCGTGGCGCTCTGCCTGCCGGCGGTGAAGGGCAAGCTGACGGGCATGAGCTTCCGCGTGCCGGTGGCGAACGTGAGCTGCGTGGACCTGACCTTCCGCAGCGCGAAGGCCACCAGCCTGGCCGACATCCACGCCGCCATGAAGGCCGCGGCCGCAGGACCCATGCAGGGCGTGCTCGGCTACACCGAGGACGAGGTCGTCAGCAGCGACTTCATGAGCGACTCGCGCAGCAGCATCTACGACGCGAAGGCGTGCATCCAGCTGAACGACCGCTTCTTCAAGCTGGTCAGCTGGTACGACAACGAGTTCGGCTACGCCAACCGCTGCGTGGACATGCTGCAGATGATGGCCGAGAAGGACGGGGTGCGCTGACCGGGGTCCCCGGAGCGTCCCATGCACGCCACCACGTTCCAGCTGCTGTCGGGGGTCATGGCCAACACAGACCATGGCACCGCCCAGGTCCTGTTTCCGTTCGGCACCTTCTGGTGGCTCTACGCGGGCTTCACCGCCTTCGTGCTGCTGGTGTTGGCGCTCGACCTTGGTGTGTTCCACCGCTCCCCTCATGAGGTGCGCTTCCGCGAGGCGGCCGCCTGGAGCGCGGCGTGGGTGGCGCTGGCGCTGCTCTTCAACCTGGGGCTGTGGTGGTTCGCCGGCTGGGAACTGGCCGATCCCGGGTATGCCGGGGTGCTCAAAGATCTTGGCTACACAGGGCCCGCGGACGCGGCCGGTGACCTTGGACTGGAGTTCCTGGCGGGGTATCTGATCGAGAAGAGCCTCAGCGTCGACAACGTCTTCGTCTTCGTGGTGATCTTCCGGTTCTTCGCGGTCCCGGCCAAGTACCAGCATCGCGTCCTGTTCTTCGGCATCCTGGGGGCGCTCGTCTCACGGGCCATCTTCATCGCACTGGGCACGTTGCTGCTGCAGTTCAACGCGGTGGTCTGGCTGTTCGGCGCCTTCCTGGTGTTCACGGGCGTCAAACTGCTGTTCACCGAAGAGCAGGGGGGCGACCTTTCGGACAATCGTGTGCTGCGCATCGTGCGCCGCCTGCTGCCGGTGACGCAGGACTTCCATGGTCAGCGCTTCTGGGTGCGGGTGCAGGGAGCCCTGCATGCCACGCCGCTGCTGGTGGCGCTGATCGTGGTGGAAGCCACGGACATCATCTTCGCGGTGGACAGCGTGCCGGCCATCTTCGCGGTCACGCGCGAGCCACTGGTGGTGTTCACCAGCAACATCTTCGCCATCCTGGGGCTGCGGTCGCTCTACTTCATGCTGGCGGGTGCCATGGGCAGCTTCCGGTTCCTGCACTACGGGCTGGGTCTGGTGCTCATGTTCGTGGGCGTCAAGATGGTGCTGCCGCTGCTGGGTGTGCACGTGCACACGGGCGTCAGCCTGGGCGTCATCTGCGGCGTGATCGGCGCCTCCATCGGGGCCAGTCTGCTGTTTCCGAAGGGTCCGGTCGAACATCCCTCCAAGTCGAGCGACGCCGGCTCCGACTCCTGATCCGGCGCCAGTCCACCGCGTCGGCAGCGACCCTCTCCCGAGGAGGCATGGTCGCATCGCACAGGACGCCGCGCCTACCATCGGCACCCTCACGGAGGCCCCCCCATGAAGCTCTTCGAACCGCTGCGCCTCGGCCCGCTCACGCTTCCCAATCGCCTGGTGATGGCGCCGCTCACGCGATGCCGCGCCAGGCAGCCTGGCAACCTGCCGTGGGAGCTCACCGCCACCTACTACGCGCAGCGCGCCAGCGCGGGCCTGATCGTGAGCGAGGCCACGCAGGTGTGCCCGGAGGGCCAGGGCTACCTGTGGACGCCCGGCATGCACACGGCCGAGCAGGCCGCAGGCTGGCGTCTGGTCACCGACGCGGTGCACGCGGCGGGCGGCCGCATCCACGCGCAGCTGTGGCATGTGGGGCGCATCTCGCACCGCAGCCTGCAGCCGGGAAACGCCGCCCCGGTGAGCGCGAGCGATCTGAAGGCCTCCAAGGGCACCTGCTTCGCACTGGATGCGCAGGGCAAGCCTGCGCGCGTGGAGTGCGACCAGCCGCGTGCCCTCACGGAGGCCGAGATCCCGGGCGTGATCGCGCAGTACGGCAGGGCCGCGCAGATCGCCAGGGACGCCGGCTTCGACGGCGTGCAGGTGCACGGAGCCAACGGCTACCTGCCCGACCAGTTCATGAGCTCGGTGGTGAACCGCCGCGCCGACGCGTGGGGTGGCGACCCGGTGAGGCGTGCGCGGTTCCTTCTGGAGTGCGTGCAGGCGTGCGTCAAGGTCTGGGGTGCCGATCGCGTGGGTGTGCGGCTTTCGCCCGGCAGCGGCAACGACGGCGACACCGTCGACACCGAATGGCGTGAGCAGCATCTGGAAGTCGCACGCCAGCTGCAGCATGCCGGCGTGGCCTATGTCGATCTGGTGAACTACCAGTGGGCGTACGGACGCCCGGGCTTCGACGAGGCGTTCCTGCGCGACTACCGCACCGTGTATCGCGGTGCGCTGTTCGCGTCCGCCGGCCTCACGCGAGAACACGCCGAACGCCTGCTGGAGAGCCGCCTCTGCGACGCCTGCTGCTTCGGTCGCGCCTTCATCGCCAACCCCGACCTGCCCGCGCGCTTCCTGCGCGACCTTCCGCTGGCGAAGGGCGACGAGGCCACCTACTACGGCGGCGCGGAGAAGGGGTACACCGACTACCCCGCGGCCGGCTGATCCGCGGCCTCAGGGAGCCGCCGCGCCCCTGGCGAAGAACATGTTCGGCTGCAGTCCGGTGATGCCGGTGGTGCGCGCCACGATGTCGGAGAGTCGCGTGGCCTCGATCTGCTCCAGCTGCCGCCGGGGGAACTGGCCGTTCTGGTACCAGAAGCGGTCGCCGTCGCGCAGACGCATGAACTGGTCGCGCAGCACGGCCAGGTTCGTGGGGCCCAGGCTGGCGCCGCGCACGTGGTCCTCGGCCAGCATGCCCACCCAGGCGTCCATGCGGTCCACCGAGCCGTACAGGTCCTTGAGCGCGCGAGCGGTGTCCGGGTTCGAGCTGACCTGCTCGAAGCGACGCACGCGCGGCAGGCCGAAGTCCGTACGCACGGTGTTGTAGTCGGGCAGGCCGTGATCCCGGCCGCGCTGGATGTTGAGCGCGCCCAGATCGAAGCCGCCGGCGCCCGGAGGTCCGAACAGGAAGTTGCGCAGCGGGTCCACGATCCGCGTGTCGGTGGCCTGCTGCGGGTCGGTGGCGAAGTAGCGGAGGAAGGCTTCCACGCCGCCGGCCGACGGGATCACGGCCGGGTTGAAGAACACCGCCTGCAGCGGCAGCGAGCCGGTCTCCACGAAGCGCTCGTCCACCATGCCCACGTCGGGGCCCACCATGGAGTGGCCGTTGCGGTACGCGGCGGTGGCGAACGTGTTGCTCAGGCCCGGCTGCACCATGGGTCGGTAGCCGCGCCACGGGGGCAGCGGGGCGCCCATGAGCGCCGGCAGGAATTCGCGGTAGGTGATCACCTGGAGCTCGGCGATCACCACGCGCCGCGCCTCCTGGTAGAGCCGCTCGTCGTTCCAGTCCGGGTGGCGCGCGGCCAGCGCCGCGGCCTGCAGGTTGTGCTCGCGCACGAAGACGGTGTGCAGGCAGGTCAGGCCCGGCTGCTCGTTCGCGCGCGTGTCGCCAGCCACCACCAGGCTTTCCGGCGGGTTGCCCAGCGGGTCGTCGTTGGCCTGGGTGCCGTCGTTCAGCGGCAGCATGTCGCCCTGCGGCGTGGTGCGCACCTTCAGGCGCCCGCCGGTGCCGCTGCGAAGCCACGCCGCACGTGCCGCATCGCAGCCGTAGATCTGGGAGCCGTCGATGAACGAGGTGACCTTGTTCACCTGCTGCCGCGGCGTGCGCATGCCGGTGGTGGGATCGAAGGCGGAGCGGTCCATCCAGATCCGCTGCGTGCCGGTGCCTGCCGGGTCGAACCATGCGTCACCCGCGGGCACGGGGATGTCGAAGGCCTCCGTGAAGCCGCCCGCCGCCAGACCGATGTCGTGGTCCAGGAACTGACCGAACTCGTACACGCAGGTGGACAGCCCGCGTTCATCGGCGGTGACCAGGCCGCCCTGATCCACCACGGCGTTGCTCACGGCTCGGGCGCCCGGACGGTCCGCGCCGGCCGGGGTGGAGAGACCGTCGCCGTAGCGGGCGCCGCTGGCCTCGCGCAGGTAGTTGGACCCCGCCGAGCCCCACCGCGGATTCAGCAGGTTGTTGCCGGTGCCGTCCAGCGAGCGGAACTCCGGGCCGCCGGGCGTGGGGGACACGGGCTTCCGAGGTGCGGCGCCCGGACCGGCCTGATGTGCATGGGCGGACTGGCGCCACCCGTCGCGCGAGCCGCGGATGGCCGGATCCATGCGTGCGCCCACGCTGTCGGCGCCCTGGCCGGCCGCCAGCATCAGCAGCGCGGTCATCACGCCGCCGCCGCCCAGTCCTCGAACCCACGTCCTGTTCGTCTGCATGCCGCGTCCTTCCTGAGAACTCGCCGCGCTGGGCGGCGATGGGTGTTCCATTCCAGGAACAGTTGCCGTCCATCACGGCGGCGGGGACGCCCGGCCCCCGGAAATTCCGGCCGATGCATCAGGTGGTCAGGTTATGGCTGCCTGCGGCGCCGACCGCGCTCACTCGAACCGCAGGTGCTTCACGCTCTCGCCTCGGTCACGGAGATCGCGCAGCGCGTCGATGCCGATCTCGATGTGCTTGGCCACGAACTTCTCGGTCACCTCGCGGTCGCTTCGCGTGGTCTTGACGCCCTCGGGGCTCATGGGGTTGTCGCTCACCAGCAGCAGGGCCCCCTTGGGGATGCCGTTGGCGAAGCCCACCAGGAAGATGGTGGCCGTCTCCATGTCGATGCCGATGGCGCGGATCTGCCGCAGGTAGTCCTTGAAGCGCTCGTCGTGCTCCCAGACGCGGCGGTTGGTGGTGTACACCGTGCCCGTGAAGTAGTCGCACTTGTGCTTCACGATGCTGGCGCTCACCGCGCGCTGCAGGCGGAAGCTGGGCAGCGCCGGCACCTCGGCGGGCATGTACTCGTTGCTGGTCCCTTCGCCGCGGATGGCGGCGATGGGCAGCACGAAGTCGCCCAGCTTGGTCTTCTTGAGCCCGCCGCACTTGCCCAGGAACAGCACGGCCTTGGGGTCCACCGCACCCAGCAGGTCCATCACCGTGGCCGCCATGGCGCTGCCCATGCCGAAGCTGATGATGGTGATGTTCTCCGCCGTGGCGGACAGCATGGGATGGTCGCGGCCCACCACGGGCACGCCGAACTTGGCGGCGAACGCCTCGACGTAGTTGGTGAAGTTGGTCAGCAGGATGTAGTGACCGAACTCGCCCACCGCCCGCCCGGTGTAGCGGGGGAGCCATTCACGGACGATCTCGGCCTTGTCGCGCATGGGATCAGGTGGCGTTCCAGTGTTCCAGCGCCTTGCGCGCGTAGACGTTGGCGGGCCCGCCGCCCATCAGGATGCAGACGTCCAGCGCGGCGTGGATCTCGTCCAGGGTGGCGCCGGCGGCCTTGGCGGCCTTCACGTGGTGCTGCACGCAGCCTTCGCACAGGCGTGAGACGCCGCAGGCCAGCGCGATGAGCTCCTTGGTCTTCAGGTCCAGCACGCCGGGCTTGAGGCTGGCGGCGTAGAGCTGCTTGAATGCGGCGGTGGTCTCCGGGGTCATGACGGCTTCTCCTGGGTGCGAGGCGGCATCCTACGGGCGCCACGGCGGTAGAGTGCCCGCATGCATCCGCCACGCCTGACCGCCGCCGTCACCCTCGCGCTCGCCCTGGCCGGCTGCGGCGGCGTCCGCATGCACGTGAAGCCCGCCGCGCAGACGGAACCCGGGCTGCAGCACGTGGTGCTGATCGAGCTGGCGGACCCCTCGCAGGCCGCCGAGATGACCAGGGACATGCAGGAGGCGTTCCCGCAGATCCCCACCCTGCGTCACTGGGAGATCGGGCCGCACGTGGACACCGGGCGCGCCGCCGTGCAGCAGTGGTACACGGTGGGCGTGCTGGCCCAGTTCGACGGGCTGGACGGCTACAAGGCGTTCGTCGAGCACCCGCGTCACAAGGCGCTGGCGGAGAAGTGGAAGCCGCGGTGGAAGCGCTTCGAGGTCTACGACTTCGGCACGCTGCCCGCCGACGCCCCGCGCTAGGCTTCCGCCATGAACCGCACCCACCTTGCCGCGCTGGCGTCCGCCTTGCTCTGTCTGGCCCCCGTGGGCTGCGACTCGGGTCCGAAGCCGGTCACGGATCCCAAGGCCGTGCAGAAGGCGGAGGAGCGGGCCGAGGTGGACCCGAAGCGTCTGATGGGCGCGGAATGGCGATGCGTCACCGTGCGCAGCGACGGGATGCTGGGCGGCGCACCGCTCACGCTCACCTTTGGTGACGACGGACGCGTCACCGGCTTCGGCGGCGTGAACCGCTTCTCGGGTCCGTACACCACGGCCACCGGCGTGGTGCACCTGGGCCCGCTGGTGTCCACCAAGATGGCCGGCGACCCGGCGCGGATGACCATGGAGCAGCGCTACTTCGACGCGCTGTCCAAGGCCGACGGCTTCTCGCTGCAGGCCGGGCTCCTGCGGCTGAAGGAAGGCGACCGGATCGTGGCGGAATTCAGCCGCTGAGGCCGCCGCGCGTCCGGGCCCGCACCACTCGGGCCCGCGGACGCGCAGCGGGGCGGCGGATCCTGCGTCAGCGACGGCGGCGCGTGGCCAGGCCGGCCAGAGCCACCAGGGCGGCGGCGCCCGGCGCGGGCGCCATGATCTGGCTGAACTCCTGACGCACGAACGAGGCGGTGGAGAAGCTGTCCGCCGTTCGGGCGAAGAACTTGAGGTCCTTGTTCACCTCGAAGGCGCGCCAGCCGTGCATGTTGTCGTAGAGGCGGCAGAAGTCGCGCGCGTCGGTCAGCCGGGTCATGGACGGCGGGCCGAAGTGGTCGTAGGCCGACATGTTGCCCAGGAACGAGTTGGTGTCCAGATCCCAGATGGTCTCGTCCACCCGCGCGTACGAGCCCGTGCCGTTGGCCGAGCCGTTGAAGGTGAGGTGGGCGTCGCAGAGGCGGACGTCCTGCGCGTAGGCGTCGGGCGCCACGGCCACGTTGTACTGCAGGTTCATCTCGTGGGCCACGCCGTCGCCGGGCGAGCCGTCGCCGAACGGGCCGGTGATGTCGAAGCCCACGTTGTGCAGGCCCCACTGGTTGGTGGCGGCGGACACGAAGCCGATCACCGTGAAGTTCTGCGTCTGGAACTGCGAGCTGGTGAAGGACTCGAAGGTGAAGATCTTGTCGTCGATCCGCACCACTCGATCGCTGCCCGGCGCGAACAGGGCGGACATGTTCACCGACTCGCCGTTGCCCAGCACGATGACGGCGTGCGAGGGCGCGGCGGCCAGCAGCAGGGAGGCGAGCGGGAGGCAGGCGGTGCGGATCGTGAAGCGGCGATTCATGGGTGTCTCCTGGGAAAGCCGCCGGCGGGCGTGCGGACGCTTGGGCCACGACGTGTGGCGTGTCGGCGCGTCCCGCGCGGCGGTGAAGCGTGATCTTGACGCGCTTCGGACGCGTCTCAAGGCCTGCGGTCCCCATTGGCGCGTTCTCCGGTGCGCGCCGAAGTCGGGCATGGCCGCGGCAGGCGGCCTGCGCGAGGGCACGACATGCCGGCGGGGGGCGCGGTGGTGCGTCGGAAGTCCGATCGACGCAAAAACGCGCGAGGCGCCCGGGACGGCGGGGCGCCTCGCACGCGTGGATGGATGGGATCGTGGATCAGCCGCGGCGGCGTCGAGACGCCACCAGGCCGCTCAGCCCAAGCAGGGCCGCCACGCCCGGCGCGGGCACCTGGCTGAACTCCTGGCGCACGAAGGACGCCGTGGCGAAGTCGTTGACGTGCGCCGCGAAGAACTTCATGTCCTTGTTCACCTCGAACGCGCGGTAGCCGTTGGGGCTGAAGTCCACGGAGTCCACGAACTTGGTGAGATTGCCGGTGTCCATGGCGGTGTCGTAGACCGACAACTGCTTCAGGAACTGGTTCTGGTCCAGGTCCCACACGGTCTCGTCCACGCGGCTGAACGAGCCGTCGCCGCCGGCCGAGCCGTTGAAGGTGAGGCGGCAGTCGTGCAGCCGCACGCCCTGCGCGTACCACTCGGGCAGCACGGAGACGTTGTACTGCAGGTTCATCTCGTGGACCAGCGGATTGCCCGGGTCGCCGTCGCCGAAGGGGCCGGTCAGGTCGAAGCCCACGTTGTGCAGGCCCCACTGGTTGGTGGCGGCGCTGACGAATCCGATCACCGAGAAGAGCCCGGCGTCGAACTGGGAGCTGGAGAACGACTCGAACACGAACATCTTGTCGTTCACGATCACGGTGCGGTCGCTCGTGGGGCTCATGAGTGCGCCCAGATTGATGGAGTCCCCGTTGCCGAGGACCACCACGGCGTGGGCGCCGCCGGCGATCAGGGCCGTGGCCATCGAGGCGAGCAGGGAGGCGGGGGAACGGGTGAGGCGGGTCATGCGTGTCTCCTGTGTTTCGCGCGGCGCAGCGGCGGCCCCGTTCCCACACGCGTGGGCTGTCTCGGCGGTCCGGTTGCGTCGGGCGTGGAGCGCATGGATAGCCCGGCCTGCGCCGTGCTCAAGCGAGCGGTTCCGCGTTTGGCCATGTCCTGACGCGCGCCGCAGCGGCGGCCGCGGGTCCGCCTCGTGCGGGCCGCAGTCCGGATGGCGGCGCCCCCGGGCGCGGCTCAGTTGCCGTGGTCGCGGCGGTTCAGCGCGTGCATCTGCTGCAGGTAGGGTGTCACGTGCGGATCGCGACTGTCCAGGAACGCGTCGAACGCGCCGTCGAACAGCACCTTTCCCGCGTGCAGCATGATCACGCGCGGCTCCAGTCGTCGAAGCAGCTCGGTGTCGTGCGTCACCACCACGCTGGTCCGCACGGCTCCGGCGCGCGTGGCGGCCAGCTGCGGCTGCGCCAGGTGCGTGTTCCGGATGAGGTCGTGGATCTGCACGCACATCTCGGGATCCAGTCCGGAGGTGGGCTCGTCGTAGAGCACCAGCACCGGGTCCATCACCAGCGCGCGGGCCACGGCCACGCGCTTGGCCATGCCGCCCGAGAGCATGTCGCGGTCCCGGTGCAGCACCAGATCCGGATCCAGCCCCACGTCCTGCAGCGCCCTGCGGGCAAGGGGCAGGATCTGCGCGTCGGTCATGTTCCGCGTCTCCCGGGGCAGCATGGCCAGGTTCTGGAACACGTCGCCCGTCAGCAGCGCGTTGCGCTGGAACACCACGGCCCAGTGCTCGCGCACCTGGTCCAGCTGGTCCTCCGAGGCGCGGCCCACGTCCAGCAGGGGTGGTGCACCGCCCGAATCCGGATCCACGGCGTGGTTGGCCACCAGCACGCGTCCGCGGTCGGCGTGCAGGTGACCGGTGACGTGCTTCAGCAGCACGGTCTTGCCGCAGCCGGAGCCGCCCACCACGGCCACCAGCTCGCCCGGCGCGATGCGCAGGTTCACGCCGGTGAGCACGGGCTTGCCGTCGAAGCCCTTGTGCAGGTCCTCGATCAGGACTTCGGTGGAGGTGCTCTGGGTGCGCGTGGTCACGGACCGGAGCGTATCGCCCGGTGCGCCGTCGACGCAGCGGTAGGATGGTCGGATGGCATCCATCCGCGTGGCGATCGTCGGAGGCGGCGTGGCCGGGCTGGGGCTGCTGCGCGGCCTCTGGCGACACGGCGTGCCGGTCACCATGTACGAGCGCGCCGAGGGCTACGCCGAGCGCGGCTTCGGCTTCATCCTTCTGGGCAACGGTGCGCGCGCGTTGCGTGCGCTGGGACTGGATCAGGATCCGCACGAGTTCGGCCAGGCCCTGGAGCACGCACGCATCGAGACCATCGGCGGCGACCCGCTGGCCGACGAGCCGCTGGAGGGGGCCGTGGCCGTCAGCCGTCACGAGCTGCTGGCCGCCATCCGTGCGGGCATGCCGGAAGGGCTGATCGAGTTCGGGCGCGCCTTCCACAGCTTCGACTGGGAGGGACGCCGCGCGCTCTGCGCGCGCATGGAGGACGGCACGCAGATCGAGGCCGACGCCTTCGTGGGCTCCGACGGGGTCCGGTCCCGCTGCCGCGAGTCCATGGAACCCTCGCATCACTGGCGCCCGGGCCGGGTCAAGGAGATCGTCTCGGCGGTGCATCTGCCCGCGCTGGCGCAGTCGCTGGGCACCACCTTCCGCAAGTTCATGCACCCTTCGGGCGGGCTGGCGGTGGGGCTGGTTCCGTGCGGGCGCGGCCGCGTGATCTGGTTCGTGCAGTTCGACTCGCGCCGACTCCCGGCGCCCGCGGCGGGCGAGGCGGCCGACTTCTTCCGTGAGCATCTTCGCGACTTCCCCGCGCCCGTTCGGCAGGCCATGGAGGCCACGGAGCCATCCGCGCCGCACGTCTGGCACACCGTGGACATGGATCCGCCGCCGTCCATGGTGCGGGGCAACGTGGCGCTGATCGGGGACGCGGCGCACCCGCTGCTGCCCTTCACCAGCCAGGGCGCCAACAGCGCGCTGGAGGACGCCGCGCTGCTGGCTCACGGCCTGGAGGCCAGCGCCAGCGAGGCGCAGGTGGAGGCGGCCTTCGAACGCTACAACGCGTCGCGCCACCCGGTGATGATGCGGTATGTGGAGGCAGGCCGCGCCATCGCCGCCGCCTTCGTGGAGCCCGTCAGCGGTCGCACGCCGCTGCCGCTGGTCACCGGATGACGATCGATCCACACGCGTTCGAGGACGCCGCAGTGCCCTTGGAGGCGCTGCGTTCGCGCGCATTCAACCTGCGCTGGGCCGAACTGCCTCAGGGCGTGATTCCCCTGACCGCGGCGGACCCGGACTTTCCAGCCGCACCCGCCATCCGAGAGGCACTGGCGAAGGAGGTGGCGCAGGGGGTGTTCTCCTACGGCCCCGCCGGCGGACTTCCGGCCTTCCGCGACAGCGTGGCCGGCTACCTGCGGCGGCGGCGTGGCGCTCCCGTGCAGGCGGACGGCGTGATCGCGGTCAACAGCGCGGCCGCGGGCCTGATGACCATGGCTCGGCACTGGCTGAAGCCGGGTGACGAGGCGATCGTCCTGGATCCGGTCGACTTCCTCTTCGCGCACACCGTGCGCAGCGCCGGTGGTGTCCCGGTGCGGTGGCATGTGGACCGTCGTTCGCCGCTGGACCTCGATCGGCTGGCCTCGCTGGTGACCCCGCGCACGCGCATGCTGTGCCTGTGCAATCCGCACAACCCCGTGGGCCGCTGCTTCACGCGCGACGAGCTGACGGCGCTGGGCCGCTTCTGCCTGCGGCACGGCCTCCGGATGCTCAGCGACGAGATCTGGAGCGAGATCGTCTATCCGCCCGCCGTCTTCACCAGCGCGCTGGCGCTGGAACCTCAGCTGGCCGCCAACGCGGTGGTGGTGCACGGCTTCTCCAAGTCGTTCGGACTGGCGGGGCTTCGCATCGGCTACCTGGCGTTCCCGGATCCCTCGGAGCGTCATGCCGTGCTGCAGGCGAGCGAGCATCCCAGCACCGTCGACGGTGCGGCCACGCTCAGTCAGGTGGCCGCCGCCGCCGCGTACGACCACGCGCTGCCGTGGCTGGACGGTTTCCTGCGGCACCTGCAGGCGCGCCGGGACCAGTGTGTGGAGGGCCTCCGGAGCGTCCCGGGCGTGCAGGTGGAGACGCCCGACGCCACCTACGTGGCCTTCGCACGCGTGACGCCCAAGGCCCTGCGGCCGGACGAGACCGTGGAGGGGCTGGTGGAACGGCTGCGCATGGAGCATGGTGTGGCCGTGGTGCCCGGCAGCCCGCGATGGTTCGGCGAAGGCGCGGCCGGACATGTGCGGCTCTGCTTCGCCACCTCGAAGGGCATCCTGGCTGAAGGGCTCCGGCGCTTCGCCGCGGCGTTCGGCGAGTCCGGAGCCGGCCACTAGGCTTCGCGCGACCATGGCGCCCACTTCCACCGCCGGCCGACTCGAGGTGATCTGCGGACCCATGTTCGCGGGCAAGACCACGGAACTGCTGCGCCGGATCACCGCGGCTGCCGCCTTGGGCACGCCGGTGACGGTGCTGCGCCCCGCGCGGGACACCCGTTCCTTGCGGAACTCCATCGAGACCCACGCCGGGGAGCGTCATGCGGCCGTCGAAGTGCTGCATGCGGGTCAGGTGGCCGGATTGGTGGGCGCGTCGCCGGTGGTGATGATCGACGAGGCGCACTTCTTCGGCGAGCCGCTGCTGGAGGCCTGCCTCACGCTGGTGGCGCAGGGCCGCCGCGTGGTGGTGGCGGGCATCGACTTCGACCACTTCGGCCGTCACTTCGAGCCGTTCCCGGGATTGCTGGCCGCGGCCAACCACGTGGTGCGCCTGCAGGGCACCTGCGCGCGGTGCGGCGCGCCGTCCACCCGCACCCAGCGGCTGGTGGCGTCCACCGCGCGGATCGTGGTGGGCGGCGCGGAGAGCTACGAGCCTCGATGCGAGTCGTGCTTCACGCCCAGCGCGGGCGACTGAAACGGAAAGGAACCCGTCATGCCTGACCTCACCGGACTCCTTGGACTGGCCGTCATCCTGACGCTGGGGTGGGCGCTCAGCCTTCATCGGCGCCGGATCGCGGTGCGCACCGTGGCGGCCGGGCTGGCGCTGCAGTTCACGCTGGCCTTCCTCCTGCTGCGCTTCCCGCCGGTGGTGGCGGCCTTCGACCTGTTCGCCGGGGCGGTGACCCGCGTGATCGGCTTCGCCGAATCGGGCACCGAGTTCGTGTTCGGCAAGGCCGCCGACGCCTCGCAGGCCTGGGGATTCATCTTCGCGGTCAAGGTGCTGCCCATCATCGTGTTCTTCGCCTCCTTCATGGCCGTGCTGTATCACCTGGGCGTCATGCAGCGCGTGGTGGCGGCGCTGGCCTGGGTGATCCGCCGCACGCTGGGCATCTCCGGCACCGAGGCGCTGAGCGCCGCCGCCAACATCTTCCTGGGCCAGACCGAGGCGCCGCTCACGGTGAAGCCGTTCATCGCGGGCATGACCCGCTCCCAGGTCATGTGCATCATGGTGGGCGGGTTCGCCACCATCGCGGGCAGCGTGATGGCGGCGTACATCACCATGCTGGGTGGCGCGGACCAGGCCATGCGCATCGAGGTGGCCAAGCATTTCATGACCGCCAGCGTGATGAGCGCGCCCGCGGGCATCGTGATGGCCAAGCTCATGCTGCCGGAGACCGAGGCGGTGGCCCACGAGTCGCTGGGCGCGCTGCGGGAGATGCCGCGCACCACCGTGAACGTCATGGACGCCGCGGCGGAGGGCGCCACCGACGGTCTCAAGCTGGCCCTCAACGTGGCGGCCATGCTGGTGGCGTTCGTCTCGCTGCTGGCCATGCTGAACTGGCCGCTGGCCGCGCTCAGCGAGCTGCCGTCGGTGGCGTCGTGGCGCGCCGCGCACGGACTGCCGGTGTTCACCTTCCAGAACCTGCTCGGCTGGATCTTCACGCCGCTGGCATGGTGCCTGGGGACCGGTCCGGACGCGCAGAAGGTGGGTTCGTTGATGGGGCAGCAGGTGATCTGCACCGAGTTCGTGGCGTACGTGGACCTGGCCCAGGCGGTGAAGGCGGGCCAGATCTCCACGCGTGGCCAGAACATCGCCACCTACGCGTTGTGCGGGTTCGCCAACCTGCCCAGTATCGCCATCCAGATCGGCGGTCTCAGCGCCATGGCGCCCGGCCGGCGCGCCGACTTCGCCTCGCTGGGTCTGCGCGCCATGGTGGCGGGCGCGCTGGCCTGCTGGATGACCGGCGCCATCGCCGGCCTCTTCCTCTGAGCCTCAGGTCGTGGCCGCGCCGTCCGCGTCCGAACCCGGCGTGTGCAGCAGGAACGGCACCGGAGCGATGGCCACCAGCACCGCCGCGATCGACAGCGCGAAGAAAGGCCGGTAGTCGAAGGTGGCCACCATCCATCCGCTCAGCCAGCCGGTGAGCGAGTTGCCGATGGCCATGAACGAGGTGAGCAGCGCGTACTGCGTGGCCGTGGCGCGCCGGTCGCAGGCGCTCATCATGTAGGCCACGAAGGCGCAGGTCACCAGCCCGCCGCCGATGTTCTCCACGGCGATCACCGGGATCAGCGCCGCCACCGGCGCCCCGCCCGACGCCGCCTTCACGGCCACCGTGGCGTCGTAGGCCTGGGCCAGCACCCACAGTCCGGTGTTGCTCAGCGCGCCCAGCAGCGCGAACACCCAGAGGCAGCGAAGGATGCCCCATCGAGCGATGCCCCAGCCGCCCAGCATGGTGCCCACGATGCTCATGCCGGCGCCCAGCGCCTGCTTCACCCAGCCGATCGACTCCAGGTCGTAGCCCAGGCCCTGCACCAGCAGCGGCGAGGTCATGGCGCCCGCCAGGTTCTCCGGCAGTCGATAGATCATGGTGAACAGGAAGAGCACCGGCAGGCGCCACTTCCAGCGCTGCCAGAAGATCTGGAAGGGCTGCGCCACGGAGCCAGCGAAGCCGTGCGCCATGCCTTCGGCGCGTTCCGGCTCCTTGGCCAGCAGCGTGGCCACCATGCCGGCCACGGTGGAGAGCGCCAGCAGGCCGATGGCCGTGGTCCACGCCCAGGGACTCCACGCCGTGGACGCGCCCAGACGGCTGGCCACGATCAGCGCGCCCGCGCCGCCCACCACGCCGGCCAGTCGTGCGCCCGTCACGAAGACGCTGGCGCCCGCGCCAAACTCGTGCGGCTGAAGGCTCTCGGCGCGGAACGCGTCGCCCACGATGTCCTGCGTGGCGCCCGCGAACACGAGCACGCCCACCAGCGCCAGCATGGCGTCGGCCGGAAGGGCGCCGCCGCGGCCGTCCATGTTCCACGCCAGCACGCCCAGCATGGCCAGGCACGCCACCTGCGTGAGCAGCAGCCACGCACGGCGCCGACCCAGCCATCGGAGACCGGGAATGCCGCAGTGGTCCGTGAGCGGCGCCCACAGCACCTTGAACGAGTACGGCAGCTTGGCCAGCGAGAGTCGACCGATGTCCATCACGCCCCAGCCCGCCTTGGCGGCCCAGGTGGGCATCAGGTTGAAGCTCATCTCCAGCGGGACGCCGCCGCTGTAGCCCAGTCCCATCAGCACCAGCATGGTGGGCTGCAGATAGAGCGGCCGCCGGCGCGGCGATCCGGGAGGCGTGGTCGGCGCGGCGTCGGAGGTGCGGCCCTGCATGCGCGGAAGATAGTGCGTGGAACGGAGGTCACGCCAAGGCACGCCGCTACCATGGCCCGCCATGTCCAACACCTTCACCGCGCCCGCCGGCCGTCCGCTGAAGCTGCATCTGGGAGGCTGGGAGGTGAAGGAAGGCTGGACCATCGTGAACGTGGAGGACCGCCCGGGCGTGGACGTGCGCGGCAACGTGACGGACCTCTCCATGTTCGCCGACCAGAGCGTGGACGAGGTCTACGCGTCCCACGTGTACGAGCACCTCAGCTACATGGGCGAGCTCACCCAGGCCCTCAACGAGGCGTCGCGCGTGCTGAAGGTGGGCGGCATCCTTCGGGTGGCGGTGCCGGATCTGGAGGTGCTGTGCAGGCTGTTCCTGCAGAGCGGGCACGACCTGCGCCAGCAGTGGTTCGTGCAGCGCATGATCATGGGCGGCCAGATCGAGCCCTTCGACTTCCACAAGACCGGCTTCTCGTTCCACATCCTTGGAGGCATGCTGCAGGACCACGGCTTCCGGGAGATCCGCCGGGTGGCAAGCTTCGGTCTGTTCAACGACACATCCGAAGGCGACTTCCTTGGAACGCGGATCAGCCTGAACGTGCAATGCGTGCGGAGCGCCGAGGCGAAGCCGGTGGTGTTCCAGCGTTGAGCCACGTCCGCGGCGCCGCGCGGCGGGAGGCCGTCCGGCTCAGCCGCCGCCCGGGCCCTTGCCGCCCGGCTTGGTCATGGCCGTGGCGTCCAGCAGCCGGTCCAGCTGCGCATCGCTCACGATGCCCGTGCGACGACAGTATTCGCGGATGGTCTCGCCGGTCTTGAAGGCTTCCTTGGCCACCTTGGCGGCGGCGTCGTAGCCGATCACCGGCGCCAGCGAAGTGCACATCATGAGGCTGCGCTCCACCGTGGCCGCCGCGGCCGCGTTCAGCTCCAGATCCTTGATGCACTTCTCCTGGAAGGTGCGGCACACGTTGGCGAGCAGCTCGATCGACTCGAGCAGGCACTCGGCCACCACCGGCATCGCGGTGTTCAGCTCCAGCAGCGAACCCACGCCGCCGAAGCCGCCTGCGGTGATGGTGACGTCGTTGCCGGCCACCTTGCAGGACACCATGATCACGCTCTCGCAGATCACCGGATTCACCTTGCCGGGCATGATGCTGCTGCCGGGCTGCGTGGCCGGCAGGCTCAGCTCGCCCAGGCCGCAGCGCGGGCCCGAGCCCAGCCAACGGATGTCGTTGGCCACCTTGCTGAGCGACACGGCCACCGTCTTCAGCAGGCCGTGGGCCTCCACCACGCAGTCACGCGTGGCCTGCGCCTCGAAGTGGTCCGGTGCCTCGCGGAACGCCACGCCCGTGGCCTTCGAGAGCGCGGCGCACACCTTGCCCGCGAACTTCGGATGCGCGTTGATCCCGGTGCCCACCGCGGTGCCGCCGATGGGCAGGTTCCCGGCCAGCGCCGCAAGCGCCGCCTTCGCGCGCTTCACGCCCAGCTCCACCTGCGCCGCGTAGCCGCCAAACTCCTGGCCCACGCGGATGGGCGTGGCGTCCATCAGGTGCGTGCGTCCGATCTTCACCACGCGGTCCCACGCCTTCGCCTTGGCGCGCAGTCCCTTCGCCAGCGCCTCCAGGGCGGGAATCAGGTCGTCCTGGATCAGCACCGCACCCGCCACCTGCATGCTGGTGGGGAAGGTGTCGTTGGAGCTCTGGCCGTGGTTCACGTGGTCGTTGGGGTGCACCGGCACCTTCGAGCCGATCGGCTTGCCGGCGCGCTGGCTGGCCACGTTGGCGATGGCCTCGTTCACGTTCATGTTGGTGGATGTGCCGGAGCCCGTCTGGAAGACGTCGATGGGGAAGTGCCGCATGAACTCCGGGGCGCGGCCGTGGGGAGCCGGATCCGCCAGCCGGGTCAGGATCTCGTCGCAGGCCGCGGCGATGGCGCGGCCCTTGGCGGCGTCGATCTGCTTCAGCGCCATGTTGGCCTCCGCGCAGCAGCGCTTCAGCAGCACGTGCGCCGCGATCTGCTCCAGCGGAACCGGGCGGAACGACACCGGGAAGTTCAGCACCGCACGCTGGGTGGTGGCACCGTAGAGGGCGTCGTGCGGCACCTGCATGGAGCCCATCGAGTCGCTCTCGGCGCGGGTGCGGGCGGGGGCATGGGTGGCGGTCTTGCGCTTGGGCATCGGGGGTCCTTGGGTCCAAATCAGGCGAGGGGCGATCGTAAGGCAGGGTTGGTGGTGGGTCGAAGGGCTCAAATGTGGCGCAAAGTGCACTTATCTAAAAACATGAGTCATATAACGTCAAATGAGACACTTTCAAACCATGCCCATGGCCTGCCGATGCACAATGCGACACATGGCATCCCATCCGGTTTCTTCCAGTGCCGATCGATGTCCGACGCTCGGGATGGGCGAGCTCGATCGTCTGGTGCAAGCCCTTGATGCGCTTGGTCCTCGCCCATCGCTGCGGGAACTGGAGCGCGTGCTGGGCGGTGCCAAGCTTGATTCGGCGGCGCTGGCAGGCTGCATCCGCACGGATCCGCGTCGCTACCACCGCCAGCGCATCGTGCTTCGTGAGGCCTACGAGCTGCTGGTGATGACGTGGCTTCCCGGTCAGAGCAGCGTGCCGCACGACCACGGCGGCTCCATCTGCGCCTTGCGCGTGGTGCAGGGCACCGCCCAGGAGCGGACCTACGAGCTGGGTGACGACGGATTGGTGCGCCCGTGCTTCCACGCCCACTATCCCACCGGTCAACTGGTGGCGGGCGACGATGCCGCCATCCACAGCGTGCACAACGCGTCCGCGGACGGGGCCACGCTGGTCACGGTCCACGTCTACAGTCCGCCTCTGCGCGACTTCCGTCGATTCATGGAACGGCCCGCCCCTCCATCTCCATCCTCTCCTCCGGACAAGCGTCCGGTGGTGGCCGTCGTGGGCGGTGGCTTTTCGGGCAGCATGGTGGCGGCCAACCTGCTGCGGCACTCGCGCTCCCAAGGTGGGGCGCTGGAGGTGCACCTGATCGATCGGCGCGGCATCGTGGGCGAAGGCGTGGCGTACGGCACCCGGGAGGCCGCGCATCGGCTCAACGTGCCGGCGTCCGGCATGGCCGCGTGGCCGGATCTTCCGGGCGACTTCCTGGACTGGGCCACGCGACGCGACCCGCAGGTGCGCCCGTACGACTTCCTTCCGCGCCGTGACTACGGCGACTACGTCCGCCAGACCCTGGAGACGGCCGCGCGCGGCGCCTCGGCGTCGCGTCTGCACGTGCACGCCGACGAGGCGCGCCGCGTTGTCCGCGATCCCTCCGGCCGCTGGATGGTGCACGCCGGTCGCGGCGCCTCCATCGCCTGCGATGCGGTGGTGCTGGCCACGGGACACCGCACGCCACGCGATCCGTTCGAGGGTTGTTGGCAGGGGCCGCGGCACCGGTTCGTGGAGGATCCCTGGCAGCCCTTCGCCGTGGCCGACATCACGCCGGAGCAGCCGGTGGTGGTGATCGGCTCTGGATTGACCGCGGTCGACGTGGTGCTCAGTCTGGCCGGACCGGGTGCGCCGCCGCGCACCGCGCCCATCTGGGTGCTCTCCCGGAGCGGGCTGCTTCCAAGGCCCCACGCCTCCGCGCCTGTGACCCCCATCGACATGAGCGCGGTGGTCCAGTCGTGGGAGCGCTCCGAAGCGTCGCCCGGAATCCGGGCGCTGCTGCATCAGGTTCGCAAGGTCGCTCGGTCCGCTCCGGACTGGCGCTCCGCCGTCGACGGGCTTCGGCCGCACACGCAGCGCGTGTGGAACCGTCTGGATCTGGCGCAACGAAGGCGTTTCATCCGACACGTCCGCAGCGTCTGGGAGGTGCACCGGCATCGGACGGCCCCGCAGGTGGCCGGGCATCTGGCCGAGCTGGAATCGGCCGGCATCTTCAAGCTCATGCATGCGCGCCTGCAGGGTGCCGTGGCGGAGGGCGATCGCGTCTCCGTGCAGTCGCTGGTGCGTGCGGCTGGCCAGGCCGCTCGCTCCGTGACGCTGGAAGCCGCGTGGGTGGTGAACTGCTCCGGCCCGTCTCCGTCCAGCGCGCCCACCGCCGATCCCGCCATCGCCAGCCTGTCCGCCGCCGGCCTGGTCCGCTCGGATGCGCTTGGGCTTGGCCTTGAGACCGATGCGGCGGGACACGCCGTGGATCAGGCGGGCCGCACGGTGGAGCGGCTCATGGTGGTGGGCACGCTGCGCAAGGCGCAGCTCTGGGAGAGCACCGCGGTGCCGGAACTTCGCGTGCAGGCCGCCGACGCCGCGCGTGCGCTGCTGCACGCGCTGGGCGTTCCGGCCGCCTGACGCGTGGCCGGTGCGTCAGGGCTTGGGTGACGAGGGGGCGGGGGAGGGTGCCAAGGTGGGCGCCTCGCCCTTGGGATCCAGCGCGGCATTGAGCACCGCCGCCAGCCGCACGCCCGCCGCCTGCAGGCGCTGATTCACCACCGGCATCCAGACCGTCCAGTAGGCGTCGTTCACGCCTTCCTTGGCGTCGGGTGGACCTGCGTAGATCCGTCGCGTCACGGCCAGCGACTCGTCGGCCCAGTCGCGCGGATCGGCGGCCTTGCGCCAGGCTTCGCGCTGTTCCGCCGTGATCGACTGTCGAAGATCCGCCGACATGGTGGCCCAGCCGCCCTTGGTGTCCTTCAGGCGCCGCCGGATGAGGTCAGTGTCCCACACGCGGTGCATGTTGGACTTGCTTCCAAAGCTGACCACAGCCAGGCGGTTGCCGCCCAGATCGGCCGCGTAGCTCACGTGCATCGGCTGGTGGATGTCGCCCACCAGGTGCAGGATCAGACGGAGCGCTTCCAGCCTTCGCTCCTTCGGTTGCGACGCATCGGCCAGCACCTTCCGGTACCGCTCGATCGCGCCCACCACCTGTTCGCCCTTGGCGCCGTCTCGAGCCATGTCCACGGAGGTGGCGCCCTGCGGCACGTTGATGTAATGCAACGGCTTGATCCAGTCGTACTGCCGGTCGCTCCGCACGTCGTCGGCCCAGCAGCATGCGTCGGCAAGGGTCTGGTCGTCCAGCAGCTCGCGGACGGCGGCCGCGGTGGCGGGGGTGAGGTCCGACGAGGCGATGGTGCCCACGATTCGGTGGCCATCCGCACCCCAAGCCAGACAGGGACCGGCGATCAGCAGGGCAGGAAGGAAAGCGATGAGGCGCACCAGATGAAGATACGGATGGGCAGCTTGGGGTCCGGGACGGCATCAGCGGGGATCCAGCCGTGAGCATGACGCCTGAACAGAGGATTCCAGATCGCCAGGTCGTTGATTATGGGTATCCTGCCCGCATCCCATGGAATTCGGGATTTTCGATTTGTCACCCGCACAGACGGAACGGACCTTCGGAGATCCTCCCATGCTCGAATTCCGATCCGCAAATATCCGTGCCGTGAACCCGCAACGCGCCGTGCTTGAGGCGCTGGAAATGTCGTTGGGGGAGCGCCCCCAATGCGGTCTGGTCCTGATCAACGCCGCCGTGGGCCACGACCTGGTGGCGCTCTCCGAGGTGGCGCGGGCGCAGTGCCGCGGCGCCCGCGTGCTGGCGGCCTCGTGCGCCGGCGTGGTGGGTCGTGAGGGACCCGGCGAGTCCATGCACGACATCGCCCTCATGGCCCTGCGTGGCGAGGGCTTCACGGTCTCGCATGTGGACGGTCTCTACGGCTCCACCTCGTTCGAAAAGGGCGTGGAACTGGCGCGCGGACTGCAGGGCACGCCGCAGCCCGTCCGCATGATCTATCTGCTGGCGTCCGGCATCGACATCGCCAACGACCGCCTCATCGAGGGCATCGAGTCCGTCCTGGGCAAGAGTGTGGTCATCTTCGGCGCCACCAGCTCCGACCAGATGCAGGGCGTGGCCACCTTCCAGGCCATCGATGGTCAGCGCTTCCAGCACGCGGCGTTCGCCGTGGGCATCTGGGATCCCACGCTGGAGGTGGACACCCAGGCCACGCACGGCTTCGTGGCCGTGGGCGAGCCCATGACCATCACCCGTGCGCGCGGCAATCACATCGTGGAACTGGACGGCAAGCCGGCGTGGCCCGCGTATCTGAAGCGCCTGGGCCTGCCGGAGAACGCCACCGAGGGCGACACCATTCCCATCGGCGCGCTGGCCGAGGAACTGCCCGACCCGCTGGCCCACGAGTACGGCAACCCGCACATCCTGCGGGTGGTCACGCATCACACGCCGGCGGGCGAGATCGTCTACGCCACGGACGCCGTGGAGGGACGGCGCCTGTGGCTCACCGTCCGCGACGAGGAGCTGATCTTCAACGACATGGACCGCATGATGCGCGCCATGACCGGCCGCCATCCCGGCCGGTCACCCGTGGCGGTCTTCCAGGCGGACTGCCTGGCGCGAGGGCGAAGGCTCTTCAACCGCGTCATGAAGGAGGAGTTGGTCCACCGCATGCAGCAGCCCTTCGCCCATCAGGGTCAGGTGCCGCCGTGGTTCGGCATGTACGGCTTCGGCGAGTACGCCCGCCTGGGCGGACGGAACGCCTATCACAACTACACCACGGCGCTGGCGGCCCTGTACCGCGCCGGCCCGGGTCATGGCTGAGCACACCGACTGGCAGGATCCCGCCGCCTCCATGGCGGCTCACAACCTGCTGCAGCAGCAGTTGATCACGGTGCGCGCCCGCCTGGACCGACAGGTGGCGCAGCTCATCCGCCTCAATCAGCTCTCCAACCACCTGCTGGAGCGCATGGACCGGCGCCCCGTGGCGGAGATCTTCGCCGAGGCCGTGGTGGACGTGCTGGACATGGCGGTGGGCGCCGTCTGGATCCTGCCGCCCATCGACGAGATCGCGCGGCGCTCGTTCGCGGCGTGCGGCGTGAGCCCGGCGCCGGACGGCTGGGCCTCGGCGGGATCCGCGCTGGCCGCGCGCCTGCCTGGCAACGGCAAGGCGGTCCGTCTGGACGAAGGGATCCGTGCGCTGCTGCCCGGCGTGGACTTCCGCAACGCGCTGGGCTGCTGCTGCGTGGGCCGCGACGGCCGCCCCACGGCCGTGGTGCTGGCCTCCAACACCGCCAGCGTGGACAGCATGTTCGTGCAGGTCAGCGAGGAGACCCGCGAGACGCTGGCCGTGCTGGCGGAGAAGTGCGCCGCCCACATCGACAACAGCGTGGATCGCCGACTCATCGAGCGTCAGGTGGGGGAGCTCCGCGATTCGCAGCAGCAGCTGGAGCTGGTGCTCCGTGGCACCAACGACGGCTGGTGGGACTGGGACATCGCCCGGGGCCGATGCTTCCTCTCCGCGCGGTGGGTGCAGATGATGGGTGGAGGCGACTCCGGCGAGCACACCCGTGCCGGCTTCTGGTCGGATCGCGTGCATCCGGACGACCGTCCCGCCTTCGAGGAACGACTGCAGCGCGTGCTGTCCGGCGAGGACGCGGGCCTGGAGGTGGAGATTCGCGTCCGCCGTGACGACGACACGTGGCTGCCGGTGCTGGTCCGCGGGACGGTGGTGAGCGACACGGCAGGCAAGCCGCTCCGATTCGCCGGCACCGTGCTGGATCTCACCGATCGCAAGCGCTTCGAGGCGCACATCCACCAGCTGGCGTTCTACGACCCGCTCACGGAACTGCCCAACCGTCGGCTGCTGGTCGACCGGCTGCGCCAGTCGCTGCTGGCGCGTTCGCGCACCGGGCAGATCACCGCCGCGCTCATGCTGGACATCGATCGCTTCAAGTGGCTGAACGACACCCACGGCCACGCGGCCGGGGACCAGCTGCTGAAGATGCTCGCCCGGCGCCTGCGCGAGCTGGTCCGCCCCTACGACACCGTGGCCCGCCTGGGCGGCGACGAGTTCGTGGTGCTGCTGGAGCAGCTGGGCGCCGATCCCAATCATGCGCTGGCCACGGCCCAGCGCGTGGGCGGCAAGATCCTGGAGGCCATGAACGAGCCGTACACGCTGTCCGTGGGCACCGTGCACCACAGCGTGAGCATCGGCGTGGTGCTGAGCGTGGACGAGCGATCCAGCGCGGACGCCATGCTGCGTGCCGCCGACGTGGCGCTCTACCAGGCCAAGCAGGACGGCCGCAACATGCTGCGCCTGTTCCATCCCGACATGCAGGCGCGGGTGGACGTGCGGTCCGCGCTGGACGTGAGCCTGCGAGAGAGCTTCGCCAAGTCGCTGCTTCGCCTCAACTACCAGGCGCAGGTGGACGACGCGGGCGGTCTGTTCGGGGTGGAGGCGCTCATGCGCTGGACGCGCCCCGACGGCACGGGCGTGCCGCCCGGCGACTTCATCCAGGTGGCGGAGGAGTCCGGCTTCATCCACACGCTCGGCAGCTGGAGCCTGCGCACGGCCTGCGAGCAGGTGGTGCACTGGCGCAGCCGCCTGCCGCAGGGGTTCCGCGTGGCGGTGAACCTGAGCGCGCCGGAGTTCACGCGCCCCGACTTCCCCGACCGCGTCAAGGAGGTGCTGGCGCGCACCGGAGCTCGCGGCTCCGAGCTGCGTCTGGAGATCACCGAGCGCACGGTGGTGAACGACCTGGACGCCACCATCGGCCGCATGCGCAAGCTGGAGGAGGTTGGCATCGAGTTCTCGCTGGACGACTTCGGTTCGGGCAACGCGCCGCTGACCTTCCTGCGGAAGCTGCCCGTGCGCGAGGTGAAGATCGACCAGGACTTCGTGCGCCGCATCCTGCATCACGCCGACGACGCCGCCATGGTGCGGGCCATCCTGGCCATGTGCAACGCTCTGGACCTTCGCGTGGTGGCCGAGGGGGTGGAGACCCGCGAGCAGTGGTCGCGCCTGATGGACGACGGGTGCCGGCACTTCCAGGGCTACCTCTTCGGAAGGCCCGCAGCCTCCGGCGCCGATCCCGGCGAACTGGTGATCCGGAGCGATCCGGCGCGGCTGGTCCGCTGAGCGTTCAGGCGCCCTGGGGCCGGACCGGCATCTGCCTTGCGCGACCGCATTCCGGGCACGCGGTGGCCAGGCTGCCACGAAGGTCGTAACGACAGCACGCGCACGCGTCGTCACGCAAGTCCAGCATCACCACCAGGCCGCAGCCGGTGCAGGCCGTCTCGCCGCATCGCGCGGTCATGGCACGACGGCAGCGCGGGCAGCGCATGGCCATCTCGTGGAGCAGCGTCGCCTCGGATCCGTTGGTCCTGCGGAGCCTGGCTGCGCGAAGCATCACCGCCCCCGCCAGCAGCGAGCTGGCGTCCACGATCACCAGCGCCCCAAGGATTCGACCGGCCATGGCGCCCGCCCACGCCTGTGAATCCTGCTGCTGGATGATGAACGCCAGCATGCCGCCGATGGCCGCCGTGGTGGCGGTGGCGCAGAGGCGCAGCCATCGGAGCGCACCCTGGTCGGTCTCCAGTCCCAGCAGCGTCCACACCGCCGCGGTGACGCCCCACGACATGACCAGCGTTCCGGCCGACAGCCACGCGTCCGGCGGATTCTGGATCCACTGCCAGCTGGAGAGCCAGAGGGTGGCCGTCAGGCCCAGGGAGCCCAGCGCGCCCGACACGGCGCCGCACGCGGCGATGGCGCGGTCGCGTGTGGCGGTCGGGGGTGGTCGCCAACCGGCAAGCGCGCAGGCGGAGACCACGGTGCCCGCCAGCAGCAGGAAGAAGGTCTGCAAGGGCTGTTCGTTGTCCGACCAGGCGACGGGCGAGGAGAGCGCCAGCAAGGCCATGCCCGTGACCCAGGCGATGGAGGTGCCGGTCAGCGCCGCCGGACCCGCTCGGCCGGGCAGGGGCCTTCCATCCAGCGCCCGCAGGGGTGCCCATGCCACCACCATGGACGCGGTGCCGCAGACGAACCAGCCCAGCATCAGGTGATCCAGGAGTCGAGGGCGCGAGTCGGTCCAGGTCATGATGATCACGGCCGCGGCGCACCCCGTGACGAACGCGGTCCAGACAGTCTGCAGGGGGGTCACCGAGCGCCCGGCGTCCGCCGCGGAGATCGGCAGGAGCAGCCCGCAGGCGGCCACCACGGTGAAGGCGCTGCCCATGAGCCTCAGCGGGGCTCCGCTGTGGTCCAGCAGCATCGCCGCCACGCCGCAGGCCGCCGCCAGCGTCAGCGCCACCAGCATCAGACGGAGCAGGAGCCCCTTCGGAATCATGCACGCAGGCTAGCGGGCGGCGGGCGCCCCTCCCGGCGTGGCCCATTGCGGACGCCCTGGCGCCTCCACCCTTGCCCGGACGGGTGTCAGTACACTGAAGACCTCCGGGGAGCGTCCGCCATGAGCACCCTTGACCCAAGCCCCGAAACCCCGTCCGCCCGGATCGACCGACTCATCCGGGAGGAGGTGCAGCGTCGAGAGCAGACTCGCCTGATCCTGCTGTTCTTCTTCTTCGCCGTGCTGGCCGTGCTCTCGCTTGTGCGGCAGCTGCTGGGTTGCGAGTCCATGCAGGGTGCCACGTTGGTATGGCGTCTCAGCTTGCTCTCCGGTGGACTGGTCTACTGCATGCGCATGCTCTATGTGCTGGGCAAAGCCAACGGTGCCGGGCGCTCTCTGGGAGGTGGGTACTGGCATGGCACCAACCTCTTCGAGCTTCTGTTGGTGCTGACCATGATCGGTGTGAACGAGCTGTACACGCCTCCCAGTCGATCCATCGACGATCTGAGCGCTCCCGTCACGCTGCTGATCCCGCTGCTGATCGTGCTGTCCGTCATGCGCCTGCGCCCCCGCATGACGCTCTGGACGGGCCTGATTGGAGCATCGTTCCATGCAGCGCTCGCGTTCTTCGCCTACATGAAGTCGGACGAGAAGCCCACGATCCTGCCCACCCTCTTCACCTTCTCGGTGATGATCATCATCCTGGGCGTGGCCGGCTCGGCGGTCTCCTCCGAACTGCTGAACCTGGCCCGGGGATCGAGGCGCGGCCTGGAGCCCAACCCCTCGTGACCAGGCCGTTCGCGGGGGACGCGGCATGAGCGCATTCGGGGCCGGTCCACCGTCCGGGCCCTCGTCGGGGCGCATGGCCGACTGGACCCGCATGCGGCAGCTGGCCGAAGCGGGTCGGTTTGCCGAGGCGATTGCCGTGAGCCAACGGCACCTCAAGCCGGGTTCCAGGGACGTGGACTTCATGCGGGCCAGAGCCCGGCTGGAACGCCACGCCGGCGATCAGGCCGCCTCGGTGCAGTGGGCCGCCGCGGCGGAGCGGATCCAGTCGCATCCGGAGACGCTGCTCATCCTGGGCCGGGGTCACATGAAGGCGGGCCGCACGGACCAGGCGGTGGACGCGGCGCGCGCGGCGCTGACGCTGGACCCGGGCAACGCGCGCGCGCTGCTGCTGCTGGCGGAGACCTTCGAGTCGGCGATGCGTCTGGACGAGGCGTGGGAGGCCCTGGATGCGCTGCGATCGGCGCCCGGTGCCTCGGAGCCGGCCATCCTGGTGCGCGCGTGGTTCTTCCGCGCGTCAGTGATGGTGCATCGCGGCGATCATGGAGCGGCGGTCGAGCTGCTCGATCGTGAGGTGCTGGGGGGTGGGTCGCCGGACCGGGTTCGGCGGCAGGGGTGGTACCTGCGCGCCAAGGCCTGCGACCGGGCGGCCCGATGGGAAGAGGCCTTCGAAAGCGCCTCCCAGGCCAACGCCATCGGCGCCACGCCGTTCGATCCGCAGGCCTGGCGGAGCGCGGTGGAGCAGGTGATGGCCATCTGGACCCGCGAACGCATGCGGGAATTCCCGTCCAGCCGAAGCGAAAGCCAGGTGCCCGTGTTCATCGCGGGCATGCCTCGCAGCGGCACCAGCCTGCTGGACCAGGTGATCGACGCGCACGCGCAGGCCGCGGGCGTGGGCGAGCTGAAGGAGCTGGAGCGCTTCGCGGCACAGCTGGAGGAGGCGTGGGACATGGACCTTCCCGTGCCCGAGCGATTCGGTTCCATGCGCGACCGGGCCTTCCGCAACGTCGCGTCGGCCTACCTGGGTTCGTGCACACGGCTGGCGCCGGGCGCGCTGCGCGTGGTCAACAAGGCCCTGGGCAACAACCGCATCCTGGGGCTGCTGGCGCGGATCTTCCCCCAGACGCGCGTGGTGCACGCGCTGCGGGATCCGCGCGACGTGGCGGTCAGCTGCTTCCTGGGCGGATTCAACAACGCCAGCCTGCCGTGGAGCACGCGACTGGAGTGGATCGCCGAAGCCTGGATCCAGAGTCGTCGGCTCATGGAGCATTGGGAGCGCGAGCTGGACGTCCCCATGCTGGAGGTCCGGTACGAGTCGCTGGTGACCGATCCGGCGAGCGAGTTTCCGCGGCTGGTGGAGTTCCTGGGACTGCCGTGGGACGAGGGCTGTCGCCAATTCCACCAGTCCAATCGGACCGTGCGAACGCTCAGCTACGACCAGGTGAATCGCCCGCTCTACGCCACCAGCGTGGCGCGATGGCGGAATTACGAGCGATTCCTTTCCGGCGTGGACTGGCCCCGTTACCCCTGACGACCACCAAGCGAAACGCCCCGGCGCGGAGGCCGGGGCGTTCAAGGATTCAGCGGAGGCGCGCGGCGGATTCAGCGTCGACGACGCGCCAGCAGGCCCGCCAGTCCCAGCAGCGCAGCCGCACCGGGAGCGGGCACCGCCACGGACGTGCCTTCCACCACCACGTTGTCGATCCGGTTGTGGCCGTTGGACGCGGTGGCGCCATCCACCGTGAGGCGGAAGTAGGCGTCCGCCTGGTGGTCCAGCGCGGAGATGGCGCCCAGATTCTTCACCTGCACCGACGCGGCGTTCATGCCGGTGAAGGTGGTGATGGGGGTGAAGTTCACGCCGTCGGTGCTGTACGACCAGGCGTGCGACGAGAAGCCGAAGCCAGAGCCGCTGGCGCGGGAGCCGTAGCTGAGCGAGACCGACTCGAAGTTGGTCAGGTCCACATGCACCACGAGCGAGAATCCGTTGGCGTTGCCGGCCGAGTTGGACGAGCTGTTCGCCAGTCCCAGGGCCGATCCGGCGGGTGCGCCGCCGCGGGCGTTGTCGGCGAAGCCTGCGTAGGACGTGAGCTGCGGGTTGGACGCCGTGCTGGCCCAGAAGCTGGAGCCCACCGTTCCGTCGGCCAGGATCATGCCGTTTCCCTGGTCGGCGGTGATGCCGTGCGGGGTGTTCGGATTGGGGAGGAGCGAGTTGAAGTGCCAATAGGCCACGATGTCGGCCTGAGCCACTCCACCGACCGTCGCCGCGGCCAATGCCGCAGCCATGCAACCACACCTCATGGGCGTTTCCTGTCTGCCGAAATGTCGAGCAAGGGGGAACGAAAGGGAACGAAA
>CAZKHO010000004.1:0-37580 GCA_964552505.1 uncultured Bifidobacterium sp. | reverse complement strand
AACACCGAGCTGGCCGAGACCGGCATCAAGCTCAGCGTGAACGACTTCATCGTGCGCGGCTGCGCGCTGGCCATGGCGCGTCACCCCTACGTGAACGCCAGCTGGGCGGGCGACGCCATCGCCATGCACAAGCAGGTGAACGTGGGCGTGGCGGTGGCCCTGGACGAGGCGAAGGGCGGCGGACTGGTGGTGGCGGTGATCCGGGACGCCGACCGCAAGAGCCTGCGCGCCATCAGCGCGGAGGCGAAGGCGCTGGGAGAGAAGGCTCGAACTCGCGGACTCTCCGCCGAGGACATGGCCGACAGCACCTTCACGGTGAGCAATCTGGGCATGTTCGGCGTGGAGCACTTCACGGCCATCATCAACCCGCCCAACAGCGCCATCCTGGCCTGCGGCGCGGCGCTCAAGCAGCCCGTGGTGCGCAACGACGAACTCACCATCGGCTTCGAGATGACCGCCACGCTCTCCAGCGATCACCGCGTGATCGACGGCGCCATGGCGGCCCGCTGGCTCAAGGAACTCAAGGCGCTGCTCGAGAATCCGGCCACGCTGCTGGTCTGACCCGCGTTCCGCCCACGGAATGGCCACAAGGCCCGCGACCAGGTCGCGGGCCTTGTTCGTTCCGGCATGGCGGCGTGCGACTCAGGCAGGGCTGGGCACCGCTCCGCCCATCGGCTCGTCGCCCAGGGGCGGCGTGGCGGCGGGGGCCGCGGGCTTGGCGGACAGCATCTGCGCCACGGTGGGGCGTTCCACCTGCTCGCCTCGCATCAGGCGGTCCACGTCGTCGCGCTGGAGCGTCTCCAGGCGCAGGAGCGCCTCGGACACCGCCACGATCTTCTCCCAGTGCGTCGCCACCATCGCCTTGGCGTCCGCGTAGGCCTCGTCGGCCATTCGTCGGATCTCCTCGTCGATCATGCGGGCGGTGTCGTCGCTGTACTCCTTCTCGGGCATGGGGAACTCGCGTCGGTCGTCGCCGGCGTAGCGGACGAATCCGAGCCGGTCGCTCATGCCCCATTCCAGAACCATGGCACGCGCATACGCGGTCACCATCTTGATGTCCATCGCGGCGCCGCTGGAGACGTCGCCCGTCTTGCGCTCCTCGGCCAGTCGGCCGCCGCACAGCACGCGCATGGTGGCGTGGAGGTACCGTCGGGCGTAGCCGTAGCGGTCCTTCTCGGGCAGGCTGAACGTGACGCCCATGGCCTGTCCGCGCGGGATGATGGTGACCTTGTGCAGGGGGTCCGCGTCCGGCAGCAGCATCTGCAGCACGGCGTGACCCGCCTCGTGGTACGCGGTGGCCACGCGCTCCTGCTGCTCGATCTTGCGGCTCTTCTTGGCGCGGCCCCAGCGGATCTTGTCGCGCGCCTCGTCCAGGTCGGTCATCTCGATGGCTTCCTTGTTGGCCATGGTGGCCAGGATGGCCGCCTCGTTGATGATGGCCGCCAGGTCGGCGCCGCTGAACATGGGGGTGCTTCGGGCCAGCTTCTCCAGATCCACGTCCGGTCCCATCTTCACCTTGCGGGCGTGCACGCCCAGGATCTGGCGGCGTCCCGCCACGTCCGGCAGCTGCACCGCCACGGTCCGATCGAAGCGGCCGGGTCGCGTCAGCGCCGGATCGAGCACGTCCACGCGGTTGGTGGCCGCGATCACGATCACCTGATCGCTGGCCTCGAATCCGTCCATCTCCACCAGGATCGCGTTGAGCGTCTGCTCGCGCTCGTCGTGGCCGCCGCTGGAGAAGCCGCCGCCGCGGCGACGGCCCACCGCGTCGATCTCGTCCAGGAAGATGATGCAGGGGGCGTTGTCCTTGGCCTGCTTGAACAGGTCGCGCACACGGCTGGCGCCCACGCCCACGAACATCTCCACGAAGTCGCTGCCGCTGATCGAGAAGAAGGGCACGTCCGCCTCGCCCGCGATCGCCTTGGCCAGCATGGTCTTGCCGCAGCCCGGGGGGCCTTCCAGCAGCACGCCACGGGGGATGCGCCCGCCCAGCTTCTGGAAGCGCTTGGGGTTCTTGAGGAACTCCACGATCTCCGTGACTTCCTCCTTCGCCTCGTCGATGCCGGCCACGTCGGCGAAGGTGAACTGCGCGGTCTCCTTGGTGCTCACGCGATGGCGGCTGCGCCCGAATCCGCCCAGCATGCCGCCCGGCCCGCCACCCGCCCCGCGCATGGTCCTTGAGATGATCAGCCAGATGATGCCGATCACGATGACCGTGGGCAGGATGGTGATCAGCACCTGCGTGAGCGCGCCGGTGTTCATGTCCACGCGGTAGGGCACGTTGGCCGCCGCCAGATCCTTCATGTACATCTCGTGCGCGCTGGGCGCGATCGAGACCAGGACCTTCACGGGCTTGTCTCCCTGCGTGTCGCCGAAGCCCTTGGTGCCGGGCTTCAGCTCGGCCACCACGCGATCGTTCTGCAGGACCACGCTCCCGGGCTCCACGCGGCCCTCCCGCGCGTAGGCCATGAACTGGTCCCACGACTCCAGCGACTTGCCGCCGGCCACGCTCCCCGTGACCGCGAAGTAGACCAGGCTGAGCAGCAGCGCCACCGTGAGCCAGGTCATGAACTGCCGCGGCGGCCGAGCGGCCGGTTGGCCGGGGCGCTGCGGGCCGCCCTGACCTGGGGCGGGCGGTCGCTGGCCCGGGGTCTGGTTGGCCATGGGCATGGGGGGCGTGTGGATCTGGGATGGGTTCTGGGTTCGCATGGAATTCACCAATCAGCCTGCATGTTCGCCACGATGTCGTCCGCCAACTGCTGCACGGCGCGATACCGCGCCAGGTCCAGGGGTTCGGCCTGCGGACGGCTGGCCACCACCATCCCGCTGCTGGCGAAACCGTTGCGCGCCACGATGGGCTTGCCGCTTCGGAGGTCCACCCACTCCCAGTCGACCGTCACCGTCAGGCCCACTTCCTCGCTCAGGCCGGTGCCAAGGCTCTGGCTGATCTGCTTGAGATCCACCTTGGTGACCTTTCCGCGCAGCACGGTGTCGGCGGTCCCCTCGCCCGTGACGGCGTAGGAGGAGACCTGCTGGATCCGCTTCTGCAGCGCCTCGGTCAGCTGGTAGCCCACCTGACGATCGTAGGTGGAGTTGGTGAACACCGGCACGGCGATCGAGCGATACTTGGTGGGAAGGCTGGAGCCGGCCCTCCATCCCTTGGCGCCGCCGCACGCGGCCAGCGTCACGCACAGGATCCAGGCCAGGCACCTCATGGGTTCCTCCCGGCCGGCTGCACGGTGGGACCCTGCGCGGCGTCCGGATCGGGTTCCACCGCCCCGTTCACGGGCTTCTCGGGCGACGTCTGCGGCTGGGCGGGAAGCGGCGCTTCGGGTGCCGGCGCGATGCCGGCGGAATCGGCCGGACCGTCCACGCCCACGATGGACCGCCGCAACGCGGCGTAGTCCGGGCAGCCCTTCACCACCGATGCGGGGAGCCTTTCCAGCACACCGGGCACCACACGAAGCGCCTCGATGGTGGCCACCGACTTGGGGAAGCGTTTCACCAGCACACGGATCATGCGTTCGGCGGCGATCCAGTCCTGCACGCGGATGTACCAGTCGGCCTGGGCCTTCAGTCTCGCGGCCTCGCTCTCGTCGATGCGGACCAGCAGCGCGTCCGCACCGATCTTCTGCGCCACCGCAGGCTCGTCGTTCTGCAGGGCCTTGATCTTGTCGGTCGCTTCCTCCAGCCCCTTGCCCTCGAACTCCGGCCCCTTGAACTGGGCGTAGTAGCTGTAGATGAGCCGAAGCCGCGCCTTCACCACCTGCTTCGAACGCGGGTAGTTCTGCGCGAACAGGTCGTAGGCGTCGGCCGCCAGAGGCATGTCTCGGATCCGGAAGTAGTAGTCCGCCAGTTCCATGCCGGCGCGCTCGGCCAGCTCGCTGCCGGGCAGTCGCTCCTGGATGCGGATCAGGATCTCCTGCGCGTCGTCGCCGGCGTCCAGGACCCGAAAGGTTCCGAAGAACTTTTTGCGCAGGCCGTGCGCGTAGGCGCGGGCCACCTCGAACTCGCGCTCCAGTGCCGGCACAAACACGGCGGTGGTGGCGTAGCGGCGGGCGATCTCCTCGTAGGAGAAGAGCGCCTGCCACTCGTTGTCCATGGCCAGATCCGCGTCGCCCTTGATCAGGAGGGCGTCGGCCCGCATGGGGCTCAGCGGGTTCTGCTCCAGGAAGTTCTCCACCAGCGCCACGGCGCGCTGCGGTTCATTGTGGGCCAGCGCCACCTGTGCCTGCTGCAGCATCGGGTCCACCACGCGCGGGCCCTGCTGGGGCTTCCACTGGTCGAATTCGTCCAGCGTGTACTCCTCCTGCCCCCGGGCTGGCAGGGCGGGAAGAAGGACCGCCAGCAGAAGGAACGGAAGGAATCGCCTCACGGGCTCGGATGGTAGCCGTCGGCGTCCGGGAAGGCCCGCATGGACCCTTCTGTCAGGCCCAATGTTGCGGGCCCTCCGCGGTCCCGTCCGATGAAGGACCTGCCGGAACGGATGCCGGCCGCCCCAGCCCAGCGCTGGGCGCCTCCACTCGCACCTGGGCCCAGCCATGGATCGGCGCCTGCCCAACGAGTCCAAGCGCGTTCGGAGCGCCACCGTCGCATCGGTGGTGGCGTGGTCCCTTGGCATGAAGATCTTGGCGGCGGAGGGCGAGTCCGCCACGATTCCCATGCCGGGGTCCGATGTCGGCGTGGGTGCATCCGCCGGCGGCTGGATCTCCCTGGCGGTCGTGGTGGCCGGTCTGGCCGTGGCGGCCGTGCTCTGGGTGCGGCGCAGGCGCAGGCTGGTGGCGGGGGCGCCGGGAGGCATTCAGGTGATCGACCGAACTCCGATGGGCGGCGGTCGCGCACTGGCGCTGGTCCGCGTGGGCGACCGGGTGGTGCTGGTGGGCGAGAGCGCGCAGGGCTTCCAGCGGCTGGCGGAGTTTGCGGCCGACGATCCCGCAGCTGCCAGCGCCCAAGCCGTCCGGAGGGTGGCGTCATGATCGCGCTGGCAAACGGCTCCATTCCCACCGGCGTGGAGGGTGGTGCCGAACTGGCCGCTTCGGCGATCACCTTCGCGCTCCTGCCGGCGGCGCTGGCGCTCTGCACCAGCTTCCCGCGGATGCTTGTGACGCTGGGCATCCTGCGGCAGGGGCTGGGCATCGGCTCGCTGCCAGGCAACCTGGTTCTCACCGGTCTGGCTGCCGCGCTCACGCTGGCGGCCATGGGTCCCACGCTGGACGCGGCCTGGCGCGGCGGACTCTCCGGACTGGCGCAGGGCTCCGCCAAGGACCCCATGGTGGCGCTCAAGGGCGCGGAGCAGCCCTTGCGCGACTTCATGTTCGGTCAGCTGGAGCGCACCGGTGGAGGCGCCACGCTGGTCACGGTGATGCGTTCGAAGGGGACCGTCATCGATCCCGCCAACCCGCCCATGCGACGCGACGTGGACACGGCCACGCTGGTGCCCGCCTTTGCGCTCAACGAGCTCCGCGTGGCCTGCATGTTGGGCTTCCGCATCCTGCTGCCGTTCCTGGCCATCGATCTGGCCGTGGCGGCCACGCTGGCCAGTCTGGGCATGTTCATGACGCCGCCCACGCTGGTGAGCCTGCCGCTGAAGCTGATGCTGTTCGTGGCGGTGGACGGTTGGGCGCTGGTGTCGGCCGGGCTGGTGTCCGGCGTGGTGGGAGGCGCCTCGTGAACGACCACGGCATGCTCTCGCTGCTCCAGGCCACCATCGGTGTGGCACTGGTGATCTCCCTGCCGCTGCTGCTGCTGGCCGTGGTGAGCGGCGTGATCTCCGGCCTGCTCCAGTCGCTGGCCAACGTGCACGACGCGGCGGCGGGTTTTGCGCCGCGTCTGCTGGTGACGGCCGTGGGCGCGCTGCTGCTGGCCGGTTGGATGACGGCGAAGGCGGTGGACTTCGCCACGCGCTGCTGGGGTTCCGGAGGATGAGCCCGCTGGACGCAAGCGCCATGACCGCGGGCCTGCCCGTGATGCTGCGTGCGGCCGGTGCTGCGCTGCTGGCGCCGGGATTCACGGAGATGCCGCTGGGTCTCCGGCTGGGACTTGCCGCCATGGCGGGTCTGATCGCGCTGCCGCTGGGGACGGGACAGGTCCCGCCGCCCGGATCGTGGCTGGCGTGGGCGCCCGCCGAGCTGCTGGCGGGTGCGTGCATCGGCGGCGTGGCAGCCTCGGCGGTGCTGGGACTTCGTTGGATGGGGCGACTGGCGGGCGAGCAGATGGGGCTTGCGGTGGGCGCCACCTACGCGCCAGACGCCGACCCGGGAGAGACCAACGCCGTGGAGTCCGTCATGGGCTGGTGCGCGGCGGCGTGCTTTGTGGCGGTGGGCGGCATCGACGCGGTGGTTCTGGCTGCGGTGCGATCGCGTGCGGCGGGCGCCGGAGACTGGATCGGAAGCGCCCGCGGCCTGGCGACCACCATGGACGCCGCGCTGCAGGTGGGACTTCGGGCGTGCCTGCCGGTGCTGGCCGTCACGATTGCAGGAACCCTCATCGGTGGCGTGGTGATCCGTGCCGCGCCGCGCGTGGTGACGCTGGCAGGCGGCTTCGGTGTGCGCGCGGCGATGGGGCTTGGCATGCTGACGGCGTCGGCTGGTGCGGCGTGGGCGCTGCAGCAGGAGCTGCTGCGTGACACGCTGGGTCGCCTGGCCACGGGAGGCGCGTGGTGAGCGGCGATCCGTCTTCGGGTGAGCGGACGATGGAGGCATCGCCCGCTCGGGTGGCCCGTGCCATCGAAGAAGGTCATGGGCCGCGCGCGCCGTGGCTGGCGTCCTCGCTGGGGGGCTTGCTTGCGCTGGGGATTCTTGCGGTGGCCGCAGGTCCGCTGGCCGCCGCGGCGTTGGGCTGGCTTCGTGCCGCCCTGACGGCGGACGTGCGGCAGGCTGCAGCGATGGATTGGGCGGGCGTGCTGTGGCCCACCCTGGTGGGGCCGCTGGTGGCGTCGGTCGCGGTGGCTGGTGGCCATGCGCTGGCTCACGCCGGCTGGGTCAGGTTGGGCCCCTGGAAACGTGCCCGCAGACCCGGCATCGCCGTCCGCCTGCGCGCGGTGGTGGGGGGTTGGACGATGGCGGCGGCCGCACTTGCAGGAGGCGTGGCCGCGGGCCTTCCGTGGCTCCCGTTCGTGCCCGGCCTGGTGGCGCGACCCTGGCCGGGTTCCCTGTGGGCGCTGGGTTCGTTCGCGGTCTCGGTGGCTCTGGGAGCGCTGCTTGCCACCGGTGCCTGCGGGCTGGCGCAGCGTCGCCTGTCCCGTCTGGCGTTCGAGCGGTCCATGCGCATGACGCCCTCGGAAGCGCGTGAAGCGGCCCGTCAGGAGGGCTCGGTTCGAAGGCCCGCGCCCCGATCGAGCCGATGGAGGCTGCCATGACCCCGCGACCGCAGCGCATGGAGTGGCTGGTGCCCGCGTTGTTCGTGGGAGTGGTGGCCACGCTGGTGCTGCCGCTGCCGGCGTGGGCCATGGACACGCTGATCGCCGTCAACTTCGCCCTCAGCGGCGTGGTGCTGGCCACCGCGGCCAGCATGCGCCGGCCGCTGGACTTCAGCGTGTTTCCTGCGCTGGTGCTTGGAACCACGCTGCTGCGACTGGGGCTGAACGTGGCCAGCACCCGTCTGATCCTGGGCTCCGACGCCGTCGCCCCCGATGCCGCGGCCGCCAGCGCCGGCCGCGTGATCGAGGCCTTCGGCCTGCTGGGCGCCGGCCGGAATCCGGTGGTGGGCCTGAGCGTGTTCGCCATGCTGGTGGTGGTGCAGTTCGTGGTGGTGACCCGAGGATCCGTGCGCATGGGCGAGGTGGCGGCGCGATTCGCGCTGGACGCACTGCCGGGCCGTCAGATGGCCGTGGACGCGGATCTGGCCAGCGGCGCCATCGACGCCGCCGAGGCCCGCCGACGCCGCGAGGAACTGCTGCGCGAGGCCGACTTCCACGGAGCCATGGACGGCGCAGGCCGCTTCGTGCGCGGCGACGCCGTGGCCGGTCTGGTGATCGTGGCGGTGAACATCGTGGGCGGCTTCCTGGTGGGAGTGCTTCAGAAGGGCTGGGGGGCGGGCGAGAGCCTGCGTGCCTTCGCCCTGCTGGCGGTGGGCGACGGGCTGGTGACGCAGATCCCGGCGTTTCTGGTGGCTACGGCGGCCGGCCTTGTCAGCGCCAAGGCCGCCAGCGGCGAGAGTCTGGGACAGGAGATTCCGCGGCAGTTGGCGGCCCGCCCCGCGGCGCTGTGGTTGGTGGCCGCGCTGCTCGCGGGACTCTCGCTCACGCCGCTCCCCACGCTTCCGCTGCTGGTGGCGGCGGCTCTTGTGGGGGGCGCCGCGCTGTGGACCTCCCGCGTGCGGCGTGTGGCGGAGGTGGTGCCCGCCCCCAGTGCGGTCCGGGAGGAGTCGATCGAGTCGCTCCTCTCCGTCGAGCCCGTCTCCATCGATCTTGGGATGGATCTGCTGCCGATGGCCGGCCAGGGAACGGGGGGCTTGCTGGAGCGGGTGGCCGGCGTCCGCAGACGACTGGCGCAGGAACTGGGCGTGGTGCTGCCCTCCGTCCGCATCCGCGACGACGCCACGTTGGCGTCGCAGGGCTACTGCATCCGACTTCGTGACGCCGTGGCGGCAGCAGGCACCGTGCGGCCCGCTGGCGTGCTGGTCATGGACCCCACCGGCGCGCCGCCGCAGGTGGACGGCGAGACCGTCCACGAGCCCAGCTTTGGTCTTCCGGCGGTCTGGACGGATCCCGCCATGCGTCCTGAGCTGGAGGCGCGGGGCCTGGCGGTGCTGGATCCGGCCACCGCGCTTGGCGCTCATCTTCTGGAAGTGCTCCGGCGTCGCGCCTGGGAGCTGCTCACGGTGGAGGAGACCGGTCGGATGCTGGACCGACTCCGGCGCACCGCGCCGCGAGCCGCCGAACTGGTCTCTGGACCGGCCTGGCCCATCGCCCGACTGCGAGATCTGCTGCAAGGCCTGCTCCAAGAGGGACTTCCGATCCGTGATCTGGAGCGGATCGCCGAGGCCGTGCATGCCGCCGACGCACAGGATTCTGAAGATGCCCTGGCACGCGCACGGGCTGTGGGTGCGCGCGACCTCTGCGAACGACTGATCCGCCAGAGCGCCGACGGCCGCCGCGCGCTGGAGGCGGTGTGGATCGGTGCCGAGGCGCTGGAAGGGGACGCCGCCCTTCGTGCCAAGGAGCGCAGCGTGGTGCCCGAAGCCGCGCTGGCCGAACGCCTGGTTCGCAGCGCCGCGCCCGGGCTTCGCCGTCTGCTGCGCCGCGGCGCGCCCGCCGTGGTGGTGACCCCTGACCGCATGCGAGGCATGGTCAGTCGGGCGCTGCGCGGACGGCTGGGCGACGTGACCGTGCTGGCCCGCGGCGAAGTGCCGACGGACTGCGAACTTGAGATGGATCCCGCCGAGGTGAACTGAAGGAGACTCCGTGACGGAACCCACGCGTTGCATCGGTCGATCGGAACGGCACGCCCTGCAGCAGGCGCACGCGCGCTATCCGTCGGGCTTCGAGATCGTCGGGTGGAAGCGGGTGGGCAGCGGCCTGCGCCGGCCCGTGGAAGTGGCGGTGCGCCCCATCCAGCGGACCGCCAGCCGCGAGCGCGCGCGACTTCGTCTGCTGGCCTGCGTGAACGCGCTGCAGGGTCAACGCGCTGCAGAGGGGGCCCATCGGGTGGATCCCGCGGCCATCTCGCTGGATCCGCGCGTGCCGGCGCCCGGTGGTAAGGAGGTGTGGGCATGCCTTGGAAGCCCGGGCAGCGGCGTCACCCGCATGGTCTGCGGTCTGGCATCTCGGCTGCACGGCCGCGACCGTTGCACGGTGGGGCTTCTCTCCGGCGGCGATGCCGAGCACGCCGGAGCGCTTCGTCCCTTTGCGGATGCCATGGGACTTCCCATGCAGTCGGCCGGGACCGCCGCCGCCATGCAGGAGGCCGCGGCCAGCATGGGCCACCGCAGCCTGGTGATCGTGGATCTTCCGGGCGTGGGCCTTCGCGACGCGGATCGGCACGCGGCGCACGCTCGGGCCCTGCAGGCGCTGTCGCCGGCGTGCGTGCTCGCCGTGCTGCCGGCGGACCTGGACGAGGTGGCCATGCGTCGACAGATCGAGCTGTTCCAGGGACTGGGCGCCACCCACGCGGCGCTCACGCGTCTGGATCTTGCCGCACGATTCGATCATGCCATGCGCGCGCTTGCGTCGGGTGGACTGCGCCTGGCGTGGGTGGCGCACGGCGCCAGCGCGCTTGGAGATCTGGAGCCCGCCTCGCGCGAGTGGCTCGAGCGCGCCACCGACCCGCGCATGGCGCTGGCGTGAACTCGAAATAGTTCCCGAAGCGGGACCGCGGGCCTTGCGCTCGTCGTGGCAGCCGTTAGACTGCTCACGTCGAGGTGTCGCCATGGATTCGGCGCGCGTCGACGGCGGGCAGGAGCCCGCTTCACTCGAAAGGCGACGCCGTCGCCTTCGTTCGCAGGACGTTGGTCAAGGAGCGACCGCATGTCCAAGGCAAGCGCACAGCCACGCACCGGTGCCAGGAAGGCGCCCGCGTCGGCCGAGCCCACCCGAAAACCCGCACGCACGTCGATCCCGCCGGAGCCTGCCGCTCCCGCGCGTCTGGCCGTGGGCCGTTCCGCGGCCCGCTCGGCGCGCAAGTCCGCCAAGGCGGCGTCTGCGCCCGAGACCATGCCGCTGGACACGCCGGAGGCCATCGACGCCGCCTGGCGCTGCTATCGCGACCTGCCCGCGGAGACCGTCTCCCGACAGGCCCTTCGCAACCGCCTCATCGAGCGCTACCTGGACGTGGTGCGCTTCACCGCCGAGCGCCTGCACAAGCGGCTGCCCAGCGAGGTGGACGTGGAGGACCTGATGAGTGCCGGCCTGTTCGGCCTCATGGACGCCATCGACGCGTTCGACCCCGATCGCGGCGTGAAGTTCGAGACCTACTGCGCCCAGCGCATCCGTGGCGCCATCTTCGACGAGCTGCGCGCCATGGACTGGGTGCCCCGCCTGGTCCGCAGCCGCACCGCCAAGGTGGACCGCGTGCGCAAGGCCATCGAGATGGAGCTGGGCCGCAAGGCCACCGACGCCGAGGTGGCCCGTCGCCTCAACGTGCCGCCCGAGGAGTTCGAGAAGATCTCCCGGGACAGCCGGCCGGTGAGCGTGGTGAGCATGCACCGCAAGTGGAACGACGCCGACGCGGGCAAGGAAGGCCGCGAGGTCGACGTGATCGAGGACGCGCGTCAGGACCGTCCGCTCGACCGCCTGCACCGCAACGACGTCCAGGCGCTGCTCACGAAGGGTCTCAGCCGCGCCGAGCGCCTCATCCTCATCCTCTACTACTACGAGGAGATGACGATGAAGGAGATCGGCCTGACGCTGGACCTGTCGGAGAGCCGCGTGAGCCAGATGCACAGCAGCATCATCATGCGCCTGAAGGCGCAGATGAAGCATCGCGTGAAGGAGCTGTAGTTCCGGAGCGACGGAAAAGGGCGGCGGAGCAGCAGGGGTTTCCGCCGTGCAGCGACCAGAGCCGTCCCGCGCGCGTCCGATCCGCGCGGGACGGCCTGCTTTTTGGGATGTCCGCGGTGGTTCGGCCGCTCAGAGCGCCACCGGCCGGACCTCGCGGTCGACCAGGATCTCCGCCGGGGTCTTCGCCTTCACCTCGTCCACGGTCACGCCTGGCGCCACTTCCATGAGCCGGAACCTGGACCTGGCGCGGTCGAACTCCATCACGCACAGGTCGGTGATCAGCATGTCCACGCAGGACACGCCCGTGAGCGGCAGCGTGCACTTGGGCAGCACCTTGCTCTCGCCCTTCTTGTTGCAGTGCTCCATCACGATCACCCGGCGCTTCACGCCGGCCACCAGGTCCATGGCGCCACCCATGCCCTTGACCATCTTGCCCGGGATCATCCAGTTGGCCAGGTCGCCGGTCTGGCTCACCTCCATCGCACCCAGGATGGCCAGGTCGATGTGGCCGCCGCGGATCATGGCGAAGCTGTCGGCGCTGCTGAAGAAGCTGTGCCCCGGCACGCCGGTGACCGTCTGCTTGCCGGCGTTGATCAGGTCGGGGTCCACCGCGGACGCCGTGGGAAAGGGTCCCATGCCCAGCAGGCCGTTCTCGCTCTGCAGCCACACGGTCATGCCCGCAGGCACGTGGTTGGCCACCAGCGTGGGGATGCCGATGCCCAGGTTCACGTAGAAACCGTCCTTGAGTTCCTTGGAGGCGCGGACGGCCAGCTGGTCGCGGGTGAGCGGCATGGCCCGTTTGTACGGCAGGCGGGGCGCGGGGGCAAGCGGGGCGTTCCGCTACCCTTTCGGCCCTATGGCCAAGCTCTCCAAGCTGCTCGAACGCCTCCGCATCGAAGACGACGACCGCCTGGTCGACCCGGAGAAGGCCGGCAGCGACTGCGTCATCAGCGACAACCCCAGCACCGGGGAGCCCCTCATGGCGGTCCGGCTGGAGCGTGCCGACGACCTGGAGAAGACCATCCAGCGCGCCGTGTCCGTGCAGCGCGAGTGGCGCATGCTGCCCGCTCCCAAGCGTGGCGAGATCGTGCGACGCATCGGCGAAGCGTTCCGCGAGGCCAAGGACGACCTGGGCGAACTGGTCAGCCTGGAGGCCGGCAAGATCCGCGCCGAAGGCCTGGGCGAGATCCAGGAGTGCATCGACATCGCGGACTTCGCGGTGGGCCTCTCCCGGCAGCTCTACGGACTCACCATGCACAGCGAGCGCGCCAGCCACCGCATGTACGAGCAGTGGCATCCGCTGGGCACCGTGGGCTGCATCACCGCGTTCAACTTCCCGGCGGCGGTGTGGGCGTGGAACGCCATGATCGCCGGCGTCTGCGGCAACGCCACGCTGTGGAAGCCCAGCCTGCTCACGCCGCTGGTGGCCATCGCGTGCAACAAGGTGGCCACGCGGGTCATGAAGAAGCAGGACCTCTTCCAGCCCTCCTCCGGCGATCCGCGCGACGTGTTCAGCCTGGTGATCGGGTCGGACAGCGAGGTGGCCGAGCGTCTGGTGGCCGATCGTCGCCTGCCGCTCATCAGCGCCACCGGCAGCTGCCGCATGGGCCGCCGCGTGGGGCAGGTGGTGGCGGGGCGCCTGGGCCGCAGCCTGCTGGAGCTGGGCGGCAACAACGCCATCACGGTGATGCCGGACGCCGACATGAAGCTGGTGGAGCGCGCCGTGCTCTTCGGGGCCGTGGGCACCGCGGGCCAGCGCTGCACCACCACGCGCCGCCTCATCGTGCACGAGGCCGTGGCGGACAAGCTTGTCGAGCGGCTGGTGAAGCTCTACGCGGGCGTGAAGATCGGCGATCCGCTCGAGGACGGCACCTTGATGGGTCCGCTCATCACCTCGCGCAGCGTGCAGGACATGCGTGCGGCCGTGGAGCGTGCCGAGCAGGAGGGCTGCAAGGTGCTCTGTGGCGGCGTGGCTGGCATCGAGCGCCAGAAGAAGCGCGCGGGACACTTCGTGGAGCCCACCATCGTCCGCGTGCCCATGGGCAAGCTGCCGGGCATCTGCTGCGAGGAGACCTTCGCGCCCATCCTCTACGTGTTCACGGTGAAGGACCTGGACCAGGCCATCGCGCTGCAGAACGGCGTGGATCAGGGCCTCTCCAGCGCCATCTTCACCGACAGCGTGCGCAGCGCCGAGCGCTTCCTGAGCCATGCGGGCAGCGACTGCGGCATCGCCAACGTGAACCTGGGCACCAGCGGCGCCGAGATCGGCGGCGCGTTCGGCGGCGAGAAGGACACGGGCGGCGGCCGAGAGTCGGGCAGCGACAGCTGGAAGCAGTACATGCGTCGCCAGACCAACACCATCAACTGGGGCACCGACCTGCCGCTGGCGCAGGGCATCAAGTTCGGCGAGGACTGAGCGGGAGCGGCGCGCCGCTCAGGGCGTGGCGGGGGCGCCGGTCGGCAGATGCCTGTCGGCCGGCTCGCCGGACAGCGCCGTGACGGAGGGGGCGGCGTCGGCCTTGGCGAAGCGGATCAGCTGCCACGCCTTGCCCGACTGTCCCTCGGTGGCCACGGCCAGCCGCAGACCGTCCTGATCGGCCACCGGACCCACCAGATCTCGCCACTGTCCGGTCTCGCTCACAGGGTGCACGCGCCAGGGGTCCTCGCCCTGTCGGGTGAGCAGGCGCCAGCGCACGCGGTCGGGCTGGCGGCCGTTGCCGATCACCTGCACCGCCCACTCGCGTCCGTCCCAGTCCACCGCGGGGAAGTTCACGCGGTGGCTGCCGAACAGGGTGCCGCCCACGGCCCAGGCCAGTGCGGAGGCCAGCAGCACGAAGAGGGCCACCTTGATCAGCAGGTTTCGAAGCGCAAGCGTGGCCTGTCCCATGGGACGCGCGATGCTACCCGCGAGCGATCCAGCCCATCACGATGGCCCACGCAAACGCGCCGGCCACCAGGATGCGCCACCAGCCGAACAGTTCGAGCGTGTGCCTGCCCAGATACGAGACCAGCCACTTCACGCTGATGGCTGCGGTGACGGTGGCGGTGGCCAGGCCTGCAAGAGCGGGCAACGGTCCGCCCAGCGCAGCCAGGAACTGCGATGCGCCCGATTCGCGCACGCCCTCCAGCAGATCCTTGGCGCTGGCCGCACCCAGGGTGGGGAGCCCCAGCAGGAACGCGAACTCCGCCGCGGCCACCGGCGGCAGTCCGATGGCCATGCCTCCCAGCATGGTCACCATGGAGCGGCTGGTTCCCGGCCACATCGCCAGCGCCTGGAAGCAGCCGATCAGCATCGCGCGCTGCCAGGTCAGGGTGCGGATGGCGTCGGCATGCGAATGTCCCGCCAAGGACAGTTGTCGACGATGCCAGCGCGAGAGCAGGATCATCATCACGCCGCCCGCCAGAAGCGCGCCGATCACGGGCACGGGGAAGAACAGCGTGGCCTTGATCCACTTGCTGGCCAGCACGCCCACCACCGCCGCGGGCAGGAATCCTGCCGCCAGCAGACCCAGCAGATGCAGGCCCTCGCGGGCACCGTCGCCACCAAGGCCCGGAACCGCAAGGCTTCCCGCGCCGCGCAGCATGAGGCGGACGCGTGGCCAGTACAGTCCCGCCACGGCCAGGATGGCGCCGCCCTGGATGATCACGCTGAACCGCTGGATCGCGTCGTTGATCTCCTTGGCGTTGCCCGCGGCTCCGTCCTGCGTGCCCAGGCCCAGCGCGGCCGCCGCCAGGATCAGGTGCCCCGTGCTGCTCACCGGCAGGTACTCCGTGACGCCCTCCACCACACCCAGCACCATCGCCTGCAGCACGTTCATCGGTCGGTCGTCCCTTCGGCCAGCCACGGCAGCCAGGCGCGCACCTGGCTACCTGCCGCCTCGATCGGATGCGCTGCGGCCGCTCGCCGCTGCGCCTCCAGCCACGGGAAACCCGCCCGTGCATCGGCCCGGAAGCGTTCCGCGAACGCTCCGCTCTGGATGTCCGCCAGCATCGACGCCATCCGCGACCGGACTTCGGGCGTGTCCATCGACTGCGCCGCGAACGCTCCGAATTCAGCGGTGGTGCTGATGGCCGTGCGCATGCCGGCCGGACCTCGCTCGTAGACAAGATCGGCCAGCTGCTTCAGTTCCTGGCAACATTCCATGTACGCCACGTCGGCGGGATAGCCCGCCTTCACCAACGTCTCGAAGGCTGCGCGCACCAGCACCATCACGCCACCGCACAGCACGGCCTGCTCGCCGAAGAGATCGGTCTCCGCTTCCGCCGCGAAGGTGGTCTCCACCACGGCCGCACGGGCGCTGCCGATGGCGGCCGCCCAAGCCAGCATGCGCGCGCGTGTGAGGTCCGCATCCGGTCCCGGCTGATGCACCGCCACCAGCGCCGGAAGTCCCAGCGACTCCAGATAGCGCAGGCGAAGCGTGTGTCCGGGCCCCTTGGGCGCCACCATCACCACCCCCAGGGACGGATTCGGACGCACATGCCCAAATCGAATCGAGAAGCCGTGCAGGAAGCCGGCGGTGGTGCCGGGGCGAAGGGCAGGGGCGAGCTGCTGCCAGGCGGACTCGTGAACATGGTCCGGCAGGGCGATCACGGCCAGGTCCGCACGGCGTGCCGCCTCGGAAAGGTCCAAGGTTTCAAAGCCGTCCTCGATGGCCCGCTTTCGAGCGGAACCGTCGGGTCTGCACCCTGCGATCACGCGGAGGCCGCTGTCCCTCATGTTGAGGGCGTGTGCTCGCCCCTGATTTCCATAACCAATGACGGAAACTGCACTTCCGATCAATGCCGCAAGCGGCTCACGCTTGGGCGCAAGGCGCTCGTGGCGTCCGTTCTGGGCTGTTCTGGAGTCTCCCAAGCGGGGCGAGCATAGCGAATCCGGTGTTTCCGGCTGATTTTCCGCCCTTGCTGCTGGGATCGACGCTGAGGGAAAGCACATTGAAGGAGTCTTGGTAAACTCGTGGTTTGACAAGATCTCGTTCAAGTCGGCGGCCGTATCAGGCCGATAACGGCACCATGCCTGTGGCTACCCGAAATCGCAAGGAGACGCGATTGAACACCGTCCTCGACAATCGACGCAGCGCCGAGCGGTTCCGGCTGGAAACCGCTCTGGTTCGCGTGGTTGTGGGCGCGCACGGTGAGACGCCCCAGACCAAGGGCTTCTTCGAAGGCCATGCATACGACTTGAGCCACTCGGGCCTGCGTCTGGAGCTGGACTCCGAGTTGCCCGTAGGCACGCCCGTCGAAGTGGAACTGCACATGCCGGGGCTGGGTTCCGCCATTCATCTGGTGGGCAAGGTCGCGCGTGTGTTCGACGAGCAGGATGATCCCGGTCCGCGCCGCATGGGCGTGGACGGCAAGGGCCGCACGGCGCAGGACGCCGAGCGACTGGCCCGTCTGCTGGATCAGGCCGCCTTGGGCCGTCTGATCTGACCGTTTCGCGCGTCCCGAGCGGTTCGGGACGCTTCCGTCCGCGTTCTCTCCAGCGCACTTCGATCCGGAGTCCGCTGGAGAGCCCGCGCCCCGTTCGCGTGCCGTGGCCCTTCAGGGCCGTGGCGGAGGCTCGATCCCCTTGGACGATTCCATGCTGTCACGCCTCGAGGAGCGCCTCGGGCATCGGTTCGCCAACCGCGCGCTGCTGGTGACCGCGCTCACGCACGCCAGCATCGCGGATCGCCGCGTGGTGAGCAACGAGCGGCTGGAGTTCCTGGGCGACGCGGTGCTGGGGCTGGTGTCGTGCGAGCATCTCTTCCGCTGGCTGCCGGAGCGTCTGGAGGGCGAGCTCACCAAGATCAAGAGTCACGTGGTGAGTCGCCAGACCTGCGCGGAGATCGCACGCGAACTGGGACTGGACGAGTGCATCCTGCTGGGCAAGGGCATGGGGCCGCGCAGCAGCCTTCCCTCCTCCGTGAGCGCGGCCGTGCTGGAGGCGGTGGTGGGGGCCATCTATCTGGATGGCGGCCTGGAGGCGGCGCGTGCGCTGCTTCTGCGCGTGCTGACTCCGCGCGTGGAGCAGGCCAGCCGCACGGGCCATCAGTACAACTACAAGAGCGTGGTTCAGCAGAGCCTGCTGGCGCTGGGTCTGGCGCCGCCCACCTACGTGGTGCTGGACGAGAAGGGCCCCGACCACGCCAAGTGCTTCGAGGTGGCTGTGGTGAGCGGCGAGCGCCGCTTCCCCTCGTGCTGGGGCGCCAGCAAGAAGGCCGCCGAGCAGGCCGCGGCGCTGGAGGCGCTGCGCGAACTGGGCGTGATGGTGCCTGACGAGAGCGGCCTGGAGGTCATCCGCTGGCCGGCGACAAAGGCCAAGGCCAGCGAGACGTCCTGAGCAGCGCGGCAAGTCGCGTGACGCACGCGGACGCGGGGCGTCGCGTGTCCACGGTGGCGTCCGCCAGCGAACGATAGAACGGCAGACGCTCCTCGCTCAGCCGCCGGACCTCGGCGTGATCGTCGGTGTCCAGTCGCGGGCGGTCGCCGCGGGTGGCGCCCAGCCGGCGGATCAGTTCGTCCGGACCTGGGTGAAGCAGGGCCACCACGGAGGCTCCCTTGGATTGCGACGCACGGATCAAGCTGGCGGCACCGGGTGCGGTGGGCGAGCCGCCGCCCAGGGCCAGGACGCCGCCACGGGCGTCCTGCAGGGCCTCGTGAAGCGCCTCCGACTCCGCCCTTCGCCAGCCAGCCTCGCCATGCCGTTCGAAGGCTTCGCCCACCGACGCGGCGCCCAGTCGTGTCAGCGCCAGAGGATCCAGGTCGCGGAAGGGCAGTGCCACCGCCTTGGCCACGGCCTGGCCCAACGTGGTCTTCCCCGAACAACGAAGTCCGATCAGCAGCAGCAGTGGCGGCGAGGCCACGACGGTCTCAGCGCACGCGGATGGCGCGGCCGAGACGACGCTTGCGGTTGAGGATCTTGCGGCCCTTGCGGGTGCTCATGCGGGAGCGGAACCCCACCTTGCGGACCTTCTTGATTCGGCTGACCTTGTGGGGGTAGTGCATGGCTGCTCCTTGGAGGGCCGGAGAGGGTAGCCGAAGCCGGCCACCGCCTCAAGCCCCTTCCCGGCAGGCTGTTCCGGGGGATTCGGGACCCGGTCAGTGGGCCTCGTGACGCACCACCCGACCCTCCACCAGGAAGATCACGTCCTCGGCGATGTTGGTGGTGATGTCGGCGATGCGCTCGAAGCGCTGGGCCATGGTCAGCACGTCGATGGCTGCAGCGGTGGCCTCCGGGTGCTGCGGAATCTCCGCACGGCCCCAGATCAGGATCTCCTTGTACAGGTCGTCCGCACGCTGGTCGCTGCGGCGCACCTGGCGGCAGAGCGCCGCGTCCTCGTTGGCCAGGGCCGCCAGCACGTCGCTGAGCATGGTGCGGGTGGCGAAGGCCAGATCGGTCATGGCGCCGGGCATCTCGATGGCGTCGATCGCCGAGACCTTGATCAGCTTCTTGGCCACGCCGCGCGCCAGATCCGCCACGCGCTCCAGTTCGCCGCTGATGCGGATCACCGAGAGGATCAGGCGAAGGTCGCCGGCCACCGGCTGCGCCAGCGCCAGCAGGCGCATGCAGTCCGCCTCCAGTTCCAGCTCCATGCGGTCGATCTCGGTGTCGCCGGCCTTCACGCTCTCGGCCAGCGAGAGGTCGCCCTCGATCATGGCCTCGATCACGCGGGTCACGCGCTGCTCCACGGCCGCGCCCATGGCCAGCAGGTTGCGGCGAAGTCTCACCATCTCGTTGCGGAGGTCGACGGCCATGGGGGCTCCTTTGCGCGACTCAGCCGAAGCGGCCGGTCACATAGTCCTCGGTCTGCTTGCTGCGCGGGTTGGTGAAGATGGCGTCCGTGGCGCCCACCTCGACCAGGCGTCCCTCGTAGAAGAAGGCGGTCTGGTCGCTCACGCGGGCGGCCTGCTGCATGTTGTGCGTGACGATCACGATGGTGAACTGGCTGCGGAGGTCGCGGATGAGGGCCTCGATGCCGGCGGTGCTGCGCGGGTCCAGCGCGGAGCACGGCTCGTCCATCAGCAGCACCTCGGGGCCGATGGCGATGGCGCGCGCGATGCAGAGGCGCTGCTGCTGGCCGCCGGAGAGGCCCAGGGCGCTGGCGTGCAGGCGGTCCTTCACCTCGTCCCAGATGGAGGCCGCGCGCAGGCTCTGCTCCACCAGGTCGTCCAGCTCGGCGCGCGTCATGTGCCGGTGCAGCCGGGGGCCGAAGGCGATGTTGTCGTAGATGCTCTTGGGGAAGGGGTTGGGCTTCTGGAAGACCATGCCCACGCGACGGCGCAGCTCCACCACGTCGTGGCCCGCGTCCAGCAGATCCTGCCCGTCCAGCGTCAGGGTGCCCTCGGCGCGCGCGCCGGGGATCATGTCGTTCATTCGGTTGATCCAACGCAGGAACGTGCTCTTGCCGCATCCGCTGGGGCCGATGAGCGCGGTCACGCGCTGACGCGGGATCTCCAGCGAGATGTCGTGCAGCGCCTGGAAGGCGCCGTACCAGGCGCGCAGCGCCGCGGCGCGGATGCAGGTCTGGGTGGCGTCCGGCGCCGGTCCGGCCGGTGGCGCGGCAGGCGCCGGGGCGTGCAGGGGTTGGGAGCGTGCCGTGGTGTCGTTCATGGGAGGGGTTCCAAGGGCGCTCACGCGGGGGGCCTCTGCAGGCGGTTGCGAAGGTAGATGGCCAGGGCGTTGAAGGAAAGCAGCACGGCCAGCAGCACGATGATGGCGCTGGCCGCCAGATCGTGGAAGGCGGCCTGCGGGCGGCCGGCCCAGCTGAAGATCTGGAACGGAAGCACCGTGAACGTGCTCATGGGGCCGTCGGGCGTGCTGGCTATGAAGAGCGGGATGCCCAGCACCAGCAGCGGTGCGGCCTCACCGATGGCGCGGCTGAGGGCCAGGATGGCCCCGGTGAGGATGCCCGGCAGGGCGCTCGGCAGCACCACCTTCCAGGTGGTCTGCCATCGCGTGGCGCCCAGCGCCAGGCTGGCCTGGCGAAGCCCCCGCGGCACGCCGCGCAGCGCCTCCTGCGAGGCGATGATCACGATGGGCAGGATCACCAGCATGAGCGTGAGGCCGCCGGCCAGCACGCTCTGCCCGAACGGCAGGCGCAGGCACAGGAAGGACTCCGGATCACCCAGCACGATGGGGCTTCCGTCACCCTTGCCCACCAGGCCGAACATGCGGCTGAACGCCGTGAGGCCGATCACGCCGTAGACGATGCTTGGAACGCCGGCCAGGTTCCGCACGTTCACCTCCACGAAGCGGTGGAAGCGCCCGCGCGCCGCGAACTCCTCCAGGTAGAGCGCGGTGAGCACGCCCAGCGGAAGGCTGCAGGCCATGCAGGTGACGCACACCCACACGCTTCCAAGCAGCGGGGCGCGGATGCCCGCCTGCGTGGCGCGGCGGCTGGCGAACTCGGTGAAGAACGACCATCGGACCAGATGCGGGATCTGCGACAGCTTTCCCTCGCGGAAGACGGCCTGCACCGCCTCCGCGTCCAGCAGCCCCGCCCAGCCCTGCGTGAAGATGCTCACGAGCAGGATGCACAGCGCCAGCACCGAGAGGCTGGTCAGCGCCAGGCAGGTGGCCAGGAAGGCGCGGTCGCGCCAGACGCGCGCAGCCTGGCTCCGGGGGCGTCCGGCGGTCATTCGTATTCCTCCCGGAACATGCGGAGCAGCCAGTTGCCGGCCAGCGTGAGTCCGAAGGTGAACGCGAAGAGCACGCCCGCCACCGCGTAGCTGGAGAGGTTCTCCACGCCGAAGGCGGGTGCGTCGCCCAGGAAGATCTGCACCATGTACGCGGTCATGGTCTGGATCTCGCTGGCCGGATTGAGCGTCATGCGCGCCAGTCCGCCGGCGGCCAGCGCCACGATCATGGTCTCGCCGATGGCGCGGGTGATGGCCAGGAAGAAGCTGGCCATGATGCCGCTGAGCGCCGCGGGCACCACCACCCGCACGCTCACGTCGAAGCGCGTGGCGCCCAGCGCGTAGGCGCCTTCGCGCAGCGACCGGGGCACGGCGCGGAGCGCGTCCTCGCTGAGGGAGCAGACGATGGGCAGCACCATCACGCCCACCGCCAGACCCGCGCCGGTGGCGTTGTATCCCGGGAACACCGGGTCCCCGAAGAGCGTCCGGCAGGTCCACTGCAGCGCCGGCGTGAGCACCGTGAGCGCGAAGAAGCCGTAGACCACCGTGGGCACGCCGGCCAGCACCTCCAGCACCGGCTTCAGGGTGGCGCGCAGCCTGGGCGAGGCGTATTCGCTCAGGAACACCGCGGTGACCAGGCCCACGGGCAGCGCGAAGGCCGCTCCCACGGCGGCCACCAGGAAGGTGCCGCAGACCAGCGGCCAGATGCCGAAGTGCTTCTCGGCGCCCAGGAGCGGGCTCCAGGTGGTGCCCAGGAAGAAGTCCGAGAGCGAGACCTCCGGCAGACGGAAGAACGCCGCCGTCTCCCAGGCCAGCGTGGCCAGGATGGCGAAGGTGGTGGCGATGCTGAACGCCGCCGAGAGGCCGAGCAGGATGCGGATCAGCCGCTCCTGCGCGTCCCGGGCCACCGTGCCGCGCAGTCGACCACGCCGTGCGGCGGCGGTGGCAAGCTGGGCAGGGGTGGCGGCGGTGTTCATGGGCCCTCGCGAACCGGATCGAAGGCCGCGGCCACGCGCCGCACCTTGCTCAGCGACCGTCGGACGTCACTTGTACACCGACGGCAGCGCGCCCGCGACCTTGTTGCCGGCGGCGTCCAGGAACTGCGTGCCGGTGCGGCGCGACTTCCAGTTGGCGGCGGCGGTGGCCTGCAATGGCGCGGGCAGCGGCGTGTAGCCCACGGACTTCGCCAGTTCGGCGGCCTGTCGAAGGTAGAAGTCCACGAACGCCTGGACCTCCGCGCGGTCGGCGGACTTGCGGTTCACGTAGATGAACAGCGGACGGCTGAAGGGGCTGTACGAGCCGTCCAGAATGGTGGCGTCGGACGGCGTCACGGCGCCCTTGCCGCCGTCCACCGGCACGGCGCGAAGCTTGCCCTTGTTCTCCGTGTAGTAGTTGAAGCCGAAGAAGCCGATCGCGTCGCGGTCGCCCTCCACGCCGTTCACCAGCACGTTGTCGTCCTCGCTCACGCTCATGTCGGAACGCACCTTGCCGTCCTTGCCCACGGTGACTTCCTTGAAGTAGTCGAAGGTGCCGCTGTCGGTGCCCGGGCTGTAGACCTTGATGGCGCGGTCCGGCCACGATGGATCCAGGTCCTTCCAGGTCTTCGCCGTGCCGCTGGCGCTGTAGACGCGCTTGATCTGGTCGAGGGTGAGGCGGGTGGCCCACGTGTTCTGCTTGCTCACCACGATGGTGAGGCCGTCGTAGGCCACGGGCAGCTCCACGAACTCGATCCCGCTGGACCGGCAGGTGTCGGCCTCGGCCTTGGTGATGGGACGGCTGGCGTCGCTGATGTCGGTCTCGCCCTTGCAGAAGCGCTTGAAGCCGCCGCCGGTGCCGCTCACGCCCACCGTGGCATGGACGCCCTTGGCCAGCTTGCTGAAGTCCTCCGTGACGGCCTCCGTGATGGGGTAGACGGTGCTGCTGCCGTCGATCCGGATGTCGCCCTTGAGGCCGGCCAGATCGTCGCCGGCGATGGGACTGGCGGCCAGGGCCGCGAGCGAGAGAAGCAGGGTGGACGCGAGGCGCAGGATGGTCTGGGATCGCATGGGGCCTCCTTGAAGTTCCCGGAAGTCTGCCCGCGGCCGATGTTCGGCGGGTCAGCGGGCGGCCCCCAGCCACGTTAAGAAAAGGTTCAGATTGATGGCGCCGGCTGCTGGAGTGCCTGTTCGGAAGCGGCGGGAAGCCGCAGGGTGAACGCGCTCCCGCGCCCCTGCACGCTCTCCACCTCGATGGTGCCCCCGTGCACCATGGCGATGTGCTTCACGATGGCCAGGCCCAGGCCCGTGCCGCCCACCTCGCGGGCGCGCGAGGACTCCACGCGATAGAAGCGCTCGAAGAGCCGGGGAAGGTGGCGTTCGGGGATGCCCGGGCCGTGATCCCGCACCGTGAGGGCGATCCACGCGCCATGGACGCTTGCGCCGATCTCCACCGCGGTGTGATCGTGGGTGTAGCGGATCGCGTTGCTCACCAGATTCCCCAGCGCCTGCTCCGCCAGCAGCGTGTTGGCGTGCACCTGCAGCGACGCGTCGCCCGTGCGCTGCAGGCGGATGCCTCGGGCCTCCGCCGCGGGCCCCAGGTCGGCCTCCACCCATTCGAACAGTCGCGAGACGGGCACGGGTGCCATCTCGATGCGCTCCCGGGACGCCGGACTCTCCACGAAGCTCAGCGTGAGCAGGTCCTCCACCAGCGCGCCCAGCCGGGAGGCGTTCCGGTGCACGATCTCCAGGAAGCGCTGTGAGGTGACCGGATCCTCCATCCCCACCTGCAGCAGCGTCTCCACGTAGCCGCGGATGCTGGTGATGGGGGTGCGGAGCTCGTGGCTGACGTTGGCGGCGAAGTCCGCGCGCATGCGCTCCAGGGAACGCTCGGCCGTCACGTCGCGCAGCAGCAGCAGGGCGCCCGCCAGCCGTTCGCCCTCGTCGCCCACGCAGGCGATCACGGCTTCGCAGACCGTGCCCGGCGCGCCCGGAGGCTCCAGGTCGGACGCGTGGCGGCCGCCGGTGCCGAAGGCGCGGTCGAGCGCGGCGTTGAGGTCCGGGCAGCGCGTGCACTCCTGCAGCAGCCGGCCGCGTGCGGCGGCGATGTCGAAGCCCAGCATGCGCGCGGCGATCTCGTTGGCGGCCATCACGCGCTGCTGGCCGTCCAGGATCACCAGTCCCTCGCGCAGCGCCTCCTCCAGGATCCTGCGGCGCAGTCGCTCGCCGGCCAGAGCATCGCGAGTGGAGCCCAGCGCCGCCACCAGTTCGCCCGAGGCCGCCGCCAGCGGCGCGGTGGCGGAGGAAGGCTGGAGCGGGAGCGTGGCGGATCGGTCGCCCAGGGCGGCGCGACGGAGCGCGCGGGTGAGGCGCGCGAGCTCGTCGGCGCGATGCATGGCCATGACCAGCAGCAGTGCGCAGGCCGCGGCGCCGGTGCCTGCCGCGATCGCCGCGGAGCCGGCCACCCACGCGATGACCACGGCCAGCACGGCCGCCGCGGGCCAGAGGATGTTCGGGTCCTTCGTCCTGCTCATTCCACCGGGGCGGTCTCGCCCTCGGCGAAACGATATCCGACGCCGCGCACCGTCTCGATGAGCTGGCCCAGATCGCCCAGCTTGCGCCGCAGGGCGGTCATGTGCACGTCCACCGTGCGGCTGGAGAGCACCACGTTGCGCCCGTGCACCGCGGAGATGATCTGGTCGCGCGTCCGCACAAAGCCTGGTCGTTGCGCCAGGAAGTGCAGCATGCCGAACTCGGTCAGCGTGAGTTCCAGGGTCTTGCCGTCCGCCAGCGTGACGTGGCGCTCCGGATCGATGGAGAGCCGCCCGCCCGCCAGCTCGATGCGGCGTCCGCTGCCCGGCTTGATCTCGGCGGAGCGACGAAGCACGGCCTTCACCCGAGCCACCAGCACGCGCGGGCTGAAGGGCTTGCTCACGTAGTCGTCCGCGCCGATCTCGATGCCCGCCACGATGTCCGTCTCGTCGCCCTTGGCGGTCACCATGACCACCGCGATGCGGCGGTGCTCGTCGCTGGCGCGGATGCGGCGGCAGATCTCCAGGCCGTCCAGATCCGGCAGCATGAGATCCAGCACCACCACGTCGGGCGCGGCCTTGCGGATGGACTCCAGCGCGACCTTGCCGCGGTTGGCCACCGTCACGTCGAAGCCTGCGCGCTGCAGGTGGAACTGGATGAGTTCGGCGATCTCTCGCTCGTCTTCGACAACCAGCACGGAGGGGCGGGTCATGAGCGGGAAGGCTAGGGGGCCGGGCGTGTCCGGTGGCTCAGGCCCCACCGGAGGGTGCGTGAAGATTCCGTTCAGGTCTGGGCAGGCACCAGAGGCCGTCCCGCATCCGCGGAGCCGTCCGTCCGGTGACGCCGGCGAGCGTGATGGGGACTCCGTCCCACGCCAGCAGGCCCAGCACGGCCATCTCCGCCGATTCGCGCGCCTCCAGCGGCAGTCCCACATCGTCGGAGACCACCGTGGGAAGGCCGCCCGCAGCCGCCTCGACCGCCCGCCGAAGCGCCCGGTTCCGCGCCCCGCCGCCAGCCAGCACCACGCGGCGGGTGCCTCGTTCGGCGGCCGCCGCGCCGATGCACGCCCCCACGGCGGCGCAGACCGTGGCCAGAAGGTCTGGCGGTGCAAGGTGCGCGGATTGCTCACGCACCCAGGCCACCCCTTCGTCGCCGGTGCCCAGCGAGCGACCACCTGCGCGCGCCTGGGCCAGCATTCGGCCCAGATCCTGCAGGGCGGGCCCGTGGGCGCTGCCGGAGAGGGCGCCGGCGCCATCCGCGTCGAACGGTCGGTCCAGCGCCGCGCGGGCGGCGGCGTCCAGCAGGTGGTTGCAGGGGCAGATGTCGGCGCCGGCGATGCCGTCCGGTCCGCTCGCCTCGGCGGGGAGCCAGGTGATGTTGCAGAAGCCGCCCAGGTTCACCACGGCGGTGGGGGCCGCGTGGCGCAGCAGCACCCAGTCGGCCAAGGGCGTGATGGGCGCGCCCTGACCGCCCAGCGCCAGATCCGCACCGCGAAGGTCGCTGACCACCGGGCAGCCCATCGCCTGTGCCACCGGCCACGGATTGATCAGCTGCCAGGACGCCGGTGGCGCGTGGAACACCGTCTGGCCGTGCACCGCCACCAGGTCCACCGCACGCCCTGCGGCCATCGACCGCAGCGCCTCCGCGTGCAGCCGACCGAAGTCGAGCGCCAGTTGCGCCAGCTCGCCGGCGCTCATCGCGTCGCCGTCGCAGGCGCGTCGAAGGCGCGGCTGAAGTTCGCCCAGTCCGAGCGAGCGGTGATCCTCCACGCGCACGCGCATCCGCAGTCCTTCGCCCTCGGCGCGGACCAGCGCAAGATCGAGCCCGTCGAGGCTGGTGCCGGTCATGGTGCCAAGGGCGAGTCGCATGGGCGCATGTTCGCCGCCGCGCGCCGCCGCGTCGAGGGGCCCGTTCGGCTACCTTGGAGACATGCTGAAGCGGATCCTCGTGACCGGCGGCGCCGGCTTCCTCGGTTCCCACCTCTGCGAGCGCCTGGTCAAGCAGGGCCACGACGTGATCTGCCTGGACAACTTCTTCACCAGCCAGAAGGGCAACGTGGAGCACCTGCTGGACTGCCACAACTTCGAGCTGGTGCGTCACGACGTGGTGGATCCGTTCCGCTTCGAGGTGGACGAGATCTACAACCTGGCCTGCCCGGCCGCGCCCGGCCACTATCAGTACAACCCGATCAAGACCATGAAGACCAGCGTCATGGGCGCGATCAACAGCCTGGGTCTGGCCAAGCGGGTGCGCGCGCGCATCCTGCACACCAGCACCAGCGAGGTCTACGGCGATCCCGACGTGCACCCGCAGCCCGAGAGCTACCGCGGCAACGTGAACCCCATCGGTCCGCGCGCCTGCTACGACGAGGGCAAGCGCGCCGCCGAGACGCTGATGTTCGACTACCACCGCCAGCATGGCGTGGCCATCAAGGTGGTGCGCATCTTCAACACCTACGGTCCGCGCGTGCATCCCTTCGACGGCCGCGTGGTGAGCAACTTCATCCGTCAGGCGCTGGCGGGCGAGGACATCACGCTCTACGGCGACGGCTCGCAGACGCGCAGCTTCTGCTTCGTGGACGACATGATCGACGGTCTGGTGGCCATGATGGAGGCGCCGGACGCGCTCACGGGCCCGGTGAACCTGGGCAACCCCGACGAGTTCACCGTGCTGGAGCTGGCGAAGAAGGTGGTGGCCCTCTCCGGGAGCCGCTCCAAGGTGAGCGTGGGCCGGCCGCTGCCTGCGGACGATCCGTCGAGGCGTCGCCCGGACATCTCGCTGGCCAAGGCGAAACTTTCCTGGCAGCCGCGGGTGGCCCTGGACGAAGGGCTGCGCCGAACCATCGAGTGGTTCCGATCGGTCCGGCTCTCCGACTACCGGCCTCCCACGCCCAACTACTGACTTAGAAGGCATTTGCGACGCGCGCGAATGTGTCCGAAAAACGGCCCGTTCCGGGGTCGAAGATGTTCCTCGTCACTAGGCTGCAGCGCGGATGGGTACCCGAAAAAGTACCGAACATCCGGTTGACGAGCCGAAGTGGATCGGGTACGAACAGAACCCGAACGGAAGACTGGAACGCATTCGAACGCAACGGCCCGCAGGTGCGGGCCCCAACAGGCCCGTAAGGGCCAGCCAAGGAAGGTCAGACATGGTCGCTCCCATCGCATCCAAGGACGCCGCCCGCAACGCCAACGAGAAGGGCGCTCCCAAGCCCGCAGCCTCGGCCGGCACGGCACCGCGGGTTCCCGCCGGCCCGGGCGGCACGCCGGCCGCTCCGTCCGCTACAACTCGTCCTGCCGTGGCCGCGGCCATCGCCGCCGTCACCAGCGGCGCGGCATCGGAGAAGGCATCCATGAGCAAGTCCACCGTCGAGGCCAAGGCGCCCGCGTCCCGCGAGAGTTCGGCCGACCAGAAGGCACGCCTGAAGGCCATCGAGCAGGCCATGGGCCAGATCGAGAAGGCCTACGGCAAGGGCAGCATCATGCGGCTCGACAGCGACGCCGTGCCGGTGATCCAGGGCGTGTCCACGGGCGCGCTCAGCCTGGACCTGGCGCTGGGCGGACGCGGCCTGCCCAAGGGCCGCGTGATCGAGGTGTTCGGTCCCGAGTCCAGCGGCAAGACCACCCTGGCGCTCACCGTCATCGCCAACGCCCAGAAGAAGGGCGGCATCGCCGCCTTCATCGACGCCGAGCACGCGCTCGACCCCTCGTGGGCCAAGCGTCTGGGCGTGAACCTGGACGAACTGCTGGTGAGCCAGCCCGACACCGGCGAGCAGGCGCTGGAGATCTGCGAGATGCTGGTGCGCTCCAACGCGGTCAACGTGATCGTGGTGGACTCGGTGGCGGCGCTGATTCCCCGCGCGGAGATCGAGGGCGAGATGGGCGACAGCCACGTGGGCCTGCAGGCGCGCCTCATGAGCCAGGCGCTCCGCAAGCTCACCGGCGCCATCGCCAAGAGCGACTGCATCGTGATCTTCATCAATCAGCTGCGCGAGAAGATCGGCGTGATGTTCGGCAGCCCGGAGACCACCACCGGCGGCCGTGCGCTGAAGTTCTATGCGTCGGTGCGCGTGGACATCCGCCGCATCAGCCAGATCAAGGAAGGCGAGCGCACGGTGGGCAATCGGGTGCGCGCCAAGGTGGTGAAGAACAAGATCGCGCCGCCGTTCCGCGAGGCGGAGTTCGACATCATGTTCGACGAGGGCATCTCCATCACGGGCGACGTGCTGGACATGGCCGTGGCCGACGCGGTGGTGGACAAGGCCGGTGCGTGGTTCAGCTACAAGGAGACGCGTCTGGGCCAGGGCCGTGAGGCCACCAAGTCGTTCCTGCGCCAGGCGCCGGAGCTGCTGGAGGAGATCCGCGCCGCGGTGCTGGCCAAGCGTCTGGCCAACCCCAATGGTCCGGTGGCTTCGGCCAAGGACGCGGACGACGGCGACGACGACTGAGCGCGGTCGGCAGCGCCGGCCGAACGGACGAAAGGGCCCCGGGCGCTCGACGGAGCGTCCGGGGCTTCTGCGTTCCGGAGCGTTGGCGCCGCCTCAGGCGCGGATCGCCAGGTACTTCACCGTCAGGTACTCGTCCAGGCCCCAGCGGCCGCCTTCGCGCCCATAGCCGCTCCATTTCACGCCGCCGAAGGGGGCGTAGGCGTTGCTGGGCGCAGGATCGTTGACGCCCACCACGCCGCAGGCCAGCTGGCGCGCCACGCGCTCCGCAGCCTCGGTGGGGCCGAACACGTAGCCGGCCAGACCCCACGGGCTGGCGTTGGCGATGGCCACGGCCACGTCCGCGGTTCGCACGCTCATCACCGGCGCCACCGGCCCAAAGGTCTCCTCGCGGAAGCACAGCATCTCCGGATGGCAGCGGGCCAGCACGGTGGGTTCGAAGAAGCGGTCGGGGCGATTGGGCAGCCGCAGCGTCTGGCCGCCGGACACCAGTTCCGCGCCCTGCGCCAGCGCGTCGGCCACGTGCCGCCGCACCTTGGCCACGCCGGCGTCGTTCACCAGCGGTCCCACGCGCGTGGCCGGATCCGCGCCCGGTCCCACCGGCAGGTCCGCCGCCGTCAGCGCCAGCCGTGCCGCGAAGGCGGCGGCCAGCGAGTGATGCACCAGGAACCGGTTGGGGCAGATGCAGGTCTGTCCGGCGTTGCGGAACTTGGCCGCCATGGCGCCCTGCACGGCGGCGTCCAAGTCGGCTCCCTCCAGCACCACGAACGCCGCGTGGCCGCCCAGCTCCATGGAGCAACGGATCAGCTGGTGGGCGGCGGCGCGCGCCAGCAGGCGTCCCACTTCGGTGCTGCCGGTGAAGGTGAGCTTGCGCACCCGCGGGTCGGCCAGCCAGGTGCCGGCGATGGCCTCGGGCTGTCCCGCGATCACGTTGAAGACGCCGCCCGGAAGCCCGCACGCCTGCAGCACCTCGCCGAAGGCCAGCGCGGAGAGAGGCGTCTCCTCGGCGGGCTTGGCCACCATGGTGCAACCGGCCGCCAGCGCCGGGGCGGCCTTGCGTGCCAGCATGGCCAGCGGGAAGTTCCAGGGCGTGATGGCGGCGCAGACCCCGATGGGCTCGCGCACGGCCAGCGCCCGGACGCCGGCGCGGTGCGGATCGAAGGTCTCGTCCTGAAGGCGCTCGGCCTGTTCCGCGGCGCTGCGGAGGTAGTCGGCCGCGTACCGGACCTCGCCTTCGGCCTCCGCCAGCGGCTTGCCGCACTCGCGGGTGACCAGGGCGCGGAGCGAAGGGATGTCCACGGTCATCCGGTCGGCGGCGGCACGAAGCAGGGCGGCTCGCTCGGCAGGGGTGACGCGCCTCCACGCCGTCAACGCCGCGGCGGCCGCGTCCACGCAGGCCAGCGCCTCCACGGCGCCCGCCACCGGCAGGGTGGCCACCGGCTCGTCGCTGGCCGGATCCCGCACCACCAGGCGTTCGCTCGAACCCGGCGCGGGCCCGTTTTCGCCGATCAGCCATCGATCGCGCATGCGTCGAGCGTACACTCGCCTGCGGAGGTGCTGCATGAGCAAGGCCGTCGTCGACCCCAATGAACTGCGCCGCTTCGCCGCGGACCTGAAGAAGTTCAACACGGACGTGCACGCGCAGATGGCGCGGCTGGCCAGTTCGCTGGGCAGCCTGCAGCAGACCTGGCGCGACCAGGAGCAGGCCAAGTTCTCCGAGGAGTTCGAGCAGACCATGCGCGCGCTGCAGCGCTTCCTGAAGGCCAGCGAGGTGTACGTGCCCTTCCTGATGCGCAAGGCGGAGCGCATCGAGGACTACCTGAACCAGCGCTGAGGCATGGAGCCCACGCAGGCCAACGTCCGTTCGATCGACGCGCTGCAGCGGCTCCGGGTGGCGCTGATCCGCTGTCACGAAGAGCTCACCATGGCCATCTCCGAGGCCGACGGCACCGTCGACCGCGCGGTGGCATGGGTGGAGCGCGACCGCGTCCCGCACTGGCGCATGCGCATCCAGCGCCTGGGCGAGGAGCTGAACGACGCCCGCAGCGCGCTCTTCCGCAAGCAGACCGTCACCAGCTCCGCCGACTCCAAGCCCAGCGTGGTGGACGAGAAGAAGGCGCTGGACCGTGCCAAGGCCGCGCTGGACGACGCCGAGCGCCGCTCGCAGCGGTCTCGCGCGTGGGCCGCGGAGATGCCACGCCAGCAGGCGCTCTACAAGGGAGGCACCTCCATGCTGGCCGCCATGGTGGAGCGCGACCTGCCCATGGCCATCGCGGCGCTGGAGCGGATGAGCCTGGCGCTGGAGCGGTACCACCGCGACGCGGTGCCCGACCTGCGTTCCATGCTGGAACCCTCGGATGTCCCAGTTCGGCCGCTGCCAGGCATGCGGCGCGCGGGTGAAGGATCCGCTCCAGGAGGTGCCGCATGAGCATGGACGGCGCGCGGACCAGGGCGCAGGGGGCCCTCAAGGAACTCAAGGTGAAGTGGGCCGAAGCGTCCGAGGCGTGGAACGACGCCACGGCGAAGGCCTTCGAGCGTCGCTACATCGAGCAGTTGGAGCAGGCCGTGCGTGCCGCGCTCCCCACCTTGGAAAAGATGGCGGAGACGCTCTCCCGCCTTCGGAACGAGTGCGGCGACCCAAGATGAACTGCGGTGGCGGCGCGCGTCCGGGGCTGGCTGGCGGCCCCTAGAATCGCCGCCTGATGGCCACGGATCCGATCAGCGAGGTTGCCGAGCGTTGGCAAGCCATCACGGCCGCGGCGGGCACGTTGCATGCGGGCGTGGCGGCGGATCACGCGGCGGCGCTGTCCGCCGACCGGGCCGAGCGCACGCGCCACGAGTCCGAGACGCAGCGTCTGGTCCGAATCGGTCGTGAGACCCTGCAGGCGCTGAAGCGGGCCCGGGACGAGGCCATCCAGTCCGCACGGCAGGACCACGCCCTGGGCGCGGAACTGGAGGCGCACGCCCGGGAGGGGGAGGCCAGCGACATCACGCGGCGCGCATCCAACACGGTGCGCGAGGCCCGGGAGCGGTTGCAGCAGGCGCTGTGGCTGGCCGAAAGCTCCTTCGAGGCCATCCAGAACGGTCCCAAGGTGGCGTTCGAGCAGCTGGAGCAGCGGGTCACCGAGCAGCTTGCCACGCTGGAGGCCATCCTGGAGGAAGCGGCGTTCCAGACGCGTCGATTCCGCCAGCGCGTCCCGGAGGGTGCGGTGGCGCCGGACCTGCAGGGCATGGCGCCCGCCATGGCGCTGGCCACGCAGGTGGCGCTGGCCAGCGACGCCACGCTGCGGCTGCGCCGCCTCCGCATCCCGGGGCTCTTCAAGGGTCCCATCCTGCTGGTGCCCGCCATCTTCCTTGCCACCGGAGGCGCGGCGACCGCCTTCGGCATGGGCGCGCGGGGCGCCATGCTGGGTGTGGGTGCCGGTGCCGGCGTCGTGCTCACGGCGCTGGTCGCCACGGCGCTCTGGTTCGTGGCCAAGGGTCAGGTCCGCAAGGCGTGGGCGCCCTTGCTTCAGGCCGCGTCCACGGGTCGCGCCGGGGCCGAACAGGCGCTGGCAACCGCGCTGGCGCAGCGCCGCAGGGACGAGCAGGCGGCGCGCGAGCGGCTTCGGGTGGAGCGCGAGGCCGCGCACGCCAAGTACGACCCGGTCATCCAGAGCGTGGCGTCCATCCAGTCCGAACGGATCGGCGAGGTGAACCAGCGCACCAGCGGTCGGGTGGCTGAGCTGGAGCGCGAGTGCGCGGCCCGGGTGGCCGAAGCGGAAGCCACCTTCGCCGCAGCGTCGGCGCGCCTCAAGGCCGATCATGAGGCGTCGGTGACGGCGGAGCGGCGCCGGCACGCCGCGGCTGTCCGCGAGCTGGCCGACGCCGCCGCCCGAGCGCGGGAGGATCGCGCCTCGGCATGGTGCCGCGCGCGGGACGCCTTCGCCGACTGGGCCGCCGCGCGTCAGCGTGCAGGCGAGGCGGGACGTGAGATCGCGCCTCCCGCGGCAGGCCCGTCCAGCTTCCCGGAGGGTCTGCGTGTGGGCGGTGTGGTGCTGGATCTTGCGTCCGTCCCGCACGGTCGGCCCGCCGATCCGGCGCTGGCCTGGCCAGTGGAGCCTCGATGGGAGATCCCGCTGCTCCGTCCGCTGCCCAGGGCGGCGTCCACGGTGGTGGAGGTGCCCGCGGATCGGCGTGCGGAAGGCCTGGCCGCCATCCAGGACATGGCGCTTCGGCTCCTGGCCCTCAGTCCGGCAGGCAAGGTGCGGCTCACGCTGATCGACCCGGTGGGTCTGGGCCAGAGCTTCGCCGGCTTCATGCATCTGGCGGACGAGATGGAGCAGCTGGTGGGCGAGCGCATCTGGACCGAGCCGCGCCAGATCGAGCAGCGGCTCACGGACATCACGGAGCACATGGAGACGGTGATCCAGAAGTATCTCCGCGACGAGTACGCCACCGTCGCGGAGTACAACGAGCAGGCGGGGCAGCTGGCCGAGCCGCTTCGCGTGATCGTCATGGCCGACTTCCCGGCAGGGCTGAACGAGTCCGCGGTGCGGCGGCTGCAGAGCATCCTGCAGTCCGGCCAGCGCTGCGGCGTGCACCTGCTCCTGCTGCGCGACGTGGCCCGCGCATGGCCCCCGGGACTGGTGGAGGAGGACGTGATCCGGACCTGTCGAAGACTCCGCTGGACCGCGGGCGGGTTCCGCGTGGACGAGGCGGCGCTGGCCGAGGTGCCGGTCTTGGCCGGCATGCCGCCGGCGCCCGGACGGCTGCAGGAGATCCTGCGTGCCGTGGGACAGGCGGCGCGCGGAGCGTCCGTGGTCCAGGTGCCGTTCGAGGCGATCGTGCCGGAAGCCGGCGCGATCTGGAGCGGAAGCACCGCCGCCAGCCTTCGGGTTCCCATCGGGCGAACCGGTGCCACGCAGCTGCAGCAGCTGGTGCTGGGCGAAGGCACGCGCCAGCATGTCCTGCTGGCCGGCAAGACGGGCTCCGGCAAGAGCACGCTGCTGAACGCCATGATCGTGAACCTGGCCAGCTGGTTCAGCCCCGACGAACTGGAGCTCTGGCTCATCGACTTCAAGAAGGGCGTGGAATTCAAGGCCTACGCCGCGCACGGACTGCCGCATGCCCGTGCCGTGGCGGTGGAAAGCGACCGCGAGTTCGGGTTGAGCGTGCTGCAGGGGCTTGACGCCGAGCTCAAGCGGCGCGGCGACCTGTTCCGCGAGGCCGGCGTGCAGGACCTTCCGGCGTGGCGACGGCAGGGCCGGCCCGAGCCCATGCCCCGGGCGCTGCTCATCGTGGACGAGTTCCAGGAGCTGTTCGTGGAGGAGGACAAGGTGGCGCAGGAGTCCGCGCTGCTGCTGGACCGCCTGGTGCGGCAGGGCCGCGCCTTCGGCATGCACGTCATCCTGGGATCACAGACGCTGGGCGGTTCCTACGCGCTGCCGCGCGCCACCATGGGCCAGATGGGCGTGCGCATCGCCCTGCAGTGCAACGAGGCCGACGCCGCGCTGATCCTCTCCGACGACAACACCGCGGCGCGGCTGCTCTCGCGCCCGGGCGAGGCCATCTACAACGACGCGGGCGGCCTGGTGGAGGGCAACAGCCCGTTCCAGGTGGTCTGGCTGGGCGACCACGAGCGCGAGCAGCGGATCCGGGCGCTGGCCGAGCGCGGCCGCGAGACGGCGTCGCGCCGTCCGCCCATGGTGGTGTTCGACGGCACCAGCCGCGTGCAGCTGGCGGGGTGTCGAACGCTTCGCGAGCGGATCCGTTCGGGTGTCCCACAGGCCGCGCTGCCGCTGCATCTGGGCGAGCCGGTGGCCATCCGCGAGGCCACCGTGGCCACGCTTCGCCGCCAGTCCGGCGCCAACCTGCTGGTCATCGGTCAGTCGGATCGCATGGCGCTGGGCATCTCGCTGGCGGTGCTGGCCAGCGTGCGTGCGGCCGCGGGACGCGGCGCCGAGGCGGTGGTGCTGGACGGCACCCCGTCGGACGCGCCCGAAGCCGGACAGCTGGCCGCCGCGTGCGACGCGCTGGGCCTCTCGGCCACGGTGCCGGGCTACCGGGAGGCGGACGACGCCATCCGGGCGCTGGGCGAGCGCGTGGCGCAGCGTCTGGAATCCGGTCGCACGGACGAGCCTGCGGTGGTGCTGCTGGTGCACGGGCTGCAGCGCTTCCGATCGCTTCGGCGCGACGAGGACGACTTCTCCTTCTCCGCCTCCGACGGCCCGCCCAAGCCGGACCGCGTCTTCGCGGCCATCCTGCGCGACGGACCGGCGGTGGGAGTGCACGTGGTGGCGTGGGCCGACACCGCCGCCAGCCTGCAGCGATGCGTGGATCGCGGTTCCATGCGGGAGTTCGACCTGCGCGCCCTCATGCAGATGAGCGCCAACGACTCCAGCTCGCTGGTGGACTCGCCGGCGGCCAGCCGACTGGGTCCGGAACGCGCGCTGCTGTTCAGCGAGGAGCGCGGCACGCTGGAGCGTTTCCGCCCCTACGAGCCGCCCGGGCCCTCCGAGCTGTCGTCCCTGGGCGGCGGCGCCTGAATCACGCCTCGGGCGGTTCGTCGTCGGGCACGTCGCCGGGCAGCGGGCGTCCCACCAGCAGGGGTGGCGTGCCGTCGATCGGCTGCAGCAGGCGCACCGCAAATCCCGCGCGCTCCATGGCGGCGCGATGGGCGTGGAGATCGCGGAGCCAGATCTCGTGCAGGTCGTGCAGCGTGGAGCGGTGGCCGCCGTGGCTGATCCGGAATTCGTGGTGCAGCACCAGCCGCTCCCGAAGCAGGGTCCGGCGCGTCCGGCGTTCCACCAGCATGCCGCGCATCTCGAAGAGCAGCGGCGGCGTCTCCAGGCGCTCCGCGGACTGACGACTGGGGCCCGGCTCGATCACCAGCGCACCGCTGGGGCGCAGGTGCGCGTGCATCCGGCGCAGTGCGCGGTGCAGGCCCACGTGCCCCAGCGGGTAGCCCACGCTGGAGAGGAGGCAGGTGACCACGTCGAAGTCGCCGGGAACCTCCAGCGCCTCCATCGGCTGCTCGTGCAAGGCCACGCCGGGAAGCCGGCGGGCGGCCACCACCAGCATCGGACCGCTGTGGTCCACGCCCACCACGTCGGCGTGGGCCCTGAACTCGGCCAGATGAAGACCCGTGCCGCAAGCCACGTCCAGCACGCGTGGGCGGCGGATCCGCACGGCGGTCTCCCAGGCGGCGCGGACCCGTCGGGCCTCGGCGGCCACGTCACGACCCTGCACCTGGCAGACCGCGTCGTAGAGCTCGGCGCCGATCTCGTATCGCATGGTCGGCGTCAGGATCGCACGGCGTGACCTGTGGCGCCACGGGCGCCGGCCACGCATTCGCACGTGATGTCCGCGGCGCGGCGCACGTCCGCCTCCGCCACGAGACGGTCCAGGCTGAACCGCACGCTGCCGTGGGCCAGCTCCGGTGGCACGCCCATGGCCAGCAGCACCGGGCTGGGTTCCAGGGATCCGCTGCTGCAGGCGGCGCCCGCGCTGGCTGCCACGCCGCGCTCGGACAGGGCCAGCAGCAGCCCCTCGGCCTCCAGTCGTGGGAAGGCGATGTTGGCGGTGTTCCACAGGCGGGAGGTCTGGGCGGCATGCACGTGCGCCGACGGTTCCCGCTCCAGCACCAGCCGCTCGAAGAGGTCGCGAAGCTGCGCCCCGCGCACCGCGCCGTCGCCCGCCAGCCACGCGCGTGCGGCCGTGGCGGCCACGCCGAATCCCGCGATCCCCGGCACGTTCTCGGTGCCCGCTCGCCGCTCGCGCTCCTGCGGACCGCCGCACAGCGCGGACGAGAGGGGCGTGCCGCGTCGCACGGCCAGCGCGCCCACGCCCTTGGGGCCGTGCAGCTTGTGCGCGGAGCAGCTCAGCAGATCCACGCCCAGGTCCGACAGGCGCACGGGCAACTTGCCCACGGCCTGGACCGCGTCGGTGTGCATGGGCACCCCGGCCTGGCGGCAGATGGCCGCCAGCTCCGGCACGGGCTGCAGGACGCCGGTCTCGTTGTTGGCCGTCATCACGCTGACCACCGCCACTTCGCCGCCGCGGGCGCGCAGCACCTCGCGCAGGGCGTCGGGCGCCACGCGACCCTGCGCGTCGTGGGCCAGCCAAATCACCTCAGCCTGTCCGCGCCTGGCCATTTCGGAGGCCAGTTCCCGCACCGCGGAATGCTCCAGCGGGCTGGTGACGATCAGCCTCCGGTCGGTGGCCGCCATCACGCCGCGAATGGCCAGGTCGGCCGCCTCGGTGCCGCCGCTGGTGAAGATCACCTCGCGCTCGGCGCATCCCAGCAGCGCCGCCACCTCGGCGCGCGCCAGCTCCACGGCGTGGCGCGCCGCCTGCCCGGGGCGGTGCACCGAGCTTGGGTTGGCCCAGTCGCGCTCCAGCGCGCGGCGGACGGCGTCCACCACTTCCGGAAGGGGCCGCGTGGTGGCGTTGGCGTCCAGATGGATCACGCGCCCAGTCTAGGGAACGCGGCGTGCACCGCCGAAAAAGCGAGCGGGCCCGGCATCGCTGCCGGGCCCGCGCTCATGCGGATGAGAGGAATCGAACCTCCACGGGTGTTACCCCACAAGAACCTGAA
>CAZKHO010000003.1:0-46311 GCA_964552505.1 uncultured Bifidobacterium sp. | reverse complement strand
CCGTCGTTGATGCGGAACACCATGTGCAGCGTGGGCTCGTCCACGCTCACGCGCGGCAGCGCCTCCGGCCGCTCCGGATCCACGATGGTGTCGCCGATGGCGATGTCCGGGAGGCCCTCCACGCAGCAGAGGTCCCCCGCCACCACCTCGGCGGCCTCCGACCGGCCCAGGCCGGAGAACTGGCTCAGCTTGGTGATGCGACCACGATCCACGCGCCCGTCGTCGCGGCACATGCCCACGGACATGCCGGGCTTCATCACGCCGCGGATCACGCGGCCGATGGCGATGCGGCCCACGTAGCCGCTGTAGTCCAGGTTGGTCACCAGGAACTGCAGCGGGCCGGACGCGTCGTTGGTGGGCGCGTTCACGCGGTCGATGATGGCCTCGAAGAGGTCCTCCACTCCGCGATCGCGCTGGTCGCGGTCGAAGCTGGCCCAGCCGTCGCGACCGCTGGCCCACAGCACCGGGAAGTCCAGGGCCAGCTCGTCGGCCCCCAGGTCCACCAGCAGGTCGAAGACCTCGTTCACCACGGCGTCGGGGCGGGCGTCCGGTCGATCGCACTTGTTCACCACCACGATGGGCTTCAGTCCGATCTGCAGCGCCTTCTGGAGCACGAAGCGCGTCTGCGGCATGGGGCCCTCCAGCGAGTCCACCAGCAGCACGCAGCCATCGGCCATGCGCAGGACGCGTTCCACCTCGCCGCCGAAGTCGGCGTGGCCCGGCGTGTCGATGATGTTCACTCGGACCGCGGTGCCTGCCTTGGGCCCCTTGCGCACCTGATAGGTGACCGCGCAGTTCTTGGCCAGGATGGTGATGCCGCGCTCGCGCTCGAGCGGGTTGGAGTCCATCACGCACTCGGCGACGGCTTCATTGGCGCGGAAGGTTCCAGCCTGACGGAGCATGGCGTCCACAAGCGTGGTCTTGCCGTGGTCGACGTGGGCGATGATGGCGACGTTTCGGAGTTCCATGGAGAGCCCCGCAGTCTAGCGGAGCCGCGCATGGATTCATCGGCCAAAAGCCGCGAATCAGGCCAATCCGTAGATGGGCAGCAGCTTGCCCTCGAGGTGCCGCATGAGGGGATCCGCGGAAAGCGGCTGTCCCGTCACCTTCCGGCAGAGGCCGTCCAGGCGGTGCCGACGCCCCTCCGCGTGCACGTTCCTGCGGAGCCAGGCCAGCAGCGGAGCGAACTCGCCCTGGGCGAACCCCTCCTCTAGCCCCGGCAGTTCCGCACGGGCCTTCTCGAAGAACTGGGCCGCCAGCAGCGTGCCCAGGGTGTACGTGGGGAAGTAGCCCAGGGCGCCCATGCTCCAGTGGACGTCCTGGAGGCAGCCCCGTCGATCATCCGGCACCGTCAGGCCCAGATAGTCCTTGTACAGGGCGTTCCAGACGCCCGGCAGATCCTTCACAGCAAGGTCGCCCTTCACCATGGCCCGCTCCAGCTGAAAGCGGATCATGACGTGCATGTTGTAGGTGCCCTCGTCGGCCTCCACTCGGATGAAGCCTGGTTCGACCACGTTGGCCGCGTCCATCAGATCCTCGGGCGAGAAGCGGTCGCACGCGTCGCCAAAGAACGCCGGTAGCTGGGTCCGGCACCACGCCCAGAACGGGCGGCTGCGACCCACCTGATTCTCCCAGAGACGGCTCTGGCTCTCGTGCACGGACAGTCCCGCCGCCTCGCCCATGGGCAGGCCGATCCGGCCGGCGTCCAGCCCCTGCTCGTACATGCCGTGACCGGCCTCGTGCATGGTGCTGCCCAGCGCGTCCAGCACGCAGGTCTCCAGGTACCGGGTGGTCATGCGGACGTCGTTGCAGTGGCTGCCGCCGCAGAACGGGTGCGTGCTGCGATCCAGTCGGCCGCGAGAGAAGTCGAAGCCGATGCGCTTGGCCACGAAGCGGACGAAGCGCTCCTGGTCGGCGATGGCGAGCGCATGCTCGTTGAACGCGTTGGAGGGTTGTCGGCGGGCGCCTTTGAGCCGATCCAGCAGTCCTTGCAGGCGCTGACGGAGCGGATCGAACACCCGCTGCACCTCGCTTGCCTGCAGGCCCGGCTCGTAGCTGTCCGCGAGCGCGTCCCAAGGCTCGCCACCCTGCGGCCACCCCAGACACTCCGCCTTGCGGCGATTGAGCGTCACGGTCCTCTCCAGCCACGGCTGGAAGCGGCTGAAGTCGCTGGCCTTGCGGGCCGCCGCCCACTCGTGCATGGCCTTGCTCGAGAGTTCGGCCAGCTCGCTCACCAGGCTCTCTGGAAGCTTGGTGGCCTTCTGCCAGTCACGCTCCAGTTCGCGCACGTCCACCCGGTCCGGGTGGGTCTCCGGAAGCGACGCGGTCTCCGACTTGGCGGCGGCGATCAGGTCGCCCACTTCCGGTGCGGTGAAGGTCTGATGGGCCAGACGCGCCAGCTGCGCCAGCTGCGCGGAGCGGTGCTCCACGCCACCCTCGGGCATCATGGTCTCCTGATCCCAGCCGAGCACCGCCCCCGTGCTCTCCAGCAGCTTCACCTCGCGCGCGCGAGCCGCGAGCGCGGCCACCGCCTTGCCCGCCGGGGCGGACGGAACAGCCCTGGAGGTGGCGGCGGAACTCACTTGGCGCCCTGTGTCTCGGCGATGGCCGGCTTGATGCCCAGTTCGCCTTCCAGGTACGCCAGAACCTCGGCCCTCGAACCGTCGGAGCGGTTGCGCGCGTAGTCGACGGCGTTCCAGCCGCGCGCGTCCTTGACTCGGATGTCTGCGCCCGCGTCCTTGAGCAGCCGGAGCTTGTCGACCTTGCCATTGGCCGACGCAAGCAGCCACGGCGTCATGCCCAGGCGGTTCTTGGCTTCGATGTCCGCCTTGGCCTCCAGCAGCACCTTCACCGTCTCCAGCTTGCCGTTGCGAGCCGCGCGCAGCAGCGGCGTGTCGCCGTTGAGGTTGTCCGCGACCGCCACGTTGGCCTTGCTCTGGATGAGCAAGGTCACGGTCTTCGGATCGCCGGTGCTGGCCGCCCACAGGAGGGGCGTGAGGCCGTTCTTGTCGCTCACATTGACGTTGGCGCCCTTTTCGATCAGCAGCGCCACGGCGTCCGGGGTGCCCAGCGCCGCGGACCACATGAGCGCCGTGCCGCCCATGCGGTCGGTGGCGTTGACGTCGGCGTTGGCGGCCAGAAGCAGCCGCATGGCTTCCACGCGTCCGCTCTCGCCCGCCACGCAGAGCGGGGTCTTGCCGGCGCGATCGCGGATGTTCACGTCCGCACCCTTCGCCAGGAGCAGCGGAATCACGTCCACCTTGTTCTCCTTGGCCGCCCAGTGCAGCGCCGAGCGTCCGCCGGCGCTGTCCGGCGCGTTCACGTTGGCGCCGTCCTCGAGCTGCTTCTTGACCTTGTCCACGTCGCCGCTCCGGGCCGCGGTCACCAGCGCGCTGGCGGCCTTCTCCGCAGGCGACGGGCCCGCCGGAGCGCGCGGGTCTCCCGACGCGTTGGCCGGCCTGCGGATCATGGCGCTCAGCGACGGAACCTTGGGGTGGTCGGTGCTGATGGTCAGCTTGATCGTGCGACCGGTCTCCTCCCAGGCCTTCCAGTCCACGTGCACCACGTGCTCGGGCTTGGCGTCGGTGCCTGCGTCCGGAATGATCGGTGGCACGATGGACGTGATCTTGAACGGCGTGTTGTCGACGCTCTTGAGGGTGATGGCGCCCTCGCTGGTCTTGCCCTCGCCGGGCGCCTCCAGCAGATCCGGCGTCATGGTGATGTAGGCAGGCACCTTGCCCTGCACCGTGAGCATCACGGGCGCGTGACCGTCGATCTGGAAGGTGACTCGCTTGCTCAGCGGCACGCCAGGCTTGGGGCCCGGCTTCAGGGAGATCTCCACCTCGGCGCTCTGGCCCGGCGCGATGGGTTCCTTGGGCGTGCCCGCGGTAGTGCAGCCGCAGCTGGTGATGGCCTTGGTGACCGTCACCGGCTTGTCGCTGATGTTGATCAGCTTCACCTTGCCGCTCTTGGTGGTGTCCACCACCATCTCGCCCAGATCCAGCACCTCCGGATCCAGCTTGATCACGGGCTTGTCGTCCACCGGGGCCTGCACCGGGGCGTTGGTGGCGGCGGCCGGATCATCGCCACCGTGGGCCGTGGGCGCGGTGGTCTGCGAGACGGCGTTTCGGATGCGCTGCTCGCGCGTCATGCCGGCACCCACCTCCTGCGGCCCATCCGCTTCCGATCGACCCTTCTTGGGCTTGGCTGCCGGAGCCGGCGGAGGCGCCGGCTCTCCCGCTGCCGGGGCTGCCGGCGCCGGCGGCGCGGGCTGCTGGGCCATGGAGGGACCTGCAAGGAGTGCTGGAAGGACGAGCAGCGCGGCAAATCGTCGAAGCATGGTCTGTTTCCTCGTGGGGAATCCGAAGGCGGAGAGTCTACCCCATCCTGTCTCCGTGATCGGCTGGCAGACGGCCGGGATTGAGGATGGGTTCGCATCCATGGCCCGCATTCCCGGACTCGGTCCGGCGATCACTACACTCGGGCCATGAGCGAGCTGGAAACCCCCCTGCCTGAGCACCTGATCCGACCGCACATCCGGAACTTCCAGCCGCTCGGGCTCCAGCACGAGAACAAGCCCATCGTGGTGCTGCGGGATCCTGCAATGCTCTCGCAGGAGTCCATGGCCGTGCCGCCGCAGATCCTGCCGCTGATCCTGCAGTTCCAGGGGCGCGAGTCGCTGGAGGAGATCGAGACCCGAACCAAGGCGCCCATGAAGATGCTGCGGGAGCTGGTGACCCGCATGGACCAGCTGGGGCTGCTCTGGGGTCCGCGCTTCGAGGAGCTGGAGCGCGTGGCCATGGCCAACATCCGTCAGGCTGGCCATTTTCCCGTCCGGGCGAGCGGCGCCGCGGGGCCGGACGCCGATGCGGTTCGCAACCGCATCGCGGACTGGATGGACAAGGCCGAGGACCCCGAGATTCCGGGCACGGTGGTTGGAATCGTGGCGCCCCACCTGGATCTGGAGCGCGGCTGGCAGAACTACGCGTCGGCCTACCGGAGTCTGAACACGGATGCGCGCCCGGATCGGGTTGTGATCCTGGGCACCAACCACTTCGGCATCGGGGACGGCGTGGTGATGAGCGAGTTCGGCTTCGAATCTCCGCTGGGCGTGCTGCACCCTGATCGTGCCGTGCACGCCTTCCTGGAGCGCTCGGTGGGCGGCAAGCGACTCTACGCGGACCAGATGGACCATCTGGGCGAGCATTCCATCCAGCTGCATCTGCCGTGGCTGCAGCACCTGTACGGCGACGTGTCCGTGGTGGCCGCGCTGATGCCGGATCCGCTCCGTCCGCCCATCGCCGACGACGGCGCGCGGGCTGGCGCGCCCGAGTTCATCGAGGCCCTGCGGACGGCGCTGGGTGAGGTGGGAGGACGCACGCTGTTCATCTCCAGTGCGGATCTGAGCCACGTGGGTCCCGCCTTTGGCGACAACGGACCCGTGACGGATCAGGTGGCGAAGGAAGTGGAGCAGCTGGATCGTGAGCGCCTGCGGCTCTACTGCGCCGGCGACCCTGACGCCTTCGAGCAGCCCTTCGCCGCGCAGCGCAACATCTCGCGCTGGTGCAGCCTTGGCAACATGGGTGCCCTGCTTCGCCTGGCGCGCCCGTCGGCGGTGGAGCTGATCGACTATCTGCAGGTTCGTGAGGCGAACGGCGGAGCCCTGGTCTCCAGCGCGGCCATCGCGGTCACCGCCTGACCCTGCCCCTTCCTCAGGCCCAGTAAGGGAAGCTCCTGAAAGGAAAGAGCCCGCCGCAGCAGTGCCGCGGCAGGCTCCTCGTGGGGGGCTTGGTTGAGGCGGGCAGAGTCCGCCGTGACATCGGATACGGCGCCCGGCCCGCATCGGATGCCCGCGACCTGGAGATTTGCATGATTTTCAGGGGCGGTGCCCGACCTGAAGTTCAGGCCTTGGCCAGGCCCAGCCGTTCCATCACGGCCTTGAGGTCGCTCCAGACCTCCCCGCGGGTCTTGGGGGTGTAGTTCCGAAGCAGGTAGGCCGGGTGATAGGTGGGCATGACCGGAATCGGATCGCCGGAGCCCGCTGGCGGGTTCCACGCAGCCCAGACCCCCCGGAGGCGGGTGATGCCGGTCTCCGTTCCCAGCAGCAGCTTGGTGGCCGGCCCGCCCAGCGTCACCACCACCTCCGGGCGAACCAGAAGCAGCTGCTCGATCAGGAACGGGCCGCACGCGTCCACCTCGTGCTGGAGCGGCGTGCGATTCTCGGGCGGCCGGCTCTTGAGCACGTTGGCGATGTAGACCTGCTCCCGGGACAGTCCCATGGCGCGGATCATCTCGTCCAGCTTCTCGCCGGCACGGCCCACGAACGGGCGCCCGACGCGATCCTCGGTCTCGCCGGGCGCCTCTCCGACGAACATCAGGCGCGCCGTGGGATCGCCCTCGCCGAACACCAGGTGGGTGTGCGAGGTGGAGCCCGTGCAGTGCGGACATTCCCGAGCGTGCCGATCCCGCAGGGCCTCCAGCGCCGCCGCACGCGCCTCCCGCCCCGTCGGGACGCCGCCCGTGGGAGGCCATGAAGCCGTGACTCGAAGCGCTGGCGGAGTTGAGGGCGGTGGCGGAGCTGGTGCCTGCCCGACAGGCACCGATGGAGCGCTGGGTGGAGGGGTGGAAGGCTTGGGCGGCTTGGCTTGCGGTGGCGCCGCGGCTGCGGGCGTGGAAGCCGCCGCTGGCTTCGCCCGGACCGACACGGGGGCGTGGGTGAGCCCCATCGCCAGATCGGCCAACTGCAGGGACTTGTGGGCTCGCGTCATCGTGCCGTCTCCGTGGCATGCGTGCCCAGCGACAGCACCGCGATGCCCGCCACGGCGATGACGGCGCCGATCCACGCCCGCGTGGAGATGCGCTCTCCGTCCACCAGTCGGGTGGCCGGCAGGATGAGCACGGGCACCAGTCCGATGAGCGTGGCCGCCACGCCGGCCGGCACGTTCTTGGTGGCCACCATGCTGAAGAACACGCCCAGCAGCGGGCCGCTGACCACCCCCAGCGCCAGCACCGCGAAGGCGCGCCGATGGGGCCTGGCCTGCACGGTCATGCCCGCATGATGCGCCAGGAGCGCCAGCGGGATGACGGTGGCGGCCCCTGCCACCATCCGCAGCGTCTGCGCCGCCAGCGGCGTCACCTCGGGCATGAGTCCGCGCTTGGCCGTCACGGTGCCCAGCGCCTGACAGAGCGCCGCGGCCACGCCGAACATGAGGCCCTTGCGGCGCTCCGCCGGCGAGTGCGGTCCGCCGTCGCTGCCTCGTCCAAACGACACCCACGCCACGCCGGCCGTGGTGATGAGCATGCCGAGCACGCTCAGCGCGCCCATGGACTCTCCGAAACCCACCCACGAGATCAGCGCCGTCATGCTGGGCGCCAACGTCATGAGCACGCTCACAAGGCGCGGCCCCAGCATCACGTACCCGGTGAACAGGAACTGATCGCCGATGGTGAGTCCCAGCACGCCGCTGGCCGCCAGCCAGAGCGCGCACGAGAGCGGCACCTCCGGCAGGAACCGTCCCGCAAGCCACAGCTGGATTCCCACCAGCACAAGCGCGGCGGCGACGGTCCGCAGCAGGTTCACCCGCGTGGCGCCCAACGAGCGCCCCGAGGCCGTGAACGACAGGCTGGAGACCACCCACAGCGCGGCGGTGGCGAGCCCCGCGAGTTCGCCGATGCGGACCGGATCCACGCGGCGCTCAGGCCTTCGCGGACTTCTTGCGCGGATCCGACATCTCGAACATGGTCGAGGTGCGGAGCACCATGCCGCAGTCGCTGCGGAGGTGGTAGCCCTGCACGTGGACCGAGCTCAGGTAGCGCTGGAAGTCCAGCAGCGACAGGTTGGGCCGCCCCTGCTCGTCGTTCCACTGCGTCATGATGCAGTTGCGATCGCGGCCATGGGCCAGCATCTCGCGGTAGGTGCCCGTGTAGAGGTGCTCGCTGAGCGTCTCGGTCTGCACGGTGGTCATGTACTTCAGCGTCTCGCCGAACTTCTCGTCGAAGTCGCGCTCGCCGGCGCAGGGCATGTTGGTGACCAGGCCCTTCTCGGGAAGGTTCTGCCCGCCTTCCACAACCACCTCGCAGAGACAGAGCTCGCCGAACTGGAAACGGCCGGCGTGGCCCCCCTTGAAGACCCAGCCCTCGAACTCGTACTGAGGGTGCTCGATGCGCTTGCGCGCCTCGATCTGGAAGAACTCGGGGTGGATGGCCTTGCGGTAGACCAGCAGGGTGTACGCCTGCAGGCTGCTCGTCTTCGAAACGTTCATGTCGTCTCCTGCGTCTCGCCGTCTCGGTGGCATCCTGCCTGTGCCACGCGCGGGCCGGTACCCCCGGCCCGCGTGGTGCCTCGTGGCGGCGAACCCCGATTGTCGCGGGGAAGGCGGCAAGTTCAAGGGTAAATCCGTGTTTTTGGGCATTCGAAGGCCGCCTGGAAGGCCGTCAAAGGCACGGCGGGCCCCTTTCGAGGCCCGCCGCCGCTTGCCGTGGAAGTAAGCCGGATCCTGTGCCGGCCGAAGCCGGTGGCATCCATTTCTCTCTGGGCCGCCGTTGCCGACGGCCTCGAAGCACGCGACCCGTCCCATGCCCGCGGGCCGCGGGTGCCGGTTGCCCGGCGAGGGACTGCTTGCGCTTGCACGCGGTGGGGTTTTCCATGCCTCCAGCGTCGCCGCTGGAGCGGTGCGCTCTTACCGCACCTTTTCACCCTTGCCACGCACCCTTGCGGGCCGTTCGGCGGTTCGTTCTCTGTGGCACTGTCCCTGGCCTTCAGCTTGGCCGGTGGCCGTTCGCCATCACCGTCGCCCTGTCGTGTCCGGACTTTCCTCGCGCCGGATCGCTCCGGCGGGCGGATGCCTTTCCACAAGATCATTGTACGACGCGGCCCCGCCGTTTCGGGCGGGGCCACGGTGTTTTCAGGTGGTTTGCGAAGGTCAGCCGGCGATGCCGGTGATCTTCACCAGCAGCGTGCTCTGCCGATGGCCGAGCGTACGGCGATAGCCCTTGCGGCGCGAATACTTGCCGATGCGCAGCTTGGGGCCGGTCTCCTCGCCGACGAGTTCGGCGGTGACCTTGGCGCCGCTCACGTACGGCAGGCCGATCTTGGCGGGCTTTCCGTCGCCGGAGCCGATGGCCAGCACCTTGTCGAAGGTGATGGTCTTCTGGCCCTCGGTGAGGGGGCGAAGGTCGATCTCGATTTCCTGGTCCTTGCGGACGAGGATCTGGGTTCCGCTGTCTTCAAGAATGGCGTACACGGTTGTTCTCCTGCGATCGGGCGAGCCGGGCAGTCTAGCAGGAAACCCGGTGCCCCGCGAGGGGCTTCAGACGGGCCTTCAGGCGGGTTCCGGCCTGCCGGATGGTGTCCAGGGTCTTGCAGAAGGCGAACCGGACCAGCTCCCGGCCCCCCTGCCCGTCGGCATGGAAGGCGCTGCACGGGATGGCCGCCACTCCCACCTCGCGGATCAGGTGCTCGCAGAACGCCTCGTCGGAGGCATGGCCGAACCGGGTGTGGTCCGCCAGCACGAAGTAGGAACCTTCCGGGACGAAGGGGTCGAAGCCCGCGTCGCGAAGCACCTCCAGCAGCGCCTCTCGACGCGCCAGGTAGTCGCGGCGAAGGTCGGTGAAGTAGGACTCGGGCGCCTCCAGCGCGTCCACGGTCGCGCGCTGCAGCGGCGTGGCGGTGCAGAAGGTCAGGAACTGATGCGCCGCGCGGATGCCCGCCGTCAGGTGCGGCGGCGCGATGGCCCAGCCCACCTTCCAGCCCGTGAGCGAAAAGCTCTTGCCGAGGCTGGACAGCACGATGGTGCGCTCGCGCATGCCGGGCAACGTGGCGATGGACCGGTGCGGCCGGGCGTACCAGAGGTGTTCGTAGACCTCGTCGCTGACAACCAGGCAGCCGCTTCGCTGCGCGATGTCCGCCACGGCCTGGAGCTCCGTCTGGTCGAAGACGCGCCCCGTGGGATTGTGCGGCGTGTTCAGCAGGATGAGACGCGTGCGGTCGTTCACCGCGGCCCGAAGCGCCTCCACCGGAAGGCGGAAGTCCGGTGCGCGCAGGCGGACGGTGCGAAGCGTGCCGCCCGCCATGGCGAGCGTGGCGGGATAGGAGTCGTAGAAGGGCTCCACCAGCACCACCTCGTCGCCGGGCTCCACCAGACCCAGCATGGTGGCGGCGATGGCCTCCGTGCAGCCGCTGGTCACGGTGATCTCCGCGTCCGGATCCAACTCCAGCCCCTGATCCTGGCGGAAACGCTGGGCGATGGCGCGGTTGACCTCCGGCAGACCCGACATGCGGGCGTACTGCCCGAACCCCTGGGCGATCGCGCGTCGGCCGGCCTCCTTCACGAACTCCGGTCCGTCGAAGTTGGGGAATCCCTGTCCCAGGTTCACGGCCTGGTGCTCCACCGCCAGCCGGCTGATGCGGGTGAACACGCTCTCGCCGAAGCGCGCCAACCGGGATGCGGTTCCGTGGGATTGCATGCGGCCATCGTATCGGCGCACGCGGCGGCCACCCGTGCGATACTGCGGCCATGGGCGCCTCAAGGCCAGCGCGACGCGACGGCGAGATCGAGCGGCGGAAGCCTGCGCCGGCTCCAGCCCTGGCACCCCAGGTGCTCTACGAGAGCGACGGAGTGCTCTGCGTGGCGAAGCCCTCGGGGATGGTCACGCAGCCTGGGCGCGGCCACACGGATGACACGCTCCTGAACGGCGCGTTCGCGCTCCGTGGCGAGGCGCTAGGAAGACTGGGCGCTGACCGCGACTGGGGCCTGCTTCACCGCCTGGATCGGGAAGTCTCGGGATGCGTGCTGCTGGCCAAGACGCCCGAGGCCTACGACGCGTTGCGCGCAGCCTTCGAGTGCCGCCAGATCGGCAAGGTGTATCTGGCGGTGGTCCGCGGCGCGCCGCCCAGTGCCAGCGGCACCTGCACCCGCGCCATCCGCGAGGTGATCCGCGACGACGTCAAGGTGGCCACCTGCCCGCCGCGAGGTGGTGAAGCGGCGGAGACGCGCTGGAAGACGCTGGCGCGCGCTGGGGACCGAAGCTGGCTGGAGGCGGAACCCGTGACCGGCCGCCTGCATCAGATCCGCGTTCATCTGGCCACGCTGGGATGCCCCATCGTGGGGGATCGTGTCTATCGGCCGGACGCACCACCCAACACCTCCCGGCTGCCACCGGGGCGCGTGCCCGATCCCCTGCTCCTGCACGCCTGGCGCATCGAATTCCCCGACGCTGGACAGCGTGTGCGTGTGGAGTGTCCGCCGCCAGCGGCGCTGGCGATGCCACCGGGGCGCGCCTCGTGAGGGGCAGCACGCGCTACCCTCCACGATCCATGCGCGTGTCGGCGCTCATCACGTGCCTGCTGCTGGCGGTCGCCTGCTCGAACATCGAGTCGGCGGCGCCACGGCCCAAGCCCATGAGCACGGTTCCCAAGCCGTCCTTCGAGATCGACGTGGATCCCATCCTGCGCGGCACGGTGGCCAGCGAGGCGATCCTGCTGGGATTCCGCGACACGGTGGTGCGCGGGTACGGGCTGGTGGTGGGCCTCAAGGGGACCGGCAGCCGGATGATGCCGGCGGAGGTGCGCGCCATGCTGATGCAGGAGCTGGCGCGACGCGAGATCAGCGACAACATCAAGGGACTGGGCGTCTCGCCCGAGCGGTTCCTGGACAGCGACGACGTGGCGGCCGTGGTGGTGGAAGGCATCGTCCCTGCGGGTGCGTCGCGTGACGGAAAGTTCGACGTTCGCGTCTTTGCCGTTCCAGGCTCGGGCACGACCAGCCTGGAGGGCGGGCGCCTGTGGACCACCGATCTTCGGGCGGGTCCCCTGCTGGCCGGCAGCAGGCAGGCCGCGATCCTGGGACAGGCGAAGGGCCCCGTGCTGATCAACCCATTCGCGCCCGTGGCCGGTGGCGGGGCCGACGTGGACCGCCTCAGCGGCCGCATCCTGGACGGCGGTCGTGTGCTCAAGGACATGCCGCTCAAGCTGCGACTGGCCACGCCCAGCCACACGCGTGCGCAGACCATCGTCTCCGCCATCAACAGCCGGTTCTCCCGGGAGACCGGCCAGCGCGACGAGACCGCGCGCGGCAAGAGCGGTGAAGCCATCACCTTGACCGTGCCGCCCAGCTACCAGGAGCGCACGCGCGACTTTGTGCAGCTGATCCGCCACCTGAGCCTGGACACGCAGAACCAGGAGGCGATCGCCGCGGCCATCCGACGAAGCCTCCTCGCCAACCCCGGGGCCGCCGAAGCGGCCAGCTGGCGATGGCAGGCCATCGGGAAGAAGAGCATCCCGATGCTGCACGATCTCTACTCCCATCCGGAGGAGCAGCCCAGGTACGCCGCACTGGAAGCGGGCGCCAAGCTGGACGATCCGCTGGCGGTCAAGCCGCTGCTGGAGATGACGCGGACCGCCCGGCTTTCCAACCGCCTGGGCGCCATCCGGCTGCTGGGCGGCATGGGGGACAACCCGGCCGTGGACGTGGGCCTGCGGCCCCTGCTGGACGACGACGACATGGACGTCCGGCTCACCGCCTACGAGATGCTGCGCAAGCGGCACGATCCCACCGTGGAGGCGGTGATGGTCAACGACCGTTTCGAGCTGAACCTGGTGCGGTCCAGCAAGCCGCTGGTGTACGCGGCGCAGACCGGCGCTCCGCGCATCGCGGTGTTTGGCGAGGACGTGCGACTTCGGCAACCGATGCTGCAGACCCTTTGGAACGGTCGCCTGATCGTGCGCTTCGAGGAGGGGGACGCCAAGGCCAAGGTCTTCTACCGCAACCCCGACTCGGACCGCCCCCGGATCGAGCAGGCCAAGCCCGAGGCGGGCGAGTTCATCCGGTTCCTGGCGCGGACGCCCTCCCCCACGGTGGGCGCGGCCGGTCTGGACCTGTCCTACGGCGAGACGCTGGGGGTGCTCTACGAACTTTCCCGGGAGCACAATCTGGGCTCGGATTTCCGCGGCGAACAGGACCGCATCCTGGCGGCCATCCTCCGGGAGGACAAGGACGTGGACACCGAGGAGCGGCCGGACTTCCCGGATGACACGCCTGTGCAACCCGGCGCGGCTGCGCCCACGGCGCCCAAGCCGGCACCCGGGCCGGCCCCCGGACTTGATGCCCGGCCCAAGGCCGCGGATACTGTCCCGCGTTGAGCGTGCGGGCCCTTCGAGGCCCCGTCCGTCCAGGAGGGACGGGCACTCACGCGACAGGAGGTCCGATGCGTCTGAGCCGAGTCACGCTCTCAGGATTCAAGAGTTTCGCCGACCCGACCGACTTCCGGTTCGACGCCCCCATCACGGGCATCGTGGGTCCCAACGGCTGCGGCAAGAGCAACGTGGTGGACGCCATCAAGTGGGTGTTGGGCGAGCGCAGCGCCAAGAGCCTGCGCGGAAGCGCCATGCTGGACGTGATCTTCGCGGGCAGCGCCAGCCGCAAGCCCGCCGGTCACGCGAGCGTGGTGCTGGCCTTCGAGAATCCTCGCCTGGCCGCGCCGCTGGTGCGCGACGTGCCCGAGGTGGCGGCCGAGGCTGAGCCGCTGCTGGTGGAGGGCGTGGACGCCGAGGAATCCTCCGCGGACGGTCCCGTGCAGCGCGAGGCGGTGCAGGACCGCATGCTTCCGGTGGACGCCGACGAGGTGCAGGTGGAGCGACGGCTGTGGGCCGACGGCCGCAGCGAGTATCTGGTGAACGGTCGCAAGGTGCGCCTGCGCGACGTGCGCGAGCTCTTCCTGGACACGGGCATCGGCAACGACGCGTACTGCATCATCGAGCAGGGCAAGGTGGACGCCATGCTTCGGGCGCACCCCGTGGAGCGTCGCGCCATCCTGGAGGAGGCCGCCGGCGTGGCGCGCTTCCGGGCGCGGAAGCACGAGGCCGCACGCAAGCTGGACCACGCCGAGCGCCACCTGGTGGCCATCCGCGAGCAGCTGGCCGGCGTGGAGCGACGCCTTCGCATCGTGCGCGGACAGGCGGAGAAGGCGCGGAAGTTCCAGGCGCTGGAGGCGCGGCGTCGAGAGCTGCGCACGGCGCTGGCGTTCGAGCAGTATCACGAGCTTCGCGAGCGCCTGGACGGCCTCACCAGCCAGGTGACCCTGCTGGAGGATCGCCGCCGCGAGATCGTGGCCAAGCTGGAGGCGGTCGAGGCCGCCCGGCACGAGTCCGAGACGCGCCGCGCCGCCATGCTGGATCGGCGCCATCAGCTGGAGCAGGCGCAGCTGGAGGCCGCCGGCGTGCAGCGTCAGGCCGAGCAGCGGCTGGAGTTTGTGGAGCGGGCCCGCAGCGAGAATCGTGCCGCCATCGAGGCGGAGGCCGCGCGCATCGACGCCCTTCGCGTGCAGCGCAACGAGCAGGCCAGCCGACTGGAGGACGCCGTGTCCGAGGCCGAGCAGGCCGAGCAGGCGCTGGCCACCGTGGAGCGCGAGGCGAGCGACTGCGCCCGCGAGCGCAACGACCTTTCCGAACAGGTGGAGGCTGCCGAACACGGCATCCGCCGTCGACAGGACGCCGTGGCCGGCATCGAGCGCGATCGCGCGCGCGCCGGCGGTCGCCTGGCCGCCGTGCAGGAGCGCGGGCCGGCGCTGGAGGCGGAACTGGGCCGCGCCGACGCGCGACGCGAGCGGCTGCATCTGGAACTGGACCAGATCCTGGCTGCGCGTCTGGCCGCGCAGGTGCAGCATCAGGTGGCGTCCGACGCGCTGGAGCGCATCCACCAGGAGCTGGCTGCACAGGCGAACCAGGTGGCCACGCTGGGCGACCAGCAGGCCGAAGCGCTGCGCAAGCTTGCGACGCTTCGCGAGGACCGCAGCAGCCTGGAGAGCCGGCTGCGTCTGCTGGACGAGATGGCGCAGCTGGGCGAGGGACTGGACGAGGCGGTGAAACGCGTGCTGGCCGAGCGTGGTCGCCACGCATGGCTGGCGGGCATGCTGGGTGACCTGATCGAGACGGACGCCACCACGGCCGGCCTGATCGAGTCCGCGCTGGGCGATCACCTGCAGGCGCTGGTGGTGCGCCGACCCGAGGATCTGGCTCCGGCCACCGACGCCGTTCGAGGCCTGGAGGGCCGCGTGCGCCTGGCGGCGCCCGTGTCCGGATCCGCGCCGCGAGACGGTTCCGACGAGGCCACCCCGCTGCTCCGCTCCGTGCGGTGCGGTGACGAGGTGCGCCCGGTGGTGGAAGCCATGCTGGGCCACTGCTTCCGCGTGGGCGACCTGGCCACCGCCCTGCGGCTGGCTGCTTCGGACGCGTTCCGTGGCTGCACGCTGGTGAGCGCCTGCGGTGCCGTGGTGGAAGGTCCGGGCCTGGTGCGCGTCACCGGAAGCCGCACCGCCCGGAGCGGCGTGCTGAGCCGGCGCGTGGAGCGCGGCGAGCTGGAGGCCACGGTCTCGGCGCTGTCGGTGGAGATCACCATGGCCGAGGGCGAGCTGAGCGGACTGAACGAGGCCGCCGGCGCCGCGGCCCGCGCGCAGCAGGAGCTGGACGCGCAGATGCAGCAGGCCATGCGGCAGCGCATGGAGAGCCAGTACCAGACCGAGCGTCAGGACCAGATGGCGGCGCGCGTGCGGCACGACCAGGAGTCGGCCGCGGCCGAGCGCACGGAGAGCGAACGACGCCTGCGCGAGCTGCACGCCGAGCGCGAGTCGTGCGAGGCGCGTCTGAAGTCCTTCGACAAGCTCCTGGACGAGGAGCGGCGCGCCATGGAGACCGCCCAGGCCGCGGTGAACGGCGTCCGGACCGCCCTGCAGTCCGCCGTGGACCGTCTGGCCGGCGCGCGCACCCGACTGAGCGAGGCGAACGCGGTGCTGGACGGTCGTCGCCGCGAGCGCCGGCTCATCGAGGTGGCCATCGAGGGCTTCGATCGGCAGTGCACGGAACTGTCCACGGATCACGAGCGCCGCGCCGCCCGAAGCGAAGAGCTGGCCCGCCAGGCGGCCGACGCGCATCACCAGCGCGACGCGGCGCAGGCCGCCGAGGTGGCGGCGCGCGAGCAGGCCCAGGCGATCGCCGGCGAACTGGCCGCCGCCATCCAGGCCTCCACCGCCGCCGCGGACACGGTGCGGACGGTCCGTGACGAGGCGTCCCGCGTGGAGCGTGATCACGCCGCGGTGGAGATCGCCCGGCGCGAGGCGGAGGTGCGTCGCGAAGGCCTGGAGGAGAGCACGTTCGAGGAACTGGGCCTGGACCTGCCTGCGGGCTACGCGGACCACCGCGCGCAGCGATCCGGCGAAGGCTTCGCCGCCCCCGACCGCGACGGCGCCAGCGCCGAGGCCGAGCGTCTTCGCGAGGAGATCCGCGCGCTTGGGAACGTGAACATGGAGGCCATCGACGAGCTTGGTCAGCTGGAGGGCCGCAACGAGACGCTGGCCCGCGAGGTGGCGGACATCGACGCCGCACGCGCCGGCCTCAAGGAGCTGGTGGAGCGGCTGGACGACGTGAGCTGCCGCCGTTTCAAGGCCACCTTCGAGGCCGTGCGCGAGCAGTTTGCCGGCCAGGAAGGCATGTTCCGACGGCTCTTCGGCGGCGGCAGCGCGGACCTGTTCCTGGTGCCGCTGGAGAACGGCGAGATCGACTGGCTGGAGAGCGGCGTGGAGATCCGCGCCAAGCCGCCGGGCAAGGAGCCGCGCGTGATCAGCCAGCTCTCCGGCGGCGAGAAGACCATGACCGCGGTGGCGCTGCTCATGGCCATCTTCCGCAGCAAGCCCAGCCCGTTCTGCATCCTCGACGAAGTCGACGCGGCGCTGGACGAGGCCAACGTGGAGCGCTTCACGCGCGCGCTCTCGCCCTTCCTGGACCGCAGCCACTTCATCGTGATCACGCACCACAAGCGCACCATGCAGGCCTGTCACGAGCTGCACGGCGTGACCATGGCCGAGCGCGGCGTGAGCCGGCGGGTCACGGTGCGGGTGGATCAGGTGGGCGCGGACGGCCGCATCCGCGAGGACGCCTCGCAGGGCGCTCCGGCGGCCTGAGCGGACGGTTCAGGCCGTCCAAAAACCGACGCTTTCCGTTTGTGCCGCTCCGGGCAGGAGGTATGTTTCCGCGCCGTCCGGCGGACGGCGCTCCCCATGGGTCTCGGGGATGCGCGGCGGGCCATCGTGGGGGCCGCCGCGTTTCGCGCCTCGCCGGGCGGTTTTTGCTTTTGGTCGCGGAGCGCCGGAGGGGTTCGCTAGCATCGCGCCGCCGATGGCGCCGCCGATCCAGACCGATGCCCTTGTCGTGGGTGGTGGCGTGGCCGGACTCTTCACGCTGGCCGCGTTGCGGGCGGCCGGCCACGGTGCGCTGCTGCTGGAGCGGACGGCGCTGGGCACCGGCCAGACCACCAGCAGCCAGGGCATCCTGCACGCGGGCGTGAAGTACTCCCTTGGAGGCGTGGCCGGCGACGACGCCAAGGAGGCGTCCGAGGCGGCGGCGCTCTGGACCGGCATGATGGACGGTGGCCAAGGGCCCGACCTCCGGGGGCTTCGGGTGCTGGCGCGCGAGGAGTTCCTCTGGCGCACGGCAGGTCTTCGGGGTGCCGCCGGCATGCTGGGCGCCAAGCTGGCCCTTCGGACCCGCCCCGAGGCCTTGGAGAAGTCCCAGCAGCCCGCCTGGCTGGCCGGCGTGTCCGGGGAGGTGCTGCGTCTGGCGGAGACCGTGATCGATCCAAGGGACCTGCTGGAGCGCCTGGCGGGCGCGCAGGCTGGCTGTGTGGCGCTGGGGCAGGTCCAGCGCCTGGAGGTCCGTGGCGAGCGTGCCCAGGCCACGGTGACGGTGGGCGGCGCGGCCTTGGAGGTGCAGGCTCGGCGGGTCTACCTGTGCGCAGGTCAGGGCAACGAGGCGCTTCTGGCCATGGCCGGCCTTGGCTCCCACGAACCCATGCAGCGCCGCCCCCTCCGGCAGGCGATGGTGCGCGGACCCCTGCCTCTGGCCTTTGGCCACTGCATCGACGGCGCCCGGACGCGGGTGACCATCACCAGCGACACCGACGGCCCGCGGGTGGTCTGGCATGTGGGCGGCGAACTGGCCGAGCGAGGGCTTGAGGTGGACGTGCCGACCTTCCTTCGCAAAGCGAAGGAGGAACTGCAGGCGTGCCTTCCCGGGGCGGACCTCCGGGACGCCGAGTGGAGCAGCTACGACGTGGACCGTGCGGAGCCCCGCACCGCGCAGGGCCGCAGACCCGCGCACGCCCACGTGCGCGTCCACGGCCCCGTGGTGGCGCTGTGGCCGGTCAAGCTGGTGCTGGCCCCGCGTGCCGCGCAGCGTGCCGTGGAAGCGGCGGGTGCGCCGGCCTTTCCTCAGGCCCGCTGGCCCGCAGGAACACCGGTGCCCTGCGCCGCGCCCAGGCCCTGGGAGAGCGCCACCTGGAGCCGCCTGCCGTGAACGCCCCCCTCCTGATTCCGGTGCGTCACGCCCCCCGCCTGCCGGTTCCGGTCACGGCGATCGGCTGGGGCGCCTTCAAGATCGGGCGCAACGAGGGGGTGAAGTACCCCACCGGCTACGACCTGCCGACGGACGCGCAGGCCACCGCCTTGATTCACGCCGTGATCGACATGGGCATCCGCGCCATCGACACCGCGCCCGCGTACGGGCTGAGCGAGGTGCGTCTGGGCGCCGCACTGGGCGATCGCCGCTCTGGCGTGTTCCTGAGCAGCAAGGCGGGCGAGACCTTCGCGGACGGCCGCAGCACCTACGACTTCGGCGAAGGCGCCGTGGAGGCCAGCCTTCAGCGCAGTCTGGAGCGGCTGCGGACCGATCGGCTGGATCTGGCGTGGGTCCATTCCGACGGCCACGACCTGGCCATCCTTCGCGAAGGTGGCGCGCTGCGCGCGATGGACCGCGCCCGCGAAGGCGGGCGGGTGGGTGCGATCGGCTTCTCGCCCAAGACGCTGGAAGGCGCCATGGCCGCGCTGGACGACGACCGCGTGGATGCGCTCATGCTGGAGCTGCATCCCAGGGATCCGTCCATGCTGCCCGCCGTGCGCCGGGCCGGCGCCCAGGGCCGCGCGGTCTTCGTGAAGAAGCCGCTGGCCAGCGGACACCTGGCGCCCGGCGAGGCGATTCCTTGGATCCTGCGTCACCCGGAGGTGACCTGCGTGGTGGTCGGCGGCCTGAACGCCGAGAGGCTCCGGGTCAGCGCGGCGCTGGCGTGCTCGGTGGGTTGACCGTCGGGGCGCCGATGGTGCCTGCCGGGATGGAGGCGGGACGCGGAGCCGGGGCGGTGGACGGCGCGGGCGCCGGCTTGGATTCGCCGGAGCCGGCCGCGTGCTTCTCGCCCGAGGCCTTGGCGCCGCCCTTGCCCGGAATGTGCAGCACCTGACCCACCTTGAGCGACGCCGGATTGGGGCCGATGGCGTCCTTGTTGGCGTCGTAGATCTGCTGCCAGTGCTTGCTGTCTCCGTAGACCTTGCTCGAGATGCGGGACAGCGTGTCGCCCGCCGCCACGGTGTAGGTGCCGGTTCCGCTGGACGCGGACGAACCGCCGGCCTGCACGGTGGTGGTGGCGGCTGCCGCCGGGGTGCCAGTCTTGCCGCTGGAGGGAGCACCCACCTCCGGAAGCTTCAGCACCTGACCGATCTTCAGGCGCTCGGGCTCCAGGCCTGGGTTGGCGGCAAGAAGCTTCTCCCATCCACGCTCGCTGCCGGTGAGCCGGCTCCAGATGCCGACGACGGTGTCACCTTCCTTGACCACGTAGGTCTCGGACTTGGCGGCAGGCTTGGCAGCCGGAGCCTGCGGCGCAGGCGAGACGGCTGCCTGGGAAACCGGGTTCGCCGGGGGCGTCAAGGGCGCAGATGCCGGGGCGATTGAGGGCACGCTGCCGGCGGCCGGGCGCGCGGCCTGAGTCTGCTGCGTGGTTGCGGCGGCCGGGACCGGCGCAGGCGTTGCACCCACCGCAGGAACCTGTGATGCAGCACTGGTGGGAGCGGGGACGGCGGCGACACCGACGGCCGGCGGCGCCTTCACGGGCTCGAAGCCGGAAAGCTTCTCCGGCAGCGGCTGCATGGCGGGCTCGACGGGCTTGAACCCCGGAGGCACGGATGCGCCACCTGCGACGGTGGTGCCGGCGGGGACGGGCTCCGTGGGAACCTGCGAGGGCACGCTGTTGGCGGGGATGCGCCGCGCCTCCTCGTTGGGGGCCACGGTGCCGCCGCTGGAGACCTTGGGACCCACTTCGATGGGTCGGCGCGTGGCCTGCTCGGACTTGGCCTGCTTCACGGGCGTGAGCCACGCGTAGTACAGACCCATGGATGCGAATGCGAGAACGGCGACGCCTGCGAGAAGCTTGACGGGCTTGTTCATGTTGTCCTTCCTTGGAACGGTTTGAAACTTAGGCGGGCACGATGGCGGTGGCCCCGGAGGGCTCGTGTCGGTCCGCGGTGGGATCCTCCCGTCGCGCGTACACGAGCGTGGCTGCGATGGCGATGCTGGAGAATGTACTCACCAGCACACCCACGAAGTAGACGAATCCGAACGGCTTCAGGCCGGCCCCGCCCAGCCCGTACAGGATGAGCGCCGTGGCCACGGAGTTGCCGCCGGTGAGCACGGTTCGGCCGAAGCTCTGGTTGATGCTGCTGTTCACCACCCCGCGGGTGATGTACGGCGCCTTGCCGCGGTTCTCGCGGACACGGTCCAGGATGACCACCGTGTCGTTGAGGCCGTAGCCCAGGACGGTGAGCAGGCCTGCCACCACGTTCAGGTCGATGCGGAAGTCGCTCATGGCCAGGGCCGGGCCCAGGGCCGTGCGCGCCAGCGCGCCGCTGTAGGCCAGCGCGCCCAGGCAGACCACCATGTTGAACATCAGCGCCAGGATGGTGCAGCTGGAGAAGCGGAACGAGCCGAACCGCATCCAGATGTATCCCAGCATCAGCAGCAGGCTGATGGCCACCGCGATGGTGGCGTTGGCCACCAGACTGCGCGCCACCGCGGGGCTGAAGCTGTTCACCTGATCCAGCGTGGTGCCCTGCCCCAGCGCCGTGGACGCCAGCTTCCACTCGGTGGCGGCCAGCGCGGCGTCCCACGCCTCGAAGGGCGAACGGAGCGAGCTGACGGCCGGGTCGCTCACCAGGACCACCAGCGTCCGGCACAGCAGCTTGCCGTCCGGTCCAGCGACCGGGTCCAGGCCGATCACTTCGGTGTCGCGACCCGCCTGCTCGGAGAAGTCCGGCTGGTTGCGCAGACGCGTGATGCGCTGCTTCAGGTCCTCCACCGCCACGGGCGGATCCACCTGCTCCATCACCAGCGCCACGCCGCCTCGGAAGGCGCCCACCGGGCGCTCCAGCCCGGCGCGACCGATGGCGGCGCCCACGGTGTCCTTCTCCAGCGGGAAGGTGTGGTTCCCGTGGCCCTCTCCCTGCGCGCGGAACTTGGACGGCAGCCGCGCGTCCATCTCGTCGGCGAACGCCTTCACCACGGCCGTGGTCACCGCGCCGGTGATGCGGCTCTCGTCGTCGATGGTGGTGGGATTGGGGATCTTGAGCTGGAACGTGGATGCCTGGAAGTCCTTGGTCTGCTCGCCCACGGTCAGGGCGGTGGCGGCCTCGAACTCGCGCAGGATCGGGTCCTCCGGGTTCAGCTTGCCCACCTCCTGCACGCGATGCTCCACGTCGGCGCGCGACAGCAGCAGGTGCCCCTGCGCGTCCGCCGGCTCGCCGTTGCGGGCCATGCGCGTGGTCAGCGTGATGGACACGCCGCCGCGGAACTCGGTCTCGAAGATGTCGGCGCCGCGATGCCAGATGCCCCACAGGCAGACCACCGTGACCACGGCGGATCCGCCCACCAGCAGGCCACGCAGGGTGATCCAGTCGATGGAGGGCTGCAGCGCCCGCGCCACCGCCGGCACCTGGATGGCCAGCATGGGCAGCTTCTTCTGGCCCATCCACTCCGTCCAGACGGAGAGCAGCACGCGGGTCACCCACAGGCCGGTGATGAAGGTGGCGAACACGCCCACCGCCATGGTGACACCGAAGCCCTTCACTTCCGTGCCGGCGAACAGCACCAGCACGGTGCAGATGATCAGGTTGGCGATGTTGCCGTCGAAGATGGCCGCGAACGCACGGTTGAAGCCCAGCTTGATGGCGTTTCGCAGCGGCTCCTTGTTGTGCACCAGCTCCTCGCGGATGCGCTCGTAGATGAGCACGTTGGCGTCCACCGCGATGGCCATGCTGAGCGCCACGCCGGCCAGGCCGGGGAGCGTGAAGGTGGCGTCCATCAGCGCCATCAGTCCGAAGATCACCAGCGCGTTCACGATGAGCGACACGTCGGCGATGGCGCCGGCCACCAGGTAGTACAGGATCTTGACCACCGCCAGCACGATCACCGACAGTCCCACGGCCAGCAGGCCCTTCTGGAGGTTGTCGGAACCCAGCGACGGCCCGAGCACGCTGACCGAGACGGGCTCCGGACTCAGCTGGCCTTCGAGGGCGCCCGCCGAGAGCACGCGGATCAGGTACTTGATCTCCTCGTCGCCGTAGTTGCCGGTGATCTGGCCGCTGCTGCCGATGCGGCTCTGCAGCGTGGGGGCGGTGTAGACCTGCCCGTCCAGCACGATGGCCATGGGCTTGCCCACGCTGGGCCCGGTCAGGCGGCTCATCTCCTGCCCGCCCGACTGATCCAGCTTGAAGCCGACCGCCGTCCGTCCCAGTTCGTCGGGCGTGCGGTAGGCGCGCTCGATGGACCAGGGCTTGCCGCCGCCGTGCGTCATGCTCCTCTCCGGGGTGGTGTAGAGCAGCACGTAGATACGGCCGTCGTACAGACCGCCCACCATGTCGCGCATGGCCAGGAAGCTGGCCGGATCACTCTCGAACGCGGCGCGCTGCGCCGGCGAATCGGCCCACTGCTTGACGTCGTTGACGGGGTACCACGCCGCCACCGGGCTCTGGCCCGCCACGGGGCCGCGGGCCTTCAGGTCGGCACGCATCTGCTGCGGGTTCACCCCGTCCGGCGCCCGATCGCTGACGGCGATGCGGAACTCCAGCACGCCCGCGCCTCGGAACAGTCGCTTGAGGTCCTCCGGATCGTCCAGACTGGTGCGAAGACGTTCGTACTCCACCCACGCCGCCAGGGCGCGATCGATCTCGGCACCCGCCACCGGGTTCTCCGATCGGAGCGTCGCCAGGGCGCGTTCGCGCACGCTGGGTCCGAACACCGGCTTTCCGTCGGCGCCCAGCGTGGGCTTCCCGGCGGCGTCACGCTGCGGGACCGGAGCGTGGTCCAGGGAGAGGATGCCGGTCACGCGAGCTTCGCTCACGCCACGGGCGGCGATCCCCTCGCGCGCCTGCTCGAAGGCGATCTCGGCCTTGGCCACGGCGTCCTCGGCGGCCGGGACGCCGGCACCGGATCGGGTGGCCGTCTCCAGCGCGGCACGCGACTGCCCCAGCGCCACGAACGCGTCCTGCAGGCGAGACACCCGCTCGCGGAAGGCCGCGTCGGTGCCGCCAAAGCGGGCGACGGCCTGACCCGCGGCCAGCGCCTGGTCCAGTTCCGTCTCGTCGATGCGCGTGCGCTGCACCAGCGCCGTCAGCGCCTCCCGGAACGCCGCCTGCTTGGCCTGCACTTCCGGACTGGGCAGCGGCATCACCACCTCGATGCGGTCGCGGCCCTGCGGCGCAAAGCTGATGTCGAGCACGCCCGTGGGGTTCACGCGCTGCTTGAGCACCTCGATCACCTGCTTGAGCACCTGCTCGCTGTTGGCGCCCTTGGGGATCTTCACGCCGTACGACAGGCTGACGCCGCCGCGGAGATCCTTGCCAAGGCGAAGCGTGTCCTTGGGCGGCCACACCATCCAGGTGAGCAGCAGGCTGAGGAGCAGGACAAGCGTGAGGTGCAGGCCGGTGCGCTTCATGAATGGCTTTCGACGAGGTTCGAGGGAAGGGAGATCGGCGGCTTCAGGCGTCGGACTTGCTTGATTCAGCTGCCGCCGGCTCGGCCGACTTGACCACCGCCGCGATCGCGTCGCGCGTGAAGGTGACCCGGGTGTCCCGGCCCTCCTCCAGCTTGAGCACCACCACGTCCGGCTTCACCTCGGACACAAAGCCGATCAGACCTCCGGTGGTGACCACGCGATCGTGCTTCTTGAGCTCCGCCAGCAGCTTCTCCTTCTGCTTCCGCTGCCTGCGGCCGCTGAAGACGCTCAGCAGCACCATGCCGACCAGCACGGGCAGCAGGATCATGAACATGTCGGGTCCCGCGGGCGGCTTGGCCGCGGTGGCCGGGGCGCCCTGGCCCTGCGCGGCGGTGGTTCCGGCGGGAACCTGAGCGGGCGCGGCCGGCTGACCAGCCAGAGGGGGCGCATCCTGGGTCGACTGCGGCATCATGAGGCTTCTCCGTGGATCTCGTGGGTGGTGTCCTGAAGGCAGGGCCAGGCACTTCCAAGCCCTGACCACGTATTGCAACCGATCGCCGTCCGAATGTCCAGCATGAGCCGCTGGTACAGCCGGACGTTGTGCAGGCTCACCAGCGTGGGCCCCAGCATTTCCCCGGCCTGGAAGAGGTGTCGGAGGTAAGCCCGGCTGAAGCCACCGGCGCAGGTTTCGCAGTCGCAGCCGGCCTCGATGGGGCCGTGATCGTCGGCGAACCGCGCATTCCGCAGCCGGAGGGTTCCCTCCCGCGTGAATGCCAGCGCATTGCGGCCGTTCCGGGTGGGCAGCACGCAATCGAACATGTCCACGCCGGCGGCCACCGCCATGGCGATGTCCCGGGGATATCCCACCCCCATCAGGTACCTGGGCCGGTCGTCCGGCAGGAGCGGCGCGGTGAAACGGACGGTCTCCGCGATGCGCTCCGGTGATTCCCCCACGGCCACCCCCCCGATGGCGTACCCAGGCAGGTCGATCTGACAGGTCCGGAGGGCGCTCTCCCGACGCAGTTCCAGATGGGTGCCGCCTTGGACGATGCCGAAGAGCGCCTGCGACTGTGGCTTGGCGTGCGCCGCCTTGCAGCGCGCCAGCCAGCGCACGCTGCGTTCCATGGCCTCCCTGACCCGCGAGGCGGGGACCTCGGCGGCGGCGGGCGGACAGTCGTCGAAGGCCATGATGATGTCGGCCCCGATCAGATTCTGTGCGTGGACGCTGGCCTCAGGCGTCAGACGCACCCGCGCTCCGTCCACGAACGACTGGAACGTCACACCGTCGTCGTCCAGGGTGCGCAGGTCGGCCAGACTGAACGCCTGGAAGCCGCCGCTGTCGGTCAGGATGGGGCCGTCCCAGCGCATGAAGGCGTGCGAAGATCCGAACGAGGCGATGCGTTCCGCTCCGGGCCGCAGCATGCAGTGGAGCGTGTTGTTGAGGATGCACTGACTGCCGGTGCCACGGACCTGCGCCGGCGTCAGCCCCTTCATGGCCGCGGCGGTGGCCACCGGCATGAACGCCGGCGTGTCGAACGCGCCGTGCGGCGTGTGCACGCGGCCCAGACGGGCTCCGTTCTCGCGGCTGCGCGCCAGGATCTCCAGTCGAACGGCCATGCGTCAGCGCCGGCTCGCGTCGCGGAGGGTCTGGCGTTCCGCGTCGGACAGGCTCTGGAGTCCGCGCTGCCGGATCTTGTCCAGGATGCGGTCCACCTCGCCGGTGGCCACGGCACCGCGTCGCTGCGCAGCCCGGACGCGTCGGGTGCGGCTGGTGGGATCGAACATCCCCATCCAGTCGAACAGCGCGTGCAGCAGATGCGGACGCCGGATCAGGAAGGCGCCCGCGATGGCGCCGCCCAGGTGCGCGGCCTCGCCGCCGGCGTTGTGTCCGTGCTGCAGGATGGTGAACACCGCGATCCCAACCATGAGCCACGCGAACGTCCGAAGGGTCATGGGAACCACGTAGAACGCGTAGACGATGGCGCGAGGCGCCAGGAACGCCGCCGCCATGATCACGCCCAGGATGCCGGCACTGGCCCCCACCAGCGGCATCCGCGGATCGTAGAGCAGCGCCATGGGCAGCGACGGCAGGTGCAGGCGCATCGCCACCAGGCCGACCAGGTTCAGGAACATGTACATCAGCCCGCCGCAGACGCCGCACAGCAGGTAGAAGGCCAGATATCGCTTCCCGCCCAGATACTGCTCCACCACCGGTCCGAAGAACAGCAGCCCGATCATGTTGAACAGCAGGTGCTCGACGTTGGCGTGAAGGAACTGGAACGTGACGAATCGCCAGACCTGCGGAAACCCGGAGCCATGGTCGGTCTGGCCGAAGAGCGCCGTGGAGGTGCTGAAGAAACCCAGCTCCGACAACGGTCGCTGCACGTCTGGGCCCAGCAGGTGGACGAACGCGCCCTTCAGGAACGGATCCAGCACGAACACGGCCACGCACGCCACGATGATCCAGGTGTTGACGGTCCACGCAGAACCGCCGCGCGATCCATCCGACTCCCGATACCAGTCGCGGTCCCGAGTTCCCATTTCGGAAGACTAGCGGACGCCGCCGTCGCCTTGTCGCCGTCGTCGCGTGGCCGCCTTGAGCCGACGCCGCTCCAGGAACGAGAGGCTCGCCAGTCCGTGCCGGTTGATCTTCTCCAGAATCCGATCCAGTTCCGCCTGATCGTCCGCCGCCGCCGCGGATTCCGGGGCCGAAGCCATGTCCAGCATCTCGTCCCCTTCCTCCACCCGCGTCAGCGTCTCATGCACCGCCACCCACGCCAGCAACGCAAGCGCCGTGAGCGTCCATGCGTCCCACACCAGCCCCGCCACCAGCAGCAGCACCGCGCACACCAGTCCCACGCGAGCCGACCGGCGCACGCCCGCCGACCATCCCATGCGCCGCGACATCCACGCCGCCAACAGCCGCCCGGCCGGCAGCGGCGCCGCCGGCACCAGCCCGAGGCCCAGGAACAGCACCGACGCCCACTGCAGGAGCCAGAGCGTCTCCACCAGCGTCCCGTTTCCCTGCAGGGACAGCGCGCGAAACTCTTCCAGCGTCCAAGGCGAGGGAATCGCCACGCCCAGCACGCGCCCGGTGAGTCCGTGCAGCGTCACGCCGTTGGCCACGGCCAGCGTCAGCACCGCAGCCCATCCTGCCATCTCCGCCCACACGGGCCTTCGTGACTCCCCGGGCACCACGCCCACCAGCCCGCCGAGCGGCCACAGCAGCCACTCGTCCAGCAAGCCGCCGGCACGCCGCGCGGTCACCGTGCGCGCCGCTTCGTGCAGCAGACTGAGCACCAGCAGGAACCCAAGCACCAGCGCCGTGGGCGGCAGGGCCAAGGTGCGCGTGGCGCCCGGCACGCTGGATCGGAGCAGCTCCACGGCAGCCAACAACAGGAACAGCGCGTGCATCCGCACAGACACGCCGCCCAGTCGGAAGAGCGGCAACGACCACGTCATGGGACTGGTGGCGCGGAGACGGGCGCTGCGGAAGTCGCCGCCCACGCCGCCGGGGTCGTTCGCGGAAGCGTCGTCCTCCGGTGTCCAGTCCCGCCTCACGCCCGTGCCGCCTTCCAGAGCGCGAAGGCGGCGATGGTCTTGCCGTCCTCGATGCGACCGGTGGCGATCCAGCGCTCCACCTCCGCCGGATGCTCGAACAGCGTCTCGATGCGCTCGCCCGGCTGCAGGCGGGTGGGGACCGCCTCCAGCCCCTCCGCCGCGAACACGTGCATGCGCTCGTCGGCGAAGCCGGGACTGGTCAGGAACTGGCCGATGGGCCGCACCACCGCGGCGCGGTGGCCGGTCTCCTCCTCCAGCTCGCGCGCGGCGGCCACCGCCGGCGGCTCGCCCGGCTCCAGCTTCCCCGCGCAGAATTCCACCAGCCAGCGCTGCACGCTCACCCGCCAGTTGCGGATCAGCACCAGGCGTCCGTCCGCCAGCTGCGGCACCACGGTGACCGCCCCGGGATGTCGCACGATGTGGCGGACCAGCGGCTGTCCGGCGGTGTCCGACCACTCCACACGGTCCACGCCGAACACTTCGCCCTGCAGGATGCGCGTGATTTGCATGATTCGCCTCGGCGGGGATGATACGGCCATGCCGCACGACCCCCCGCCCGCGATCCGCGTGAAGGACCTTCGCAAGTCCTTCGGAACGCTGAAGGTGCTGCGCGGCATCACGCTGGACTTCCCCAAGGGCCAGACCACGGTGGTGCTGGGGCCCAGCGGCTGCGGCAAGAGCGTGCTTCTGAAGCACCTCATCGCGCTGGAGCGCCCGCAGCGGGGCGAGGTCTGGGTGGGTGATCTGCGGGTGGACACGCTGAAGGACCGCCACCTGGGTCACGTGCGACGCAAGGTGGGGTTCCTGTTCCAGATGGGCGCGCTGTTCGACTCCCTCACGGTGGGCGAGAACGTGGGGTTCCCCCTCCTGGAGCACGCCATCGGCACCCCCGCGGAACGACGTGAGCGCGTGCTGCGAGTGCTGCGCATGGTGGGCCTGGAGGAGAAGTTCGGGCACATGCCGGCGGACCTCTCCGGCGGTCAGCGTCAGCGCATCGCGCTGGCGCGCGCCATCGTCCTGGATCCCGAAGTGGTGCTCTACGACGAGCCCACCACCGGCCTGGACCCCATCACCAGCGACGTGATCAACGAGCTGATCCTGAAGCTGGCGGAGGAACTGGGCATCACCAGCGTGGTGGTCACCCACGACCTGGCCAGCGCCTTCAAGGTGGCCGACCGGATCGTGATGATGCACGAAGGCCAGGTGCGGCTGGAGGGCGATCCGCGCGTCATCCGGGATTCCACCGATCCGGTGGTCTCCCGGTTCCTGCGCGGGGAGGCCAACCCCGAGGAACTGGCCGAGATCCATCGCGTGGGCGGCCGCCATCCCGCACGCGGCGCTTCCGCGTAGATTGCCACGCTTCATGCGTCCCTCCTGGCAGAACTTCGTGGTCGGACTGTGCACCATCGTGGCCCTCGCGGGCATGTCGGCGCTGCTGCTCCTCTTCGGCGAACTCACGTTCCTCTTCGAGCACCGCTACCCCGTGGAACTGCGCGTGAACACCGCGGCGGGCCTTCGCGCCGGAAGCCAGGTGATGCTGGAAGGCGTGCCCGTGGGCGAGGTGGACCGAATCCGGCTGGAGGCGGGTGCCGCCCTCCCCGTGGTGCTGACGCTGAAGCTGGAGCGCGACCAGCCCGTGCCGGCCAACGTCAAACCCTGCATCTCCGCCGGCCTGCTGGGCGGCGGCTCGCGCATCGACCTGCGCATCCCGCAGGCGGGCGCGTCGGTGCAGATGATCGATCCGGCCCAGCCGCCGGTGCTGGAAGCGCGGTTCACCTCCCTCACGGAGCAGCTGGACGGCCTGCTGGCCCGCATCAACGCGGGCGAAGGCACGCTGGGCAGGCTGATGAACGACCCCGCGCTCTACGAGCAGGCCCGCGAGGCCGCGGAGCGACTGGCCCTCACCCTTCGCGACCTGCAGCAGCTGGTGCGGCAGGTGAAGGAACAGGGCGTCGAGCTCAAGTTCTGACGCGCCAGAGCCCGCGGACCACGCACCGGACCTGAAAAGGAGAAGGGCCCCGGCCGAAGCCGGGGCCCATGTGTGCAGGCGTCACGCGGCCGAGGTCAGTTGACCACGATCACCTCGACGCGGCGGCTCTTCTCCTTGGTCTTCATGGGAACGTCCGGACCGAAGCTGGAGAGCGACACCATCTTGCTCTCGAGCCCCTTGCCCACCAGGTACTCGCGCACCGAGAAGGCGCGCTCGAAGCCCAGGTGGTAGTTGCTCTTGAACGAGGAGTGCTTGATGGGGTCGGTGTCGGTGAAGCCCGCCACGCGGATGGGCTTGCCGGCGTACTGCTTCTTCAGCACGTCCACGATCTTGGAGAGGCTCTTCTTGGCGCTGTCCTTGAGCGAGGCCTTGCCGCTGTCGAAGAGCACGTCGCTCTCGATGTTGACGTGCACCTCGTTGCCGATGCGGCTGGCGGTGACGCCTTCGCCCACGTTCTCGAAGCCGGTCTCGCCGCTGGCGGCCTTGTCGGCGGGCTTGGCCGAGGCGGCCGCCTGGCGATCGCGATCGCAGGCCTCCAGCGCGTCGGCCTTCTCCTTGAGCTGCTGCCGCAGCGCCTCGTTCTCCGACTGCAGGGCGCCTGCGTCGGGCGTGCTCTTGCACCCGGTCAACGCGAGCGCGGTACCGAGGGCGGCCAGGGCGAACAGTCGATGCATCATGTCGATCTTCCTTCCGTGTGGGTTGTTCCGTCGCGCCGGGCCTCCTGCCCGGTCGAGCGGTACTGCACGGGAAACTGGGCCGGTTGTCAAGCCGTCCGGGGTCGGCTCACGGCAGACCGAAGATCATCCTGGCAGCCGGAACCACCCACGGACGACCCAGGAACACCAGCACGCAGGCCAGAGCCAGGTGCGGGCCGTAGGGAAGCTCGCGGGCTTCCTTTCCCCGCAGCCGGGCAACGCCGCCGCCGATGGCGAGCCATCCCAGGGCGATGAACGGCGCCAGCAGGTAGGCCAGCAAGGCGTCGCGCCAGCCGATCACCGCGCCCGCCGCGGCCATGAGGTGCACGTCGCCCATGCCCATGGCCTCTCGGCCGAACCCCAGCGTGCCCAGGATGCGCGTGAGCCAGATGGCGCCCCCGCCCACCGCCAGACCCAGCCCGCTGGACGCCAGCGCCGCCAGCCACCCCGGGAGCGACTGATCCGCAAGAACGCGTGCGCCCAGCACGGCCAGCACCAGAGGAGGAAGCAGGAAGAGCAGTTCCTTCAGCATCTCCCGGCGGGCCACCTGCGGGGGCAGCTCCTGCGCAGGGTCGGCGGACTCCGAGGAGGCGAAGCTTCGCGGAAGCGCGCCGCGGAGAAGCAGCGCCGCCGACACGCACACGCCCGCCAGCGCGCCCAGTCCCCCGCCAGCCCAGGCACCCGTGAGCTTTCCGGTGGGCCAGGCCAGCGAATCGGCCGCCTGCGCCACAGGCGCCATGGCCCCCTGCACCGTCATGGCCACCAACGCCATCCCCATGGCCAGCGAGGTGGTCCCCAACGGAATCAACCCGGTCTGGGCGTCGATCAGGGAGGCGGCCAGCAGGCAACCCCACAGGGTCAGCACCGCCACCAGCGCAGGGGCGCTTCCCCAGGCCCCCAGCCGGAGCCACCAGGAGGCGTCGGGCGCCACCGTGGAGGTGAACGGTCCCGCGTAGAGCAGCACCACCGTGGCTCCGAACAGCAGCGCCGCACCCAGTTCCACCCACAGGTGGCGCGAGCCGATCCGAACGCCGCAGGTGCGGCAGCGACCGCGCAGCGCCAGCCACGACACGATGGGCACGTTCTCGAACCACGAGAGCGAACGGCCGCAGGTCTCGCAGCGGCTGGGCGGGCTCACGAAGTCCTGTCCGCGCGGCCAACGGCCCGCCACCACGTTCACGAAGCTGCCCACGCTGGCACCCAGCGCGGAGAAGAAGGCCGCCTGCAGGGCGACCGGCACCAGCATGATCAGTCGTTCCTGGGCCGAGGCCGACATCGCCGTCTCAGCCACCCTCGCCGGACTGCAGCTGGTCCAGTCCAAGCTGCTGGATGCGGCGCTCGGCGTCGTCCAGGATGCCCTTGCAGCGGGCCACCAGCATCCGACCCCGCTCGAACGCCTTCAGGCTCTCCTCCAGCGGCACCTCGCCCTGCTCCATGCGCTCCACCAGCGCCTCCAGCTCGGCCATGGCCTGCTCGTAGGTGGGTTGTGCCTCGTCGGATCCGGGCTTGGGAGTGGAACGCGCCATGCGGGGAATCTACCGCGGTGCCTCGGTGCGCGAACGCAGCTCGCCATGCTGAAGACGGGTCACCAGCAGCGACCCGGCGGGGACCGTGGCCGCATCGCGCACCGGACGCCCGTGCTGGTCCAGCGTGATGGAGTAGCCGCGGGCCAGCGCCTGCTCCGGCGAGACGGACTCCAGCCGCGCCTCCACACCGGCGGCGCGCTCCGAGCGCCCCTGGAGCGCGTAGGTGGCGGTCAGGGACAGCCGGCGCGCGAGCGACCGCAGCCGCTCCCGTCCGTGGGCGACCGCCTGCGACGGCGCGAAACGGTCCAGGCGCGCCGACACCGCCCCGAGCGACAGTCTGGCCTCCCGCGGACGCAGGGCCACCGCGTGGCGCAGTCGAAGCGAGACGCGCGCCAGAACGTCGGCGGACGGCTTCAGCAGCCCACGGCCGTCCCGCAGGCAGGCCCGCGATCCGATCGCCTGCACATGACGCCGTCGGGCCACCACCTGCTGCCGCACCAGCAGCGACAGCCGGGACCCCGTGGCGTCCACCTGGGCGCCCAGCTCCTGGCGATCCGGCAGGATGGCCATGATGGCCTGCGTGGGGGTGCTGGAGCGGAGATCGGCCACCAGCTCGATCACGCTGGTGTCCGATTCGTGACCGATGGCCGCCACCAGCGGCAGCCTGCTGCGGAACGCCGCGTCGGCCACCACCCGTTCGTTGAAGGCCTGCAGGTCCTCGCGGCTTCCGCCGCCGCGCGTGACCAGCAGCACATCCACGCCCAGCCGGTCCGCGTGGGCGTTCACCAGTTCGATGGCACGCGCCACCTGTCCGGGCGCGTCCGCGCCCTGCACGGCCACGGAGACCACCACCAGCGGGACGCCCGGGAGGCGCATGGCGGAGGTCTTCACGCAGTCGGCCAGAGCCGCGCTGCCCGCCGCGGTCACGATGGCCACGCCACGCGGCACCGCGGGCAGCGTGCGCTTGCGCGCCTCGTCGAAGTAGCCCAGCTCGCGGAGCTCGGCGCAGAGCGCGCGGAACCGCGCATCCAGGTCGCCCTCGCCCACCAGCTTCAGGCGATCCACCACGAAATTGAGACGCCCGCCAGGACCGTAGTAGTCGAAGACGCCCTCCGCCTGCACACGCACGCCCAGCTGCGGCTTCACCGCGGACCGCGCCAGGGCGCTGGACCACATCACGCAGCTGACCACGGCCTGCTCATCGCGCAGCGCGAAGTAGCAGTGTCTGGTGGAGCTCAGCGTGCCCACTTCGCCCTCGATGCGGACGCGGCCCAGCGCGCCCACCGTGCCCTTGAGCAGCTCCGCCGCCTGGGTCACCGAGAGCGGACGCGGCGCGTCTCCGCCGGAGGCCGGCGTGTCGGCGGCGTCGAAGAGTCCGCCTCGGGCAAGCAAAGGATCGAAGGGGCGGCGCGCCACGGAGGGGATCGTACGATCGCGCGCGTGCCGCAGCCCGCCTCCATCGACGCACGGACCCCGGTGACCGCCCTGCCGGGCGTGGGCCCGCGTGTGGCGGAGCGGCTGGCGCATCTGGGCCTTCGCACCGCCGGCGACCTGGTGCGGCACCTGCCCATGCGTCACGAGCGCAGGCTGGCCGAGCGCACCATCGCGCAGGTGCTGGCGGAGGCGGGCGACGAGGCCGTGAACGTGCGCCTTCGAGGCGAGGTGGCGCGGGTGAAGGCGCGCCCCGGCCCCCGCACCATGATCGAGGCCAGCCTGGACGACGGCAGCGCCACCGTGCGGCTGGTCTGGTTCAACGCGCCGTGGATGCGCGGCAAGCTGCACCCCGGCGAGCGCGGCGTGGCGGAAGGTCGCGCACGGATGCGCAACGGCTATCTGGAGATGTCCAACCCGAGATGGACCCCCGAGGAACGGGCCGAGGAGGGTTCCGCGGACGACGGCGACGACCTTCGCCCCATCTATCCGGCGAGCGAGGAGATCGGATCGGCCGAGCTCGAGGCGCTGATGCCCGCCGCCCTGGACGGCGTGTGCGCCGCCATGCAGGACCCGCTGCCGGAGGCGTACCGGCGCGAGCGCGACCTGATGCCGCTTCCGGCCGCATGGAACGCCATGCACCGCCCCGCGGACCGACAGCAGCTGGCACGTGCCCGCAGGCGTCTGGCTTTCGACGAACTGCTGCTGCTCCAGCTGGGCGTGATGATGCGTCGGGCGCAGCTGCGAAGCCGGACGCGCGCCGTGGCGCTGCCGCTGGACGCGAAGATCGACGCGCACATCCGAGCCCGACTTCCGTTCACGCTCACGGCGGAGCAGGATCGCGTGGTGGCCGAGCTGGCGCACGACCTGTCCCTGCCGCACGCCATGAACCGCCTGCTGCAGGGCGACGTGGGCAGCGGCAAGACGGCCGTGGCCGCCTACGCCATGCTGCTGGCGGCGGCGCACGGACACCAGGCGGCCCTGGTGGCACCCACCGAGATCCTGGCCGAACAGCATCACCGCGTGCTGTCGGAACTGCTTCGCGACAGCCCGCTGGAGCTCCGGTTGCTGACCGGCTCCGTGGCCGACGCGGAGCGGGATTCGATCGTGGCGGGACTGGCGCGCGGATCCACGCACCTGGTGGTGGGCACGCACGCCGTGCTGGAGGGCGGCGTGGCGTTCCGAAGCCTGGCGGTGGCGGTGATCGACGAGCAGCACCGGTTTGGCGTGCGCCAGCGCGCGGCGCTGCGGCAGAAGGGCCAGGGCGAGACGCCGCTGGTGCCGCACACGCTGGTGATGACGGCCACCCCCATCCCCCGCACGCTGGCCATCACGCTCTACGGCGATCTGGACCTGAGCACGCTCCGCGGAAAGCCGCCGGGCCGTCGCCCCGCGGTCACGCGCGTGGTGGACATGGCCAAGGCGCCGGAGGTGTACGCGTACCTGCGCACGCGACTGGACAAGGGCGAGCAGGCCTACGTGGTGGTGCCGGCCGTGGAGGAGTCCGCACAGGGCCTGAAGGACGTGGCCTCGCACGTGCGGTTCCTGTCGGATGGCCCCTTCCGCGGCCTGGCCATCGAGAGCGTGCATGGCCGCATGGACCGCACCGAGCGCGAGGCGGCCATGGCGCGGTTCCGTTCCGGCGAGGCGAAGGTGCTGGTGGCCACCACGGTGATCGAGGTGGGCGTGGACGTTCCCAACGCCAGCCTGATGGTGGTGGAGCACGCGGAGCGCTTCGGTCTGGCCCAGCTGCACCAGCTGCGCGGACGCGTGGGGCGCGGCACCACCGCCAGTCTGTGCGTGTTCGTGGGAGACGCCACCACTGCGGACGCGGCGGAGCGCCTGGCCGCGATCGGCGCCTCCGACGACGGATTCGAGATCGCCGAGAGCGATCTGCGGCTGCGCGGGCCGGGCGAGGTGTTCGGAGCTCGGCAGTCGGGCCTGGCCCCCTTCCGCGTGGCGGACCTCTCCAGCGACGGCGACCTGCTGCGACTGGCGCGGGCGGACGCGCAGGCATGGATCGAACGGGATCCGGATCTCCGGGCGCAGGAGTCCACGCTGCTGCGTCGCAAACTCCTGGCCACGCACGGCGAGGCGCTGGGCCTGGCGGACGTGGGCTGAATTTCCGCCCAAGGCTGCGGACGCGCCGCCACCATCCCGATACGATTTCGAACCCATGTCCTCGGCCCTTGTGATGCAGGATGTCCTGTTCCGCCGCGAGCACGGCTTCACGCTGCGCGTGCCGGAGCTGCGACTGGCCGCTGGCGAGACCGCGCTGCTGTCAGGCGGCTCCGGTTCCGGCAAGAGCACCCTGCTGTGGGTGATCGCGGGACTGCTGCGCGCGGAATCCGGCCGGATCGAGATCGCCGGTGAGCGGCTGGACGCCCTGCCGGAGTCCGGGCGCGACCGCCTTCGCGCACGGCGCATCGGCCTGGTCTTCCAGACCCACCATCTGCTGCCCGAATTCACGGCGGCGGAGAACGTGGCGCTGGCGCTGATGGCCGCCGGCGAGCCGGAACGCAGCCACCTTCCACGCGCACGCGACCTGCTGCACGCGCTGGGCATCGAGCGCACCGACGCGCCGGCCTCCCGCCTGAGCGTGGGACAGCAGCAGCGTGTGGCCGTGGCGCGCGCCATCGCCTGCCGCCCGGCGCTGGTGCTGGCGGACGAGCCCACGGCCAGTCTGGATGCCGAGAGCGGCGCGGCGGCCATGGATCTGATCGAGAAGGCGTGCCGTGACGCGGGCGCAGCGCTGCTGTGCGCCAGCCATGACCCGGCGCTGCGCGACCGGTTCGCCCGGGTGATCCAGGCCAGGGCCTTTGCGTCCACGGAGGTGTCCGCATGAACGACCTTCGCGTGGTGCTGGTCAGCCTTCGCTCGCGCCTGCTCAGCACGGCGGTCACCTCCGGGAGCGTGGCCGTGGCGGTGGCGCTGCTCCTGACCATGCTCAGCCTGCGCAGCGCAGGCTTCGAGGCGTTCCAGCGCGGCACCGGCACCATGCATCTGCTGGTGAGCGCGGACGCCAGCCCGCTGACGGCGGTGCTGAACGGCGTCTTCTACGCCAACGCACCCTCCAACCCGGTTCCGTGGACCAAGTATCAGGAGATCCGGTCGTCGTTCCCGTACGAGTGGGCCATCCCCACCGTGCAGGGCGACTCGTGGCGCGGCCATCCCACCTGCGCCACCGCACCGGAGTTCTTCACCAGGTTCCAGCCCGCCAAGGGCGAACCGTGGCAGCTGCAGGAAGGACGCTTTCCGGAGGCGGACTTCGAGGTCTGCGTGGGCGCGGAAGCGGCGCGGAACACCGGCGTCCGGGTGGGTCAGAAGCTGAACCTGACGCACGGTGCCGGCAGCGAGCACGGCCACGAGCACGACGAGTTCCCCTGCACGGTGGTGGGCATCCTTCGCCCCACCGGCAGCGCCCATGACCGCGCGGTGTTCACCTCGCTGCAGAGCACCTGGATCGTGCACGCGCAGGAGCGACGGGAGCGCGCCGGTCTGGAGGGCAAGGCCACCGCGGCCGATCTCACCGACGAGGACCGGCGCATCACCGGCGTCCTGCTCCGACTGCCGACCCGGCCCGGCAGCGACGGAAGCGCCGCCATCCAGCAGCAGTTCGACGCGCTCCGTCGGGACACCTCCATCACCGTGGCCCAGCCGGCGCAGCAGATCGACCGCCTGCGCAGCGTGGTGGGCAACGTGGACAGCCTGTTCCTGGCGCTGGGCGCCGCCGTGCTGCTCTCCAGCGGCATCAGCATCCTGCTGGCGCTCTACAACAGCATGTCCGAGCGGCGCCGGCAGATCGCGGTGCTGCGGGCGATCGGTCTTTCGCGCGGCCGCGTGCAGGGCATGGTGGTGGCCGAGGCGTGCCTGATCGGCCTGATCGGCGCGGTGGCCGGCGTGGCACTCAGCGTGGTGGGAGGCGCGGCGGCGTCGGCGCTGCTGGAGGCTCGCATCGGGCTGGTGGTTCGACCGGATCTGGACGTGCGCGCGGCGCTGGTGGTGACCGCGGCGTCGGTGGTGCTGGCGGGACTGGCCAGCATCGTGCCGGCGGTGGCGGCCTATCGCACGCCCGTGGCGGACAACCTGCGGAGCGCCGCGTGAAGGCGCTCTGGGCGCTGCTGGCCGCGGTGGTGCTGGCGGGCGTGGCGGCGTTGGTGTGGCCTGCGCAGACCCCCGGCACGTTGACACAGGCGTCCGTGGACGCCACGGAGGCCGCGAAGACCACAGCCCCCACGGCGCCCGTGGCTCAACCAGCGGCGAAGGCCGTGCCAAATCCCCCACCTGCCCAGCCCACCGCCCCCGCGGTTCCTGCCGCCCCGACCACCAAACCTTCGGCGGCCACCGCACCGGCGGCGGCTCCAACTCCCGCGGCTCCACCGGCCGGCGGACTTCCGATCGGACTCGACCGCACCATCGCGCATGCGCGGGTGATGCCGGGCCGCATCGTGAAGCAGGCGGACGGCGCGCTGCTGGCGGACGGGAAGTACCGGATCGAGGGTCAGGGCACCAAGGAGGAGCCCTACCGCGTGACCTGGGACCTGCTGGCCAGCTGCAGCCGCACCTTCGTGCCGCGCCTGAAGGAGGACCGGATCCCGCAGTGGATCGCCATGCTGGACGGCGCATGGATCCGCATCGACGGCTACGTGGCGTTTCCGCTGATGCTGCAGGAGAGCACGGAGGTGCTGGTGATGCTCAACCAGTGGGACGGCTGCTGCATCGGCGTGCCGCCCACGCCGTACGACGCGATCGAGGTGAAGCTGCTGGAGCCGGTGAAGCCGGCCAGGCGCCACACGTTCAACTTTGGCTCGCTGACCGGACGCCTTCGCGTGGACCCGCTGCTGGTGGAGAACTGGCTGGTGGGCATGTACCGCATGGAAGAGGCTTCGCTCACCCAGGACGGGCTGTGAGGCGGACCCGCCAACCGGACGTGGGCGTTCAGAAGCGCTTGTGAACCGGTCGCCCGTCGGGCGCCTTCAGTCCCAGCACGGTGCGCATGAGCGTCAGGTCGGCGGGAACCGTCACCTTCAGGTTTCGGAACTCGCCGTCCACCACCAGCACCTTCTGACCCAGCCGTTCCACCAGACCGGCGTCGTCCGTGGCGCCGGAGAGGTCCGGCTGCGCGTAGGCGCGCCGCAGCAGGCCGATCTCGAACACCTGCGGCGTCTGGACCGCCACCATGTTGGTCCGATCCACGGTGGCTTCCACAAACCGCCCCTTCTGCGTGGCGGCCTCCGCCGACTCGCCCAGGATCAGGTCCGCCACGGCGTCCTCCTCCTCGGCACGCACCGCCTGCTCGCTGACGCGCTTGAGCGTGTCCGCCACGGTCAGGCCCGGGATCACCGCGGGATGCACCTTGGCGGCTTCGAAGACGCGACCGATGAGTTCGTCGCTGGCGCCCGGCCTGGCGGCGTCGTGCACGGCCACGTGCGTGGCGTCCTCAGGCACGGCCTGCAGCGCGTTGCGCACCGTCTCCCAGCGTTCCGTGCGGCCGCCCGCCACGATCCGCACGCCGTGGAATCCAAGCTGCGCGCCGAACCGGTCGCGAAAGTCGTCCAGATCGTCCGGCGGACCGGCCACGACGATCGATCGCACCTCGTCACGCTTGGTGAACAGCTCCACGGTGCGCAGGAGCATGGCGCGCCCGCCCAGGTCCTGCCCCAGCTTGTCCATGCCGTAGCGGCGGCTGCTTCCCGCCGCGGGGATGATCACGCAGATGCGCAGGCTCATGGCGTCTCCTTCTTCGGGCAGTAGAGCATCACGTGCTGCTCGGCGCCGTAGCGGCGATGCTCCGGGCCGTCGAAGCCCTCCAGCGTGGGGCCGTCTCCCTCCACCTCCGGAAGCCGAAGCACCAGGAACGACCTTGGCTTCATGCGCGCACGACAGCGGACCGCCTGCTTCAGGACGCGGTCCAGGCCTTCCGGCGTGCGGACCATGTCGAAGGGCGGATCCAGGAACACCACGTCCAGCGGATCGGTCACCGTGGCCAATGCCACCTCGCCCAGCGCGTCCGCCTTCACGGGCACCGCGCGGTCGGCCACGCCCAGCGACTCGATGTTGCCGCGAAGCAGGTCGAAGACCTCGCGATCCTGCTCCACCAGCCACGCCTTGGCCGCGCCGCGACTGACGGCCTCCAGACCCATGGTGCCCACCCCCGCGAAGAGGTCCAGCACGCTGGCGCCGTCGAACCAGCCTCGAAGAACGTTGAAGATGGCCTCGCGCGTCCGCGAGCCCATGGGTCGGGTGCGGTCCTTCCCCGACGGGGTCTCGAGCTGCCGACTTCGGAGTTCGCCGCCGATGATGCGAAGCATGGGACGCAGGATGCTATCGGCAACCCAAGGACCGTCCGGACGGACGCACAGGATCCGTCGTGCTACGGTTGCGTCATGAGCGGCCCGTCCAGCCCCATGCCCAAGTCACTGCGCGCGCACGCCCGATGGGAGCGACTGGCCGGCGTCCCCGCGCTGCTGGTGCACCCGGACGCCCCGGGCACGCCTCCGCAGCCTCGTCCCACGCTGCTCTGGATGCACGGACGCACCGCCCACAAGGAGATGGACAACGGCCGCTACCTGCGACTGCTCCGGGCCGGCATCGCCAGCGTGGCGCTGGATCTGCCGGGTCACGGGGAGCGCGCGGACCATTCCATGCAGACGCCGGAGCGGACCATGACCGTGATCGACGCCGCCCTCCGCGAACTTCCCGCGGTGCGTCAGGCCCTGTCGGCGGAACAGGGCTTCCGCATGGATCGCGTGGCCGTGGGAGGCATGAGCCTTGGGGGGATGGTGGCGCTGGCGTCCGTCTGCCGAGGGCCTGCGTGGCAGGCCGCGCTGGTGGAGGCCACCACCGGCGACTGGACCCATCTGGCCGGCGCCGCCCACGATCCCGCGTTGGCCAACGCGCTGGAGCCGGCGCGGCATCTGGATCGCTGGCAGCCTCTGCCGCTGCTGGCGCTGCACGCGGAGCTGGACGAGTGGATCCGCATCGAGTGGCAGCGCGGTTTCCTGCAGCGCGTGCGCGCGGTGAACGGCGACGCTCCCGTGGACCTGACGGCCTTTCCGCGCACGGGCGCACCGCACGAGCACGTCGGCTTCGGTTCCTTCGGCCCGCAGGCCAAGGACGCTGGCACCCAGTTCCTGGTGCGTCACCTCCGGCCGGAGCCGGTCAGCGCGCCTCGCTGAGCTGCGCCTGCGCCAGTCGACGGTAGAGCTCGCAGCGGCCCAGCAGCTCGTCGTGACGGCCCACGTCGATCACGCGGCCCTGATCCATCACGGCGATGCGGTCGCACGCCAGCACGGTGCTGAGGCGGTGCGCGATCACCAGCACGGTCCTGCCCGCGCCGAACTCCGCGATGGCCTGGTTGATCTGGTCCTCGCTCTCGGCGTCGATCTGGCTGGTGGCCTCGTCCATGATCAGGATGGCGGGGTCGCGGAGCACGGCGCGCGCGATGGCGATGCGCTGTCGCTGGCCGCCGGAGAGGCTCATGCCCTGCTCGCCCACCAGCGCCTTCAGGCCGCCCTGCAGGCGCTCCACGAAGCCCAGCGCGTGGGCGCGACGCAGCGCGTCCATCACCTGCGCCTCGGAGGCGTGCTTCAGGCCGAACCGCACGTTCTCCTCGATGGTTCCCTTGAGCAGCGTGGCCTCCTGCGTCACCACGCCCACCTGCGAACGCAGGGAGCGCACGTCCGCGGCGCGGACGTCGGTGCCGTCCACCGTCACGCGCCCGGCCTCCGGTTCGAACAGCCGGGTCAGCATGCTCAGCAGCGTGGTCTTGCCGCATCCATTGGGGCCCACCACCGCAAGACGCTCGCCGTGCTCCACCACCAGATCCACCCCGTCGAGCGCGCGACGCTCGGCACCCGGGTAGCGGAACGCCACCCCTTCGAACCGGATGGAGGCGCGGTGACGCGGCAGCGGAGCCTTCGCCCGCTCCGCTTCGTCCTCGCGAGCGATGGAGAGCACCTGTCTCAGGCGGGATGCGGGCGCGCCGGCGGCCTGCATCTCGTTGATGAAGCCGGCCATGGGCCGGAGGCTGCCTCCCGCCACCGCCAGCGAACCCAAGGACAGCACGAAGCGGTCGAAGTCCAGCTCGCCTCCCAGGATCTGCTTGGCGGCCACCAGTGCCAGGGCGATCACCGCGAAGACGGCCAGCATCTCCACCAGCGGCCCGCTCAGCGCGCGGGCACGACGCATCCGCATCTCCTGACGAAGCGCCTCGTGATTGGCCCTGTTGAACCTGCGCACCGCGTCCCGCTCGGCGGTGGACGTCTTGACCGCGCGGAGCCCCTGCATGGATTCGTTGGTGGTCCGCAGCAGGACCTCGCTGGCCTCCAGCGCCCCGCGCGATCCACGACGGATGCTCTTGCCCGTCTTTCGGAGCACCACGCCCAGGATGGGTCCCGCCACCAGCGCCACCAGCACCAGGCGCCAGTCGAAGACCACCGCCGCGGCGAACGCGGCCACGCCCTTGGTGATCTGCGCGACCGTCTTGCTGGTCAGCGACTCGAACCCGGAGCGCAGCTCGCCGGTGTCACGAAGCACGCGACTGGTGAAGTCGGTGGGGCCCTGTCGGGTGACGGCCGCCAGAGGCAGATGGATGCAGTGGCGGAACACCTCCAGGCGGATCAGCGCCGCCGTCCGGGCGCACAGCCCCATGGAGACCATCTGATGCAGGTAGTTGGCGCTGGCACCCACCAGCGTGAGCAGCGCCAGGCCGATCATCAGCACCACCACGCCGCCGTAGGCGGAGGTGGGCAGCACCAGGATCACGCCCTCCGGGATCCGCGCCCACGCGTGTCCGGCGTTCCACTGCTGGCAGAGCTGCGCCAGCGATCCGCCGTCCGTCAGGATCAGGCGCAGGACCGGGCCCAGGCCGAGCAGGCCCGCGCCCAGTCCACCGGCGCTCACCGACGCGCCCAGCACCAGCAGCGCGATCTCGGCGCGGTGCCTCAGCATGCGTCGGGCGAACCACCAGAAGTCGCGCATCGGGCAAGTATCGGCCAACCGCCCCGTCCCCATCAAGGGGAAGGGTTCACGAACCCAGAAGATCGGCCCAGGCGCGCCAGAATCCGGGCCAGCTCTTGTCCACGCAGCGTGGATCCGCCACGCGGACGCCTCCTCGGAGAGCGCCGGCCACGGCCGCGCTCATGGCCACGCGATGGTCGCGCATGGTGTCCACCAGCACCGGACGCCCATGACCGAACGGACCGCGGATCCGGATCCAGTCGGGGCCGCGCTCCACCACCGCGCCGGCGGCCTCCAGCCAGGCCTGCATCGACGCCACGCGATCGCTTTCCTTGGCCGCCAGCGTGGACAGACCGCGTACCTCGGTGACGCCGTCCATGCCTGCGGCCACGGCCATCACCGCAAGACTGCCGTCGGGCCAGTCCGAGGCGTCCAGCACGCCTCCCCGCCAGGGGGCGCCGTGCGAGATGGTGCAGCCGCTTGCGTCCGACTCCAGCGTGCCGCCCATGTCCGACAGCGCACGGGCCACCGCCACGTCCGGCTGACCGGACGCCAAGGACAGCGCTGGCACGTGCACGCGGGACCCAGGCACCAGCGCCGCCACCGCAAATCCGTAGGCGGCACTGGAGGCGTCCGGCTCCACCGTCACGTCGAACGCCCGTGGCGGCCCGGGCGGCACGTGGATGGCGTGGCCGTCCCAGATCGCCGCCACACCCAGTCCGCGAAGGCATTGCACCGTCAGCGCCACGTAGGAGGCGCTGGGCACGCCGCCCCGAACGCGCAGCGACAGACCACGCTCCAGCCACGGGCCCAGCAGCGCCACGGCGGAGACGAACTGGCTGCTGGCTGGTCGATCGATCTGAAATTCGCCGCCACGCGCGAAGGACGGACCGCCACAGACCTCCAGCGGAAGTTCGCCGGCACCCACGCGCCGTACACGCGCACCCATCACCTCCAGCAGTGCGGCCCCGTCCCGCATGGGTCGCGCGCGAAGGCGATCGGAGCCGTCCACCGTGGCAGGCCTGTCGGCCATGGCCGCGGCCGCCATCAGGAATCGCGCGGGTGTTCCACCCTCCGCGGCGTGCAGAAGACCGCTGGACGGGAATCGCCCCCCGCAGCCTTCCACCACGAGCGTGGCCTGGTCCGTCCACGAGATGTCCGCGCCAAGCGCACGGAGGCCGCCCGCCAGGGCGTCCACGTCGTCGGATCGGAGCGCATGTCGGATGGTGCTTCGCCCGGAAGCGAGCGCCGCCAGCAGCAGCCATCGCTGCGTGAGACTCTTCGAACCCGGTGGCCGGAAGTCTCCGCGCACGGGCCCCGTGGCCATGGGGCACTCCAGCGCCGGCCCCTCGCCTGGGGCCATGTTCACGCGTCCTTCGCGGTGCCCGGACGGAAGACCGCCACCACGTCCTCCACCGGGATCACGAAGAGCCGGTTGTCGCCCTCGAAGTCCACCGGAACGCCGTGCCTGGGATTGAAGAGCACGCGGTCGTACTGCTTGATCGGATAGTCGTCGTCACGGGCCACCTGCGCGCTGATGGCCACCACGCGTCCGGTGAGCGTGGGAATCTCGATCTTGTCGGGGAGGTGGATGCCCACCTTGGTGACCTTGCGGTCCTCGTCCTTGCGGATGAGCACGCGCTTGCCCACGGGTTCCACCACCTCCAGCTTCCGGGTGCCTGCGTTCGGCTGCGCCATGGCCGCATGCTAGCCCGGGTTGCGCCGGACGCGCCAACGCGCGCACAATCCCGCCATGCCCACGGCCCAGCTCATGCGCCTGATCCGCGACGTGCCCGACTACCCGAAGCCCGGCATCCTGTTCAAGGACATCACGCCCCTGCTTCGCGACGCCGCCGGGCTGGCGCTGGCGGTGGAGCTGATGGCCAACCCCTTCCGCAACGCGCACATCGACGTGGTGGCCGGCGCGGAGAGCCGCGGCTTCATCTTCGGCACCGCCGTGGCGCAGGCGCTGTCGTGCGGATTCGTGCCGGTGCGCAAGAAGGGAAAGCTGCCGCCGCCCGTGAAGGCGTTCACCTACGACCTGGAATACGGCACCGACACGCTGGAAGTCCGCGACGACGCGGTCCGGGCCGGCCAGCGCGTGCTGCTGGTGGACGACCTTCTGGCCACCGGCGGGACGCTGGCGGCGTGCGCGGCCCTCATCCGCTCGCTGGGCGCGCAGGTGGTGGGCGCCACGGTGCTGATCGAGCTGCCGGCGCTGGATGGACGCAAGGCCCTGCCGGGCCTGGAAGTGCACGCGCCCATCGCGTACTGACGGAACGGACGCGGGTCAGTTGCCGCTGGGCGCCATGTTCACCGGCGGTTCGGCGGCCTTGGGCGTGCCTGCCGTGAACAGCACGAAGATGAACACGATGCCCACGGCGGCGAGGGCGGCGACGATCAGGCCGATAGTCTTCTGGGTCGACATGGTTGCCGGAGAAGGTATCGGGATTCCTTCGGCGCGCCATTTCCTCCGGACCGCCCTCCGCAACTAGAATCCATGCATGACCAGCACCGCCCAGCAGTCCGTGACCCAGATCGACCCGCGCACCGACCCGCTCGCTCTGATCGACGTGGATCACATCCGGTTCCTGGTGGGCAACGCCAAGCAGGCCGCGTACTTCTACGCCACGGCCTTCGGCTTCCAGGTGGAGCAGATCTGCGACCTCACCACCGGCAGCCGCACCGCGGCGAAGTACCTGCTCACGCAGGGCAACATCCGTCTCCTGCTGGAGACGCCGCTCTCCAAGGACGCGCCGGGCGCCGACGAGATCCGCCGCTACGGCGACGGCGTCAAGGACATCGCGCTCACCGTGTTCGACGCGACCAAGGCCTGGGAGCAGGCGATCCGCAACGGCGGCACGAGCGCCTACGAGCCCGTCACCGTCAAGGACGGCGGCGGCACCGTCACGATGGCGGGCATCCAGACCTACGGCCGCGCGGTGCACACCTTCGTGAGCCGCACCGGCAGCTTCGCGCTGCCCACGGTGAAGGCGGGCGGCCAGTTCATGCCGGGCTACCGGCCGATGACCGGCTTCGCGCTGAACGAATACAACCGCCAGCATCCCTGCGGCCTGAAGTTCTTCGACCACTGCGTGGGCAACGTGCAGGAGGGGAAGATGAACCACTGGGTGAAGTGGTACGAGGACGTGCTGGGCTTCAAGATGTTCAAGCACTTCGACGACAAGGACATCAGCACCGACTACTCCGCGCTCATGAGCAAGGTGATGGCCAGCGGCAACCACCTGATCAAGATGCCGATCAACGAGCCGGCCGAGGGCAAGAAGAAGAGCCAGATCCAGGAGTACCTGGAGTGGCACGACATGACCCCGGGCGTGCAGCACCTGGCGCTGCGCACCGACGACGAGCTGCACAGCGTGGCCGAGCTGCGCCGCCGCGGCGTGGACTTCCTGGCCATCCCCGAGGCCTACTACGAGACCGTCTGGAAGCGCGTGGACGCGATGCTCACGAGCCACGGCCATCACGCGGTGAAGGAAGATCATCAGCGCGTGCGCGACCTGGGCATCCTGGTCGACGCCGACGACGAGGGCTACCTGCTGCAGCTCTTCACCAAGCCCCTGCAGGATCGGCCGACCCTCTTCTTCGAGATCATCTGCCGCCGCGGCAGCCAGAGCTTCGGCAAGGGCAACTTCAAGGCCCTGTTCGAGGCGCTCGAGCTCGAGCAGGAGAAGCGCGGCAACCTCTGATGCGCCCTCGAGGCCGCCTCTCCGTACACTTCCGCGCGTGATCGCGCACAAGTTCGGCGGCAGCAGCGTGGCGGACGCCTCGCGCATCGCGCGCGTGGTGGACATCCTGCTGGCCCGATCCGAGCGCCAGGTGGTGGCCATCTCGGCGATGCGAGGGGTGACCGACGCGCTCATCGGGCTCGCCCGACAGGCCGCGGCCCGGGACGACGCGTGGAAGGACGCGCTCGCCGCGCTCGAGCGCAGGCACGCCGACGCCGCGCGCGAACTGCTGGGCACCGAGGCCGCGCCGATGCTGGACTTCCTCGCCTCCGAGACGACGAGCCTGCGCGAGCTGCTGCAGGCGCAGACGCGCGTGGGTGCGGTCTCGAACGACCTGCTCGACCTCGTGTCGGGGCTCGGCGAGGTGTGGTCGTCGCGGCTCGTGGACGCCGCGGTGCGCGCACGAGGCGAGCCGAGCCGCTGGCTCGACGCACGCGAGGTGCTCGTGGTCGAGAAGACCGACCTGGGCGCGATGGTGCAGTGGAAGGAGTCCGCGGAGCGGCTGCGCACGCACTTCGGCGACCCGGGTGCGCGCACCATCGTGACGGGCTTCGTGGCGCGCACCCACGAAGGGCGCATGACCACGCTCGGCCGCAATGGAAG
>CAZKHO010000002.1:0-46440 GCA_964552505.1 uncultured Bifidobacterium sp. | reverse complement strand
CATGACCAACGGCATGCCGGTGGTGGTGACGGGCACCATGAAGCCCATCAGCACGTTGCTGCGCGGCATGCCCAGTGTGGACCTCAACTCCAAGCAGGCCGTCACCAGCGCCTACGAGCGATCGGACATCAGCGCCATCGCGGCCGCGGCCGTGGTGCTGGAGAACGTGGTGGCGTTCGAGATCGCGCGCGCGTTCCTGGACAAGTTCGGCGGCGACTCCATGACGCAGCTGCGTGCCAGTCACGCGGCGTTCATGGATCTGGCGCGGCGGCTGCCGCTGCCCCACTGAGCCGCCTCCGGGGCTGCGGCTGGTGGACACGCCTCTGTGCCGTCACCAGCGGCCTTGCGGACTTGAGAAACCTGCCGGAAATCCGCGATTGCCTTGCACACAGGGGGTCCAATAGCCACAGTAAGTGGTGCAGGAGGCAATCGTCATGGATCACGAAACGAGCGTGGGACGGCCGCAACTGGATTACCCGTGCGAGTGGGGCTACCGCGTGATCGCGGGACAGGAGAGCCACATCCGGCTCGCCATTCGTCAGGCCTTTGGATCGCACCCGGTGCGCGTCAGCGAGCTTCGCCGCAGCGCCGGCGGCCGATGGTGCAGCGTCAGCGTGGACACCACCGTGGACAACGAGGAGCAGAGGCACGAGTTCTTCGACCGCCTGCGCCAGTGCGCCGGCATCCGGCTGGTGCTCTGAACGGAACCGGTCAAAAGAGGGGGTTTCGCGGAGCCCTGGGCAGGTCGTGGTCCCGACCGGCCCGGGGCTTCGCAGTTTCTGGCTCCGCAAGCCCATGTGAGACAAGTATTTGCATCTTGTGTGGGCCAAAGGCCACCTACGGACTTGACCCCCCGCCTGTGAAACGGACTCTTGCGGCGATTGACAACCCGAAGACCGGTCGCAGCCCCCGCCAGGGCTCCCGGTCGAATGGTTCGAGGGGCGCCCTGCGGATGACCGCGACCGGTCAGCACAGCAGGAGCCGCCGATGCGCCGCATCACCCGAGCCCACAGCCGTGCAGACCAGACCCCTTCCCGAACCGCTCGCCTCCTTTCCGGCGTTCTCGCCCTTGCGATGTCCTTCAGTGCGTTCGCTGGCCCGGTCCGTGCCTGGTCGTGGAGCCCCGCTGCCAGCACCTATGCGCGCAACATCACCGGCATGGTGCGCATCTATCCGGACGCCAAGCCCGCCGACGTGGCGCGCCAGCTGAACGCGCTGCCGGCCGGACAGCGCGTGCTGTGCATGCTGGGCTTCACTGAGCGGCTTGCCTCTCATCCCGGCGACGTCTGCCGCAAGGTGGACGCGCAGGGCCGGACCACCCTGACCTCCTTCCCCGGCCCGTGGTGCACCGCCGGCGAGGCCGAGGTGAAGACCGGCGTGGAGCGCTTCCTGGACGGTCTGAAGGCCGCCGGCGCCACTGTGATCGACGCCGTCGTGCTGGACAACGAGACCACCTTCTGGGCGGGCCGCTACGTGACCGCGGACGGCGCCAACACCGCAGCCATCGAGGCGGATCCCCGCTTCCCCGCGCTGGCCAAGCGCCTGGGCTTCAGCAAGCTCAAGGGTCTGGCCTGGGGCGGCGCGGAATACCTGCGTTGGAACGAAGTGGTGCAGGCCGACTTCGACCAGGCACTGAACCGCGCCGTGGCCGTGCCGGTGCGCCTCCGATGGCCCACCGCCATCGTGTGCAACTACGGCAGCGCGCCCATCCGCCGCGACTGCATGACTCCGGACATGAGCGGCCTGGGCATGGTCTACGGCGGCAACGGCTTCGGCACCCACAACAGCCTCAGCTACTACGGCAACTCGCTGCAGTGGATCCGCGGACGCGTGTTCGCGGGCACCACCCTGAACGACGGCGCCTTCGACATGTTCCGCATGAACGTGCACCGCATGCGTGCGACCGGCGCCACCACCAACCGGGCCATGCTTCCCTGGATCGCCGCCTGCAGCCTGGGCCTCAACGGCGAGGCGCAGCAGCCGGGCAGCGACCTGGCCGGCTACTTCTCGCCGCTGGCCAGCACCAAGTACTGGGACGAGAACGTCATCCAGCTGGTGATGCACGGCAGCGACACCCTGATGCTCTTCAATCCCGCCGCGTGGCGGAAGGACCAGAACGCCGCCGTGTGGAACCGCGTGGACGATCAGGCCCGGCTGTCGAACCTGATCGACGACCTCAACGGCCGACTGGGCGGCAACGCCGGCGCCAGCCGCTGGTTCAGCCTTCCGGGTCTGCAGGATCGCGTGATGGCCACCGGCCGTCGCGTCTCGGGCGGCACCCTGTGGCGGTTCAGCTTCGCGCCCGGCGTGGCCAGCGTGGTGGTGGCGCTGAAGAACGGCGATGTCCGCGAGATCCTGCCCGAGCAGGGCGGCGTGGGCGCGTGGTACTTCGAGGCGGACGCGCAACCGCTGGCCGTGAAGAAGGACGGCACCGACATCGCGTGGGCCGAGGCCAGCCTGGGCAGCGCGTGGGCGGACTTCGACGACAACGGCACCGTGGATCAGGGTGACCTGGCGCTGCTCATGATGGAGATCGGTGGCGACGACGCCACCTTCGACATGAACGGCGACGGCCGCGTGACGCAGGCCGACGCCACCGCGTTCCAGGCGCTGCGTCGCGACTGGGCGTCGCGCGCCACCTTGGCGTCGCCGGTGCGTCCGGGATCGGTGCTGGTCAGCGCGGCGCGTTGAGGTGGGTGGCGTTCAGCGCCACGGCCGGCGCGCCCGGCGCAGGGCGGTGACGGGCCACGCCACGGAGCGCCTCCACCGCCTGCGCCAGTTCACGGGCCGACAGCAGGCCGGCACGAAGCGACGGGACGGGCAGCGAGCCGCCGGCTTCCGCCGCGGTTCGGAAGGCCGCGTCCGCGCCCTTGGCGTCTCCGCGCATGGCCAAAGCCAGTCCCAGCGCCCACCACGCGTCCGCAAGTTCCGGTCGGATCTCCGTGGCGGCGCGGAGCGCGCGTGCGGCCTCGATCGGATTGCGCTCGCCCGACAGGAACGCGATGCCCAGATTCAGCCGAGCGGCCTCGTCGCGCGGATCCCGCTGCGCCAGTTCCCGCAGCCGGGCCAGCGCGTCCTGATGGCGTCCGGGCCCCAGCCAGAGGCAGGCCACGGCCTGGTTGAGCAGCGCGCCGGATCGCAGCACGGGATCCTGGGAGGCCTGTTCGAAGCAGTCCAGCGCGCCACCCCACGCGCTCGCCTCCAGCAGACGCACGCCGCGCTCGAACTGCGCCAGCGCGGCGTCTGTGGCGATGGGGCGTCTGTCGGCGGGAGCGGGCCGGCCGGTGGATGCACCCGATGACGTCGGCAGGACGGCGGTCGTGGCCGGCGGAGGTGTCACCGTCGCTGTCGGGGTGACGGGGTGCCAGGCCTTGCGCCTTGGGAACAGCTGGTCGCACAGGAAGCAGGCGTCGTCCGGGATCTCCATCCGCACCACCCGGATCACGCCGCCCTTGAGTCGACCCACGCACGGCCTGCGTCGCGTCTGGGCGCCGGCGCGCTCGATCGCGTCGGCCATGGTGCTGAGCGTGAGCACCGCACCCTCGCCGTAGGCGCTGAACCATCGGAAGCCCTCCGGCACGCCGTCCTGTCCGCGCACCAGGCGCGTCACGGGCCGCCCGCAGACGGCGGACAGCCGCGCGGCGCATGGCCCAAAGTCCTCGGCTCCCAGCAGCGTCCCGCCTTCGCGACCGCCCGGCGCCACGCGCCGCTCGCTGGGATGCACCCGACCCAGCACGCAGTCGCGCAGCGCCGCCTCGTCGCGTGCCAGCGCGTCCAGCGAGGTCACGCCGGACAGGCGCGTCTCGCGGGGGATGCTGCCATGCGCCAGCGCCACGCCGTCCGGCAGCAGGGCCAGTGCGGGAAGCGCATCCGCCAACGCGCGCACCTGCGCCACCATCGTGGCGTGCTCCGCCGTCAGCGCTTCGGGCACGGGCATCGCGTGCAGTCCCGCCGCCGACGGCACGCCGGCCACCCGACAGTCCCACTCGCGATCGCCACGGAGCAGCAGCGTGCGTTCCGGCGCCGCGTTGAACCGCTCCAGCAGCATCGCGGTGCACGCCGCGTCGCCGGCGTTGCCACCGGTCCAGTCACCCAGGCATGCCACGAACGCGCGATCGCCGCGGCCGTCCGCCTCGTCGATGAACGCCAGCGCCGTGGCCAGCGCCAGCACGTCGCCGCGCACGTCACCCAGAATCCACAGGGGCCGATCGGACGGAAGCGTGGAGAGCGTCAGCACCGCGGAACCCGACGGCCCCATCGACACGGCCATGGCGCCACGCGCCACCAGGTCCCGCGCCAGCTTCGCGGCCTCGTTGGCTCGCCGGATCGCCAGCGCCGGATCCGCCCACGTGGCCACGCGGCGTCGCACGGCGTCCAGCACCGCGGCGGCGCGTGGCTCACGAAGATCCACGCGTGTCACCGGGCCTGGTGCGGGACGAGCGGGGGCCATGCCGGCGGGTTGCTCCACGGCGCGGATGCTATGGCCTGCCCGCGGGCAGCCGCCGGAACCCAGGGTCCGCCCGGGTTCGCTGCACGCGGGCGGACGAATCCGTCCGCGCAGGCCCGTCGAATCCCTCTCCATGCCCACGCTCTTCCGTCGACTCTCCCTGGCCCTGGCCACCTCCGCGGCCGCCCTCACCGGCTTCGCCTGCGCGCAGACCGCGCCGCAGAACAACGAACTCGCCTCCAAGTGGAAGGACCGTTCCATGCACACCATCCAGGCGCGCACCCTTGACGGACAGCCCATGAACCTGGCCGACCTCAAGGGGAAGGTGGTGCTGGTGGTGAACGTGGCCAGCCGCTGCGGATTCACGCCCCAGTACGAGGGGCTGGAGAAGCTGCAGCAGGCGTGGAAGGCGAAGGGTCTGGTGGTGCTGGGCGTGCCTTGCAACGACTTCGGCGGACAGGAGCCGGGATCCGCCAAGGAGATCCGCGACTTCTGCAGCGCCACCTACCACGTCACCTTCCCCATGCTGGAGAAGGCGCAGGTGAAGGCCGGCCCCGGCCAGTCCGAGCTGTACGAGTTCCTGGGCACGCGTACCGGCAAGCTGCCGGGCTGGAACTTCGCCAAGTACCTGGTGGGCAAGGACGGTCAGCCCATCGCCTTCTACGCCAGCTCGGTCAAGCCCGACGACGCGTCCCTGCAGCAGGCCATCGAGCAGGCGCTGGCCAAGTGACCCGGCTCAGGCGCCGTCGGCGCGCTGCCCCTGGATGGTGGCGTCCAGCTGCAGCGCGGTGCCGCGTCGAACCGGGTCCAGCAGCTCCACCGCGGCCGCGCTGACCATCACAGAGAGACCTGCCCACGCCGGCACCACGCCCGCCAGCGTGGCCAACGCCGCCAGCGCCGCCATGGCAGTGCCCGCGTCCTCCAGCGGCATGGACGCGCGCAGCGCGCGCATCCATCCCACGCGGCCCCAGATGGCCAGTCCCGTGGCCGTGCCGATCCACTTCAGGTCCGAAGCGGCCACGAAGATCGCCAGCGCAAGCCACGGCATCCATTGCGCCAGCGGATCCATCCGCGTCAGAGCCATGGCCACCGCCATGCCTGCCGCGGGTCCCGCCAGGCGCACGGGCCATCCGGACGGCGGCGCCGCCAGACCCCAGGTGACGAACAGCGCGCTCCAGGGCAGAAGCCACGCCGCGGGCCCGTCACCCTGGGCCAACCGCGCCACCACCACCAGTCCGATGGCCAGCAATCCGGCCACGGCGCGCGAGGCGTCGATGCCTGCCACGCGCCCGCCCACCAGTCGAGCGGCGATCCAGCGTTCCCTCGGCAGCATCACCGGGCTGCCCACGCAGACCATGGCCAGCAGGTCCAGCCACCAGGCGCTCGGGTCGGGCTGTCGCGTCATGGACAGCGCCACCAATGCAAGCGCGGCCGGTGCGGCCAGTGCCCAGGCCCCGATCGGCGCACCGCCGTCGCGCCACCAGGCCGTGCGACCAGCCAGCGGCGAGACGGTCACGCACGCCACCGCCGCCAGCACCGCGGCCGTCCAGACGGCCAGTTCGTCGAATCGTTCGCGTGCCTGCCGCAGCCGGTCGCGCGCGGCTTCGCGTTCGGCCAGGAACATGGCCATGTCGTCAGCGTCCACCTCGGCGCCCTGCGGCACGGCGGTGAGGCGAGCCACCTCGATCACGCGCTCGGTCACGAAGACCTCGCGCCGCTCCATGGCCGCACCGTGGAACAGGCGGTCGAACCACGCCTCCCGAACCTGCGCCAGCGCCAGCGGGCCCAGCAAGGTGCCCACCAGCACGCCCGAGACGATCCAGGCTCTTCGAAGGCCGCAGCCGCGCAGCAACGCGCCCAGCCCGACGGTCAGGAGCGCGGCCAGGGCGCATCCAAGCGCGCAGAAGAGCGAGGGGTGGGCGGCCATCGAGGGCATACAGTAGAGCCCCGGACCCGGTTCTTGCAGACGTCCATCCACCGCCGGATCCGACCCAAGGAACACCACCCATGCGCCGCCTCCCCGTGATCGCCTCGCTTTCCGCCCTGCTGGTGTGCCTTGCCGTGGGGGCCGCGGAGCCCCAGTCGCCCGTGCGTCGCACGCCGGCGGAAGCGGAGTTCATCGCCGCCATCGACCTGGCGCCCGCGGGTGCCTTGAGCGTGGCGGTGGTTCCCAGCGTCAAGTTGGCCGCCGACGACCTTGCCGAGTGCCTGGCGCGCGTGGGCGGCGACGCGTCCGCGGTGCCGCTTCGGCCGCTGGACCTGCTGCGCGGGCAGCTGGGCATCGGCAACGGCATGGACGAGTCGGGCGCGCTGGTCTTCTGGTCGGAGATGCGCGACGGTGCGCCGGTGATGGCGGCGCTGGTGCCCGTCACCGATCCCAAGGCGCTCACCGAGTCGTCGCTTCAGAAGGTGGACGGGCAGGAAGGTGCGTTCACGCACCCGCGGCTGGGTACGGTCCACCTTCGCGAGGTCGGTCGGCGCCTGCTGGTGTCGCCCAGTCGTGAACTGGTGCAGCAGTACGCGCCACGCCCCGGCCTCTCCGTTCGTCTGAAGGAGCGGCTGGGCGAGCGCGGCTGGTCCGTGCTGGTGTCCGGTGACGTGGCGGCGTGGGCCGGCCCCGAGGCCATGCGTGCCATGCGCTCGCGTGCGGAGGCGGAGGCCAGGGCCCGTGGTGGGCGCGTGCCGCCTGCGGACGAAGGTGCCGCCACCACGCCGCCGTCACCTGGGGCCGTGGCCGAGCGGCAGGTTCCGCCCTCGGACGTGTCCGGCGTGCCAAGTGCCGACGTGCTGCAACGGGCCGACCTGGACGGCAATGGCACCATCGACTCCGGCGACCAGAGCGTGCTGCTGATGGAGATGGGAAACCGCGGGCCCAACGCCGCCGACCTGAACGGCGACGGCGTGGTGGACGAGACGGATCTGGACCTGATGAAGGCGTGCATGGGCCAGCCGGTGCCGGCCAAGGCCGTACCCAAGGCGTCGCCTGCGCCGGCCCAGCCGCAGACGCCGGCGCCCGCCGCTCCGGCGGCCGTGGCGGCGGCTTCGGAGGACGCGGTGGTGGACGGCGTGGTGTCGGTGGATCTGGATCCGCTGGGCATCTCGGTGCGCAGCTACGCCGTGTTGGACGGCGGCACGGCCATGGGTCGGGCGGCCCGCGGCGGACCCCGAGGTGCGGCGCCCCGGCTGGACCGGCTTCCGCGTGGTGCGTTCGTGCTGGCGGCGGCGGCGGACATGCGTGGCCTGGGCGGCGGCGACGCGTTCCTGGATCTGCTGGCCGTGGTGCCCGGTGCGCCGGCGCTTCCTGCGTGGGTGCGCGAGAACCGCGACCTGCTCTCCGGTGCGCAGGTGGCCGTCTATCCCAGCAAGCTGGGCGTGGCCGGAGGGCTGCTGAACGAGGCTATGGTGTGGCTGCAGACTTCGGACGCCGCCAAGGCCCGTCAGCTGATGCGCGACTGGATGCAGGGATTCGCAGGCGTGGAAGGTGCCACGGAGCGCAAGGTCTCGTGGGAAGCGGGCAAGACGCTGAAGGACGGTCAGACCGCCGACGCCTACGCCGTGACCGAGGCGCCGGCGCCCGCGGACGCCAAGGGCGCCGACGGCGCGCGACCGCGCTCGCGTCGGAACTTCGATCCCATGCAGCGGCTGGTGCGGTCGTTCATCTTCGGCCCGCGCGGCCCCAACGGTTTCGCCAAGGACTTTCCCGACGGCCTGCTGATGACCTTCAGCCAGCGTCCCGACGTTCTGCAGCGCGCCACCAGGGCGGCGGGCGGCGCCGAAACGCTGCAGGGCAGCGAAGTGATCGAGTCGCTGCGCGGATGGCTCACGCCCGATCCGGACGTGGTGGGCTACGTGGGCGTGGGTTCCATGCTCTCGGTGGCCCGTCAGCTGGCCTCCAGCTTCCCGGGCGCGTCGCTGGAACTGCCGGATGCGCCACCGGACCTGGAGCCCATCGCGTTCTCGTTGGAGGTGCAGGACGGTCGCGTGGAGACCGCCACCATGGTGCCCGCCGGCGTGGTGGGCGTGATGCGCGAGCTGTACGAGATGCGGCAGGCCCCGCCCGAGGACGACGAAGGTGCGGACGAGGCGCCGGCACCTCGCGCTCCCGCGCGACGATCACCGCGCACGCCGGATCCGGCGCCTTGAACCGGCCCATGTCCGCGGTGCCGCAGCTGATGGGCGTGCTCAACTGCACGCCGGACTCGTTTCATGCGGGCGGTCGCACCATGGATGTGGGCGCGGCCGTGGCGCACGGACTCTCCATGGTCCGTCAGGGCGCCGACTGGATCGACGTGGGTGGCGAAAGCACGCGGCCCGGCGCCCAGCGCGTGGATGCCCGCGAGCAGGTGCGGCGTGTGGTTCCGGTGATCCAGGGATTGCGTGCGGCGGGGGTGGAGCGCATCAGCGTGGACACCACCCTGGCCCAGGTGGCGCGGGAGGCGCTGCAGGCCGGCGCCACGCTGGTGAACGACGTGAGCGCAGGCACGGAGGACGCTGGGTTGTTGGCCGAAGCCGCCGTGGCGGGAGCGCAGGTGGCGCTGATGCATCGGCTGGTGCCGCCTGGGCAGGACCGCTACAGCGATCGACACGAGCGCGAGCCCTCGTACGGGGAACTGGTGGGAGACATCCTTGCCTTCCTGCGTCAGCGCATCGCGGCGGCCACGGCCGCCGGCGTTCCGGAGCGGAGCATCCTGGTGGATCCGGGATTCGGCTTCGGCAAGAGCGTGACCCAGAACATGGAACTGCTGCGGCGGTTGCCGGAGCTGGCCGCGCTGGGCCGTCCCGTGCTGGTGGGGGTGAGCCGAAAGAGCTTCCTTGGAGCGGTGGCGGCGGCGTCGGAGCCGGCGGCGCGCCTGCCTGCCACGCTGGCCGCCGGGATGCTGGCGCTGCAGGGAGGCGCCGCGGTGCTGCGGGTGCACGATGTGGCGGAGCACGCGCAGGTTCGGGCCGTGTTCCTTGCCGCGCGAGGGTGCTAGGATCCTGTCCGCGTTGCGCGAAGCGTTCCGCGCCGCGACTTCAGACGACACCCCCTGCGAGTGCAAACCATGGCCAGCGCCAACACCCTCGAGTTCACCGACGCCAACTTCGAGTCCGAGGTCCTCAAGAGCAGCGTGCCCGTCCTTGTGGACTTCTGGGCCGAGTGGTGCATGCCCTGCCGCATGCTCACGCCCACCATCGACGCGCTGGCCACCGAGACCGTGGGCAAGGCCAAGGTGGGCAAGGTGAACGTGGACAACAGCCGCGACATCGCCATGAAGTTCGGCATCCAGAGCATCCCCACCGTGATGGTCTTCAAGAACGGCCAGCTGGTGAAGAAGTGGGTGGGCGTGGTCCAGAAGGACACCATGGCCAAGGAACTGGTCGGCTGAGGCCGTTCCAGGGCCCGGGCGGGCGTTTCGGCGTGCCTGTCCGGCATGCTGGCGCCAGGCTGGGCTTCGGTTACAATCGTCGACCCGCCGGTCCATGGGGCCCGGCGCACAACTCAAGTCACTTCCCTGGGCCTGTAGCTCATTTGGGAGAGCGCTTCCATGGCATGGAAGAGGTAGTCGGTTCGAGCCCGATCAGGTCCACTGAATGTGTCGCCCCCCTCCGGCGGCGAGACGGAACGAATTGCCGCCGCAGGGCGGCAATTCCTGCTTTTGGCGCTCGGTGCCGTCGACTTCGACCGACGGTAGGCTGCTCGAATGACCGAACCGAAGCCCCTCGGCCTGTTCGCCGATCTGCTGAAGTGGAAACTCGCCTCGCGGCTTGTGGTGGGACTCGTGGTATTTGTGGCGGCCCTCTTTTCCATCCTCGGGTTTGCTGCGGGCGGCGAGGGACCATCCTCCCGCTCATCCGACGCGGCGGCGGCGAGGCCGGCCATTCTCTTGCTCACGGTGGTCTTCCCGCCGCTGCTGGCGAGCCTCTATGTGCAGTGGGCGATGTTCGTTCGCCGGGCGCGCGGCCAGTAATCTGGGCGACATGCGCCGTTGGGCGACCTTCGACGCCGGGCTTCCGGACGCGTGCGTCGCGCTTGTGCGGCGTCGGGGCCGCGGCCTGCCTGTGGAGGTCGACGTGTGCGTCGAGCTTCGCGCCCATGTGCCGGTTTCGCTTCGGTGCAGTCCGCGCAGCGTGTTCAATCCCCTCGCCGCCGCGATCGGACTCGCCGGCGGCTTGGTGATGAAGCCCTTCGATGGCGTGCCCGAACTGTACGTGGAGACGCTCGAGCACGAGGCTTGCGCGCCGTTGCTGCAGTCGCAGGATTTCCGCAAGGCCGTCGCCGCGCTGCATCGGAGTTCGATCACCGACATTCAGGTGAAGCAGGGCTCGCCTGGCCGCATCCGAGCGCTCTCCCGATGCAGTTCGCAGGCGGACGATCTCGGCGACCTGGATCGGGCGCGAATCCGCGAGACGGCGAACCAGTTGGCCGCCATCGAGCGCACCGTCGGTGCCTGCGTGCGCGACGACCCGACCACCCGGCCGCTCGTTCGGCGCCGGCGGCTCCGTTCGACGGCGGCCTCGTGCTGGGCATGGGGCTGGGCGGCGGCCCTCGCCGCGGTCGCCGTGTCGACCAGCGATCTTGCCGCGGGCGGCATGCACCGTGTGCAGGACATTCACGTCGCGATCCTGGCGGGGATCGCGCTGGCGCTGTGCGGGCTCGATCTCTCGGTCGGCTGGCTTCTCGCTCGCGGACTGCCTGACGGCCATCGCACGCTGGCGAAGGCGGCGGTGCCGCATCTGGTGCTGATGTCGTGGGCCGTGGTCGCGGTCGCGTTGTGGGCGAACGTGCGGTTTGACGCGTCGAAGCCGACATGGGTGCGGTACGCGGTGCGTAGCGCGTCGGTGGTGGTGAGACCGGAGAAATGGTGGGAGCGGCGCGTGCGGAGGACATTCAACCGCCCGACCTATCGCACCGAGACCACCATCGATCTGGTGCCGCAGGTCGATGACATGGGAGGGGGTGCGCCGAACTTCGCGACGCCTCCGGTGCACGAACACGAGATTCGCGACCTGATGTCGTCCGGACACAACGTGCTGGCCGTCGCCATGCGTGACGGCGCGCTCGGCATTCCATGGGAGATGCAGCGCGACTTCCAGCGCGATGCGAGCCGCCCTCGCCCCCAACTTGTGATCTTCAGCGCCAAGGATCCACGGGCACCCCGCGTCGGATCGGTGTCCGAGGACTTCAAGCCGGTGTTTGAGTCCGGTGTCGCTCCGGGACCCTGATCGAGCCGACCGCGCTTCGCGTGTTCGGCGCGTGGCGAACGGCCGCTCGGTTGCAGCGGGATCGATCGATCTTCCGCCTCACGGACACGGTCCAAAGTCCAGCAGCAGCAGCGAGAGGTCCGAGCCTCCCACCTTGCCGTCGCCGTCCAGGTCGCTGGCGCAGCCGCTGCATGGGCCGAAGTCCAGCAGCAGCAGCGCGATGTCGCTGCCGTTCACGTCGCCGCTGCCGTCCAGGTCGGACGGGCATGGCGGCAGCGGGTCCAGCCAGAGGCAGGCGTTGATGGCCAGCTTGGCGTGGTCGCCGTTCACCTCGCCGGCCCACCCGGTGTAGAGCGTGTCGTTGGGATCGCCCGTGCCGTCGTCGAACGGCGACGAGTCGCCCACCGCCACCACCTTGCCCTGACCGTACGTGGCCCATGCGGCCATGACGTCGCTGTTGCTCCGGCTGCTGGTGCGGAAGATGGAGGCCTTGGCCGTGGTGTTGTTCACGGTCATGGTGCATCCGGCGCTGTACTTCATCTGCGTCACCGTCCCGGCGGTGCCGCGCGTGAGGGGGTCGGCCGTGCTGGTGGTGACGTAGCTGCTGGTGACGGTGTAGTCGTTCACGTTGAAGGTGATGCCGAACACGTTGCTGGCGATGCCGTTGGTGTTCACCAGGTCGTTCAGCACCTCCAGCGAGTCGAAGCCGTCGTTGTTGCGGTCGCTGGCGGTGTGGTCCGCGATCATGAAGAACCCGCCGCCCGCCGACACGAACCGGATGATCGCCTGCTTCTCCGTGGTGGTGAACTTGATGTTGGGCTCGCAGGTGACGAAGATCCCGTAGTTGGAGAGGTCCTGCGCGTTGGTGGCGTCGCCGTAGGTGATCTTGCCGCCGATGGGCAGCGTCTCCACGCTGAAGCCCTTCTTCACCAGTGCGACGCCCCAGCTGGACAGGCCGCCCTGCCAGTAGGTCTCTGCGGTGCTGGCGGTCACGTTGGCCTGGCTGGGATTGGGATACCGCTGCGGGTTGGAGTCGGTGCCTGCGCCGGTGGTCATCAGGCCGCTGGTTCCCGTGCCGATGTTGTGCGTGTCCGCGTCGATCACCCAGTCCGCGTTGCCGGCCATCTGCGCCTTGGTGGCGTCGAAGAGCACCTTGCCCGGAACGATCGCCGAAGCGGCCGAGGTCAGGCACAAGGCGAGGAGCGATGCCGACCGAGACAGGCAGGCGTGCACCGGGCGTCGTGGGGTCATGCGTGCAAGGTAGGCCGGAAATGACCCATGAAAACAGTCAACTCCCCAGTATCCGCAACCCGGACGAGTCTTCGTCGATCGCGTCGACCCCTTCGACGCATCATCCGCAGGAATTCCACACCGCGCGGACCACGCGAAGGCTGGAAGCGTCTCAGAACGCGAACTTGGCCCGCAACGCGCCGGCCACCACCGCGCCAGGCAACGCTTCGGAAGCGGGCGGCACCAGCACCTGCACATCGAAGGTCAGCGTGAGGGAGCCCGTCACCTGCAGACGGTAATAGCTCTCCACCAGTCCCTGCGTGCGCTCGCCGGTGGCCAGCGGCGTGCTCCATCCGCCACCCAGACCAATGCCGTCGCCCGCGCGCCCGAAGGCGCCGTCCAGCGTGATGCCCGCCATGCCTTCGCTGGTGGCCGTGTACGCCACCGACGCGTCCGCCACCGCGAACTGCGCCCACACGCCAAGGTCGTCCATGGCCATCCACTGCGCGATGCCGGTCCAGGCGTTTCCGTGGACCGACGGACCTCCGTCCAGCGTGGCGGTGTTGGCGTTGGAGCTTCCCCAGGACGCGCTCAGGCGCATCGGCCGACCTTGCACGGGCAGGATCACGCCCGCCTCCACGCCGGCGAAGACGCCCTTCTGGAACGTCCCGTCGAAGGAGGTGCCCTGCGTGCCGCTGGCGGAGCTCACCACGCCGTTCACGTAGAGCCAGTCCAGCGGCAGCGCCTGGAACATGGCGCCCTCGGTGTAGCCCTGGAAGCCCACCGGAAGCACGTCGTTGCCGTCCAGCGCGGTGTTCAGGAACTGGCTGGTCTCGTCGCTGGCGAACAGGTTGAGGCCCATGGCGTCGTTGGGGTTGATCTTGCCCACGCTCACCGTGAAGCGGTCCTCGCAGAAGCCCTGCGCCAGGAGCAGGCGCGTGAGCCGCGTGTCGAAGGAGGTGCGCTGCGCATTCAGGCCTTCGGGCGAGCCCACGCTCTGCGCCAGCGGCTGGCTTCCCGACGGCATGGCGGTGTTGGCGCGCCACTGCACCGTGAACTGCGTGTGACTGCGGTCGTCCCACTCGAACAGCTTGGTGTCCACGCGAAGGTTGAACCGGTTGGTGGCCTCGCTGCTGCGCGTTCCCGGAAGGCTGTCGCTCAGCGCCTGGAACACCATGCTGTCGTAGATGTCCAGCGTGGTGCCGCCGTGCAGCCAGAGCCACTCCTCGCCGTTGCGGATGGGGTCCACGGCCGGCTGAAGCGGGTCGTCGAAGAGCGGGGCGCTGGCCGTGGATCCCACCGGCACGCGCGTGGGGCGCGGCGACGACCACGAGAAGCCCGTCATGGGGGTGGCGTTCCCGAACAGCGGTTGCTGGTGGATGCGGGTGTTCACGTTGATGAACGCCAGCGCCTGCTCGCGGTCCATGTGCAGGTGGTCCGCCTTGGGCGGCACGGCCACCACGTGCCGAAGCCAGTCGATGTCGGAGCTGCTGTCCTCGTCGGCGCGGGCGGCGTGGCCGGCGGCGAACGCGAGAGCGCAGCACATCGCAAGGCGAAGGGCAAGGCGCGGCACGGGCGGAAGGCTATCGGGCCGGGGGAGGGCATTCGCCCGGCGAATCGAAGGGACGAACGTTCGTGCGCACACGTGGCGGGTGTACGCTTCCGCGTCCATGCTGCCGCGGATCGCCCGCACCAGCCTCCTGATCGCCGCCGCGGCCTGCCTGTTCGCGGGCGCGGCCGACCGATCCGTCTTCGATCATGTGATCCTGATTTCGGTGGACGGTCTGCGCCCCGAGTGCGCCGGCGAGATGCTGGCGCAGGACTATCCCGGACTGGCGCGTCTGACGCGCGGTCCGCACACGCTGGCGGCTCGCTGCGATCCGGACATCTCCATCACGTTGCCCAATCATCTGGACATGTTGACCGGCCGACTGGTGGCGGGCCCCGAGGGTCACGGCTGGGCCAGGAACGAGGATCCGCCTGCTCGAAAGCAGGGAGGCACGCTGGAAGCCGCGCACGGGCGTCCGGTGAAGACCGTCTTCGACGTGGCGCACGACCAGGGTCTGCGCACCGCGTTGGTGGTGGGGAAGTGGAAGTTCGTGCTGCTGGAGCAGACCTGCGGCGAGGACGCCGGCGGTCCGGACACGGTGGCTCCGGACGACGGTCGCGACAAGATCGATCTCTTCGCCTGCGATCCGGAGCCGGACGCGCTGGCGTCCATCGCGCTGTCCTCGCTGGGCGTGGCCAAGGCGGGCGGCAGGCGCAGCCTCACCATGCTCCACTTTCCAAACGCGGACTTTGCGGGGCACGCGAAGGGCTGGGACCTGACCCAGGGCTCGGAATACCGGCGTGCCGTGGCGTCCATCGACGCCGCGCTGCAGCGGTTGCTTGCCGCCATTGAGGCCGACGACGCCCTGAAGGGGCGCGTGGCGATCGTGCTGACGGCGGATCATGGCGGCGGCGTGCCGTTCATCAGTCACACCGACGCCTCGGCGCCCATGAACTTCACCATCCCGTTCCTGGTCTGGCTGGGACGCGACACGGCGGCGCGCGACCTGTACGCCATGAACGCCAGCGTGCGCAGGCTGCCCCAGCCCACGCAGCGCTTCGTGCCCGACGCGCCGCCGCCCATCCGCAACGGCGACGCCGGCAACCTGGCGCTGTCGCTGCTGGGGCTTCCGGCCATTCCCGGCAGCACCATCAACGCCTCGCAGGATCTGGCCGTGGAAGCGCCTGTCTCGGGTGCGGTCGGTTCGCCCTGACCGCCCGGTAGGCTGTCCCGCATGTCCGACTTCGCGCTGGTGAGCAGGCAGGGTGGAAGCGAGCAGCGGATCCCGCTGCTGCCTCCCGGCCCGCTGCAGGTGGGTCGCCTGGAAGGCTGCGAGGTGCTGCTAGACAACAAGCAGGTCAGTCGCCGTCACGCGCGGCTCGAGTGGAATGCCGTGGCGGGCGCGTGGCGGCTGGTGGAGGCCGGCGGACAGGCGGGCACCTTCGTCAACGGCGAGCGGCTGGCCGCGGGCGACGCTCGCGACCTGGGTGACGGCGACGTGGTTGGCATCGGTCCCGTGGAACTCACGCTGGAGGTGTGTGGGCACGCGGGCGCCACCATGCTGCCCGGCGACTCGGGCGACTCCGCCGAACGCTACGAGCGTCGCCGTCGTCGCCCCAACGACGCCTTCGCCCACCGCGATCTGAACCTGCTGCTGGAACTTGGAGAGAGTCTGCACGGCGCGCCCGACGAGACGGACACGCGCGCCAAGCTGGTGGACGCGGTGGAGCGCGCCACAGGCTTCGCCAACATCGCGTGCGTCATGGTCCGCGGCTCCGGAGAGCCGGAGGTGGTGGAGCGACGCGGCGACGTGCTGGACCGGACCGGGCGACTGCGCATGAGCCGCACCATGCTCCGCAGCGCGCGCGACGGCATGGTGCTGGTCACCGACAAGAGCATGGCCGGCGATCAGGCCATCGCCGCCAGCCTGGAGCGCGTCTCCGTGAACCAGGCGTTCTGCATCCCCATCGGCGAGCACGGTCGCTTCGGCTTCCTCTACGCCGACAACGGCACCGGTCGCGGCGACCAGGCCGATCGTCAGCGTCTGGAGGATGCCGCCGACGTCTCGGACGCCGTGGTGCGCATGGCCGGACTGCATCTGGACAAGCTGGCGCACAGCCGCGACATGGTGCAGCTCATCGCCGACGCGGTCGACCGACGCGACCCGTGCACCGGCGGCCACTCGCGACGCGTGGCGGCGCTGGCGCGCGTGATCGGTCAGGTGGCGGGCTTCGACGAGCGCGCGTGCTCGCTCCTCTACGAGAGCGGGCGCGTGCACGACATCGGCAAGATCGCGGTGCGCGACGCGGTGCTGCTGAAGCAGGGACCGGAGCGCCTGACGGAGGAGGAGTTCGCCGAGATCCGACGCCATCCGCAGGAGGGTCACGACCTGCTCCGGCAGTACCCCATCATGCAGGCGGTGCTGCCGGGCGTGCTGGAGCACCACGAGAAGTGGGACGGGACCGGCTACCCCAACCGCCTCAAGGGCGAGGCCATCTCGTGGCTGGGTCGCGTGCTGGCGGTGGCGGACGTGTTCGACGCCATCACCTGCGAGCGACCCTACCGATCCGGCTTCCCGCTGGAGCGCGCCCGCGCCATCATCGAGGAGGGTTCCGGCACGCACTTCGATCCAACCATGGTGAAGGCGTTCCTCGCCATCGACAGCGCCACGCTGCGTGAGCACATGGAGCGCCCCACGGCTTCCGTGCCGGCGTCGACCTAGGCCGGGTCCCGTCGTCGCGCGATCACCGCCTCGGCGCCTGCACCCATCCGGTGCACCAGCACCACCAGCGCCTCCGTTCCGTCGCCCCGAAGGGCGCGGGACCATGCGTCCGCGTCCGCCGCACCGCCGCGCACCTTCACGTCCACGGGGCCCGCGCCCAGTGCCCGCATCCGGCGCTGCAGCGGCTCCAGCCGTGCGGCGCAGGTCTCCAGCCGCTCGAACCAGCGGAACCACGGCGTGGTGGCGTCCGGCGCCTCCGGACGCGTGCAGAGACCCAGTCCCGGTGCGCGCTCCCTCAGTCCGTGTTCCGCCGCCACCTTCGACAGCAGTCCGGAGCGTTCCAGCGAGGCGTCGGGCTCCGCGATGAAGCGTGACCACTCGCCCGCGGCGGGCCACGCCGGATCGCCCGTGGTGGCGCTCCAGCGGGACGGTCCGTGCACTTCCACCCCCTGGTCCAGCAGCACCGCGCTGGCTCCGGCGTGACGCGCCAGCACGCCCGTGCAGAGCACCGCCTGCGTGAGACCGCCGCGCCGGGAGAGGAACGCCAGCTCCGACCCGGCAGGTCGCGCGTCCTGCGGGATCTCGACGCCGGGGCCAAGCTTGGCCATCAACCCATCCAGACGCGCCGACAGCTGGCGCAGGAACGCCGGACCCGGCACCAGTTGGTCCCACGCATGCAGACGCCGGCCTGCCGTCTCGTCACGCCGCGCCGGGTCCAGGTGCGCCAGTGGCTCTTCGAAGTCCAGTGCCGTGGCATCCGAACAGCACGCTTCCACGCCCGCGTTGTGGCGCGCCATCCACGCGCGTTCTGGGCGAAGGTCCACGCCGCGCGCCGCGGTCACCTTGGCCAGCGCCCGCAGATCCGCGCCCGTCCCGCAGCAGAGATCCACCATCGCTCCGCGCCCCGCCACCCGCGCCGCCTTCCACGCCGCCGACGCGTCGTCGCTGGCCTGAGCGGCGCCTTCGCGATCGGCCCAGTAGGTGCGCCAGCCGGCCACGCGCCCCTGCAGCGAACGCCGCGCCGCGGCCACCTCCAGCGCGGCCACCACCGTCTCGGGGGACGCCTGCCTGCGAAGTCGAGCCACGCCCGCGGGGTCCGTGGACCCCATGTCCATGGCTGCTTCCAGCACCTGGGCTCCGGCGCCTGAAGTCAGGGCCTCGAGCATGTCCACCGAAGGCAGCGGCATCCGGCAAGTCTAGAAACGCGCGGACGCGCTACCGTGCGCGCATGGCCCTGCCCCGGGACCACCAGCCCAGCCTCTTCGGCGACTCGCCGGCGGATCGCGCGATGGATCGAGTGCCGCCGGCGCCGGTGCATCCGGACGCGGCGGCGTTGGCGCGGCAGCTTGGACCGCGCGTGCGTCTGGGCACCAGCAGCTGGTCGTTTCCGGGATGGCGCGGCATGGTGTTCTCCGCCAAGGCCCCGGCGTCGGAGCTGGCGTCGCACGGTCTGGCGGCGTACGCGCAGCAGCCGCTGCACCGCACGGTGGGTCTGGATCGCTGCTTCTACGAGACGCCCTCGGTGGAGACGCTGCGCGCGCTGGCGGAGCAGGTGCCTGCGGATTTCCGTTTCCTGGTGAAGGCGCATCAGGCATGCACGCGCCCCAATCTTGGAGCGGACGGCACCACACTGGGTTCCGTGGCCGCTGCGCGCGTGTCCGGCGGACGCAATCCGCGTTTCCTGGACGGCGCGTGGGCCGCGGACGCCGTGGTGGGTCCCCTGATGGAGGGGCTGGGTGATCGGTGCGGCCCCATCCTCTTCCAGTTCCCGGCGCTGTCGTTCGGTGCACGCGAGATCGTGCCTCACGAGTCCGCGCTGGCCGACGGACTGCACGCCTTCCTTCGCGCGCTGCCGCGTGGACCGCTCTACGCCGTGGAGTTCCGCAACGACGCGCTGCTGCGTGGGCCGGTCGTGGGTGCGCTGGCCGCGGCGCTGCGTGACCACGGTGCGCGTCCGGCGATCGGCGTGATCCCGTCCATGCCGGGACCGGCGCGCGCGGCGCAGGCCTGGCGGGAGGCGGGTTGGGATCCGTGTCGGGGAACGCTGGTGCTGCGCTGGCTGCTGGGTCACGGTCTGGGCTACGACGAGGCTCGCCGCGTGTACGAGCCCTTCGACCGGCTGGCCGCACCGGACCCGGGCATCCGTTCCGAGACCGCCGTCCTGGTGGCGGCGTGCGTGGCGGCCGGGGGCCAGGCCTTCGTCGTCATCAACAACAAGGCCGAAGGCAGCGCCCCCCGATCCATTCCGCCGCTGGCCGAATCGATCCTGGCCGTGGCTGCGAAGACGCCCGGCCCCGACAGGACCACCCCATGCGAATCCACCTCACGCCCCTGATCCTGACGCTCTGCGCGTCGCTCTCCACCGTGCACGCCGACGACACGAAGGCGCCCACGCCCACCGCGCAGGCCGCGCCGATCCCCAGGATCCGCATCACGCGGCTCTTCCCCAACCTGCCGCTTCGCCGACCGGTGCAGGCCGTGCAGGCGCCCGGCGACGACGCGCACCTGTTCGTCCTGGAGCAGGCGGGCCGCGTGCTGCGGCTGGACCTGCGGCAGCCGGACACGGCGCAGCCCGAGGTCTGGATGGACATCCGCGAACAGGTCAACGACCGCGGCAACGAGGAAGGCCTCCTCTCGATCGCGTTCCATCCGCAGTTCCAGACCAACCGCCAGTTCTTCCTCTACTACACCGCGTCCAGTCCGCGCCGCAGCGAGCTCACCCGCTTCACCGTGGACGCCGCGGGCCGCCCGGACATCGCCAGCGCCAAGGTGCTGCTGGAGGTGGGGCAGCCGTACTCCAACCACAACGGCGGCACGGTGCTGTTCGGTCCGGACGGGATGCTCTACCTCAGTCTGGGCGACGGCGGCGCGGCCAACGATCCGCACGGCCACGGACAGAACCTGGGTTCGCTGCTGGGGAAGATCCTGCGTCTGGACGTGGACCATCCTGCGCAGGGCCGGCCGTACGGCATCCCCGCCGACAATCCGTTCGTGGGCACCAAGGACGCACGCCCCGAGGTCTGGGCGTACGGACTGCGCAACGTGTGGCGCATGAGCTTCGATCGCGCCGACGGGCGGCTCTACGCCGGCGACGTGGGCCAGAACGAGTGGGAGGAAGTCGACCGCATCGAGAAGGGCGGCAACTATGGCTGGAATCCGCGCGAGGGCCGTCACGCCTTCCCGGGCAAGCCGGGAGCCTTCGGTCACGACTACCTGGAGCCCATCGCGGAGTACCGGCACTCCGACGGCGTGAGCGTCACGGGCGGATTCGTCTATCGCGGCAAGCGGCTGCCGTCGCTGCAGGGCGTCTATCTCTACGCCGACTACGCGTTCGGCACCATCTGGGGCCTTCGCTGCAACGGCGCGGAGAGCGGCGCGCCTTCGGTGGTCTGGAAGCGCGGAGCCAACCGAAGCATGTGGTCCAGCTTCGGGGAGCTCAACGACGGCGAACTGGTGCTGTGCGCGTTCGACGGCGGCGAGTCCGGGCCCGGCAGCCTGTGGCGCATCGACGGCGCCGAGGGTTCGCCCTGAGTCAGCCCTGCGAGTAGCCGGGCGCGTTCCACCACGGATCGCTCATCTCCGGGTAGGCGGCGTTGTCCACGCACGGGTCCTCGTTGTCCCCCTCTTCCATGTTGTAGTAGGTCCAGCTGCCGGCGCCGTCGTCCATCCGGCGCTCCTGCAGCTGCGTGGGCGACATGTCGTCGGGGAAGAGCTTCGGGCCGCAGCCGGCCAGCGCCAGAAGGGCGATCCAGGTCACGCGATTCATTCCGTCACCTCCGTCCACGTCTCGGTGCCGGCCGGCTCGCCCTTGCGGTCCGCGCCGGGGGCCCAGCTCTGTCCCTGCACCGCGCTGTCGCCGCGCGTCAGCGAGGTGAACCAGCCGTCGCTCCAGTAGATCACCACGCCGGTGGCCTGCTGTTCCCAGCTGCCGGTGTTGATGGCGTCCAGGCTCTTCACCGCGTTGCCGTCGCTGGACAGGCACACGAACAGCTCCTGACCCCTGGAATCGGCGCCCACGCTGCAGGTTCGCCAGACGCCGATCCACTGCGCCGCGTCGTCGGTGATCTTCACGGCCTGTCCAAAACTGGTGGGATTGTCGCCCTCGCGTTCCGCAGGTCCGAAGGAGAGCTTCTCGAAGCCGAAGCGGCCCACCCGGATGGTGTCCAGCCAGCCGTCGGTCCAGCGCACCTGCAGCGCGCCGTCGCGCACGCTCCATCCGCCGCGCTCGCCGTGCGCGCCGTCGGAGCCTCGGCTCCAGGTGCTCACGGCGGAGCCGTCTTCGCGCAGGATCACGTTGAAGGTCACGTTGCGGTCGTCGGTGAGCGCCCAGGTGCCCACGGCGGCCGCGGGATCGAACGGCACCAGGGAGGTTGTGCCCATGGGCGAGCCGTTCCCGGCGCAACCGGCCAGCAGCAGAACTCCGACCACGCTTGCGGCGAAGGATCGCATGCGTCCGATGCTAACCCGGTGTCGGCAGGTCGGGCAGCCGATCGGGGTCGCGGTCGCGCTGCAGACGCGGCCATTCGGTCGGCTCCATGACTGGAATGCGTCGGACCCATTCCAGCAGCGGCTCCAGCGGAATCGGCTTCCAGCCCCAGGCGTCCACGCCCACGTCCACCGAACGCCCCAGTGACGGAAGCCCCCCGTGTGCGTGGCCATGCAGCAGCACCGCGCCCTTGAACTGACCGCGCCAGAGGCGAAGCGGCCAGTGGCAGGCGTTCAGGCGAAGTCGATCGTGGCCCACGCGGCAGCTCAGCAGGTGGTGCGCGGACTCGAACAGGTCGAGGAATCGCCTGGACGAGGGATCATGATTGCCGCGAATCAGCGTGAGGCGCCTGCAGCGGATCCGCTTTCGGACGGCGCGCGCGTGATCCACCTGGGCGCGGCGGCCGTCCGGATGCGGCCCGCAGAAGTCGCCCAGGTGCAGAAGGCGGTCCCGCTTGCCCACGCGGGCGTTCAGGGCGTCCAGCAGGGCCTCGTCCATGGTCGCGGCGTCGGCGAAGGGGCGGCCAAACATGGCCAAGGCCCCAGGTTCGCCAAAATGGGTGTCGGCTGTGACCCACACGCGTCGTGCCATGGGGACAGCGTAGCGGGCAGGGGTGGGCAGAAAGGCATGCCGACGGCTATCGTGCCGCTCCGTGAAGCGCGACTTCCTTCAGATCGACGGCCTCAGCCGACCGGAGCTGGAGGGGCTGCTTCGTCGCGCGCAGGCAAACCTTCCGCTGGCTGAAAACCCAGTGGCGCGAAAGGACATGCTGGCTGGCCGGGTGGTGGCCAACATCTTCCTGGAGGACTCCACTCGCACCCGCTGCAGTTTTGAGACGGCGGTGCACCGGCTGGGCGGACAGGTTTTCACCCTGTCCGCCAGCGGTTCCAGCGCCAGCAAGGGCGAGGGCCTGATCGACACTGCGCTGAATGTGGAGGCGATGGGTGTGAGTGCCCTTGTCATCCGCACCGCCATCTCCGGGGGGCCGGCCATGGTGGCGCGGCGGGTACGGATCCCGGTCATCAACGCCGGCGATGGCCGGCATGAGCACCCCACGCAGGGCCTTCTGGACATCCTGACCCTGCAGGAGTCGCTGGGAACGCTTCAGGGTCGGCGGGTGGCGATCGTGGGCGACATCCAGAACAGCCGGGTGGCGCATTCGGGCATCCATGGACTCACGCTTCTGGGGTGCCATGTGATTCTGGTGGGGCCGCCGTCGTTGGTGGATCGTCATCAAGCATCCATCGTCAAAGACAGTCATCTTGTGTCGATCACACATGATCTTGATTCGATCATTGGTTCAATTGATGCGATCATGCTTCTTCGAATCCAGTCGGAGCGAGGTGCACAGACGGGGGTTTCAACAGATTATCGGACTATGTATGGTCTCACTCCCGAACGCGCCGCGCGGCTGCAATCGCACGCGGTGGTGCTGCACCCTGGCCCCGTGAATCGCGGCATCGAAATCGATGACTCAGTGGCCGACGAGTACGGAGGTGTGCGGATCCTTCGGCAGGTCACGCAGGGCGTTGCTGCTCGGATGGCCGTGTTCGAGCACCTCATCAGCGACCGATAAAATCTGTTTCGGCGGGGCTCCCGCAGCTGGATACGTCTCGGATGGCTGCGTGCACAAGACCTGCGCAGAGACGGCTTTGCTGCCCCGGATTCCCGTCGATCCTTGGGATCCCGTCGAACATGGCTGCACGATCCGGCGATCTCGGTGCAGGTACGCTTGTCCACCTTCCGATAGAAGATCCCTGCGACTGCACCCACACCCTCCGAACCTCTGGATGACCGAATCGTGACTCGCTTCCCACGCCCCGCCGCGCTGTCGATGCATCTTGCCGTTCTGGCGGGACTCGCCGGGTGCGAGACCAACGGCTGGTTGATCGATCCGCAGCGCACGGGCTACTTCGAGACCACGCCCACCGCCATCCCCATCCTGTCGCGGATCGACGTCATCGAGCAGGCGTCCGACGCCACCATCGAGTTCTCGCAGCCCACCGCCGAGGACCTGGTCCCGGTGCAGCTGGAATACCGCCTGGCCTCCGGTGACATCGTCAAGGTGTCGATTCCGCAGCTGGTCTCGGCGGAGCAGACCGACATCTCCACGCGCGTGGTGGATCAGGCCGGCAAGATCACGCTTCCCATCATCGGGCAGGTGCAGGCCGGTGGTCGCACCATCCCGGAGTTGGAAGGCGACATCAAGGACCGCCTGAAGGGGATCATCACCAATCCCAAGGCCTTCGTCTCGGTGGAGGAAGGCCGCGCCTACCAGTTCCGGGTGCTTGGCTCCGTGGAGCAGCCAGGCCTCTTCGGCCTCAACAAGCCCGATCTGCGTGTGCTTGACGCGTTGGCGTTGGCGCGAGGCGCCGCACCCACCACCACCCGCATCCTCATCACGCGTGCGAAGGCGCAGGAATCCAAGCAGGACGCCGTCGGCTCGACCGCCGCGCCCGCCACCGCAGCCCCCACTGGAGCCGGCGAGGCCCCCGTGCGACCCGCCGGACCGCAGACGCCGGCCGGTGGAACCGCTCCGCCAAGCGGCGGCGACATCGACGCGCTGATCAACGAGCTTCCCAACGCTTCGGAGCCGCCGAAGCAAGTTCCGCCGGCCGCTGCGACGCCTTCCACGGAACCCAAGCCCGCGGACCAGCCCCCGCCCGTGGCGGAACCAGCCAAGCCCGCGGAACCCGCCAATCTGGAACCAGCCAAGCCCGCGCGTCTGGGCATGCTGGCTTCCACCCGCCCGGCCGATCCGCCCATCGACATCGACACGTTGGAGGCGCCGAAGGCGGCGGATGCGCCGGTGGCCGCCCAGGTGTCCGCCGAAGAGGGAGATCGGTTCACGTTCGACAGCGCCACGCAGAGTTGGGTGCGCGTCGGACGCGCGCAGGCCTCCGCGCCGGCGCCTTCGGCTGAGACGCCTTCGCAGGACGCAGGCATCAAGAGCGTGGAGACGGCCAAGGCCGGCCTCAAGAACACCGCCAAGCGCGCGGTGACCAGCCGCGTCATCGAGATCGACTACAACGCCCTGGTCCGCGGCGCGTCCAATCTCAACGTGATCATCCACCCCGACGACATGATCTACTGCGATCAGGGCGACGTGGGCGTGGTCTACATCGACGGACTCATCGCGCGCCCCGGCGTCTACAACCTGCCCACCTCCGGCAAGCTCACGCTGAGCCGTCTGGTCGCGGCCGCCGGCGGGCTGGGCGAACTCGCCATTCCGCAGCGCGTCGACCTGGTCCGGCGCATCGGTGCCGACAAGGAGGCCTGCATCCGGGTGAACCTCGCGGCCATCCGCAACCGCGCTGAGCCCGACATCCTCCTGCGCCCCGACGACCACATCAACATCGGCACGAACTTCTGGGCGACGCCGCTGGCGGTGATCCGCAACGGCTTCCGCATGACCTACGGCTTCGGCTTCCTGGTCGACCGGAACTGGGGCAACGACATCTTCGGCCCGCCGCCCACGAACGTGCTCGGGCAGTGACGCCGAATCGTCAGAGGAGGGCGCCGGAGGCGTCCTTGGACTCGCCAAGGATGGCCCACCGTCGTGCACGCGAGGACACCGCTTGAGCGCCATCGACTCCCACAGCCTGGCTCCATCCGACCGCGGCCCCGCCGGCGGGTTCGAGCTGACGCCCCGCCTGGCGCTGGCGGCCGGTGCCGGCGTCCTGGCGCTGTTCGTGGGCGTCTACTGGGACTGGTTCTTCAAGCAGCTGCGCTTCGCGGTGGAGTACCCCTCGGACTGGGGTCACACGCTGCTGATCCCGGTCATCGCCGGATGGTTCGTCTGGCGTGACCGCGATCGCCTGCTCGCCACGCCCCTGAAGCCGGCGTGGGTGTCCGGACTGCTGCTGCTGGTGGTGGGCCTGCTCTCGTACGCGCTGTGCACGCTGGGACCGTTCACGGCGCTGCAGCATCACAACATCCGCGGCCTGGCGGTGGGCGTCACCTTCTTCGGTCTGGTGCTGCTGGTGGCGGGTTGGCGGTGGATGCGCTGGCTCTGGTTCCCGATCGCGTACATGGTGGCGTTCGGGCAGACCGTCAGCGAGCGGTTCATGAGCCTGGTCACCTACCGACTGCAGGACATCTCGGCCAAGGGCGCCTACCTGCTCCTCAGCGTCTTCGGCATGGACGTGGAGCTGTCGGGCAACGTGCTCACCGTGCACGACGGCGGCGCGCCGCACCTGCTGAACGTGGCCGAGGCGTGCAGCGGCATGCGCATGCTGGTGGCCTTCCTGGCGCTCGGCGTGGCCATGGCGCACGTCAGTCTTCCCACGCACTGGCAGCGCGTCACGCTGGTCGCCATGGGGGTGCCGGTGGCGGTCTTCGTCAACGTGCTTCGTGTGACCAGCCTGGGCCTGCTCACCATGGTGAACGGCGAGTTCGCCGCGGGCGAGTTCCACCATTTCGTGGGCCTGGTCTGGCTGGTGCCCGCGTTCCTGCTGTACCTGCTGGTGCTGTGGATCCTGGGCAAGCTGGTGGTGCCGCAGGGACAGGAGTCCGACCATGCGGGTTGATCGCACGGTCCGATCGGCGTTCGTGGCCGGCTGCGTCACGCTGGTGATGGGTGCGGTGGGGTTTCAGGTGGCGCTGGCGCGCCTGCAGGTGTTCCTCAAGAAGGAGTCCGTGCCGCTCCGGGAGCCGCTGGACACCGTTCCCGCCTCGCTGGGGCGCTGGAAGCAGCTTGGGAAGGACGCGGTGTTCTCCGACGCGCTGGTGGAGGAACTGGGCACGCGCAGCTACATCGACCGCTTCTACGCGCTCGACGGAGACCCCGAGAAGGGGGTGCTGGAGGTGCATGCCGCCTACTACACCGGCATGATCGACACCGTTCCGCACATTCCGGAGCGCTGCTGGAACGCCAACGGCATGGTGATGCGCGGCCAGCCCGCGGTGATCTCGATCCCCATCGATCGGAGCGGCTGGAACCTCTCCCAGGGCCCCGTCCAACCGGGCAGCGGCAGCCGCTATCCGGTGGCGGAGGTGCTGGATCGCCTTTCGGGAAAGGTGGCCAGGGTGAACCTGCCCATCGGCGACCTGCAGATGACCGTGACGGCCTTCCAGGATCCTCGGGCGCCAGGTCTCACCTCCCTGGGCGGGTACCTGTTCGTCGCCAACGGCGGCACCACGCCCTCGGCGCTGGCGGTCCGCAACCTGAGCTTCAAGCTGACCGATCGCTGCGCCTACTATTGCAAGATCCAGTTCTCAGCCCGGCTTCCGGGTGAACCCGAGAAAGTCACGCCCGAATTCGTCCGAATGACTTCGGACCTGATGCAGAGCCTCCTGCCACAGCTGATGCGCTGCCTGCCCGACTGGCCCTCCATCGAGACGGCCGAGGTTTCGCCCGCCCGGACCACCTGACCCATGCCCAAGTCCTCCCTGAACGTCCGCTTCATCCTTCTCGTCCTGGGCGCCGGTGTCGCGCTGAGCGGGCTTGCCGCCGGTGGCTGGTACTGGAACAAGTTCATCACCCCCGAACGCAACTTCGCCGCCGGCGAGCGTTTCCTGCGTGACGGCGACTTCAAGAAGGCGGTCAACAGCTTCGGCCGCGCCGTGAGCAAGCAGCCCACCAACGTGAAGTATCTGGATGCGCTGGACGACGCGATGACGCGGTACGTGCCCGCCTCGCTGGACGAGGCGCGCGAGTACTACCAGCGCCTGATCGACGCGCGTATGCAGCGCGGCCGAGCCACCCCCGACCAGGCGGCCCCGTGGCTCAAGGCCATGGAGACGCTGTACGAGCGCGACAACGTCAGCAACGCCGAGGTGCTGTGGCGAGAGTTCGTCCGGGAGGCGGAGAACATCAGCGGCCGCCTGCGGCCGGACGATCCGGCGCAGGAGCGGCTGAAGTACTGGCGCGCCGTGGGCCAGCTGCGCCGCGGCGAGGTGCTGACGCCGGCCGAGCGCGCGACCGCGGAGAAGATGCTCCGCGAGATCGTCCAGACCAACCCCAAGGCCGAACAGGCCTGGTTCGAGCTGCTGCGGTCTCAGGCCGCCACGGCTGAACGCATGCTGGGCGAGCAGCGGTCCGTGGATGCGCAGAAGCAGCTTGCGGAGATCGAGGCCACCATCGAGGCGGCCAAGGCGGCCCTGCCGGACTCGTACGCGTGGCGCATCGGGCGAGTCATGCGCGAGCGCATCCGCATCGAGAGCCGCGAGAAGGGCGCCGACCCCGCCGCGCTGGACCGTGCACGTGAAGATCTCTGCCGTGCCGCCGAAGGCACGCTGGCGGACCGCACGCAGCTGCTCCAGATCGCGTCCGAGCTGCTGAACGCGCGCTCCAACGAGTGGCTGGACCGCGTGATCGATCTGCTGCAGGCTCGCATCAAGGGGCATCCCGACGACATGGTGGCACGCAAGCTGCTCATGCTGGCGGCCACGCAGCGCAAGCCGGACCTGGCGCGACAGATGGCGGAGGAGACGCGGAAGATCCCCAACCTGCCCATCTCGCTCGAGTCGCTGCTGCAGGAAGACGCGCGCATGTACGCGGTGATCACGCTGTTCAACTCGGCCTTCGAGTCATGGCGTGCCGAGAAGGATCCGGCCAAGCGTGCCGAGATGGCCACGCGACTGCTGGCCATGCGCGACGACGCGGTGAAGTACCTGGAGCCCATCAACGAGCGCAACACCTCGCGCCTCATCCAGGCCAAGGCCGCGCTGGTGGAGGACCGCATGGCCGACGCCGTGGCGCTCTTCGACGGCCTGCTCAAGGGACAGACGGCACCGCCGCCGGACGCGTACCTCTATGCCGCGCTGGCCAATCTGGGCCGTCGCGAACCCGGCACCGCCATGAAGGTGGCGTCCGAAGGTCTGGAGCGATACCCGGTGTACACGCCGCTGCTGGTCATGCGCGGGGAGATCGAGGCCGCCACCGGCAAGTACGACGTGGCCGACCGGACCTACCGGCGCGTGCTGGAGATCGACCCCGAAAACGCCCTGGCCAAGCAGCGGCTGCTGGAACTGGGTGGCCTGGAGATGTCGGCCGCCGGCGCGGCCAACGCCAACAAGGGCGACGCGGTGGCGGCGCTGCTGGGTGCCACCGAGCGGAAGCTGCTGGCCCAGGATCTGGACGGAGCGGAAGCCGACCTGCTGGCCGGGCAGAAGAACCTCAAGGTGGATGCGCGGGACGCTCGGTTGATCACCGCGCTGGCGCAGTTCTACCTGCTGGTCCGCAACAACGAGGCGAAGGGCAAGGAGTGGCTGGAGCGCGGGCTGGCCGTCGATCCGAACGACCAGCGACTGCTCCAGTTCAAGGCCATCCTTTCCACCAAGGATCCGGTCGATCGCGTGCTGGAGAGCGTGCGCCTGCAGCATTCGGATCCCAATGCCCAGGCCGTCTACCGCTACCTGGGGCTGCTCGAGATCGCGCAGCGGCTGCAGGACGCCACGGCCCAGGCTCCGGCCGGCGACGAGGCCGTGAAGGAGGCCCGCAAGAGCCTGGATCGCGTGCGCGGGATGCTGCCGGAAGCCCTGGAAGCGGCGCTCAAGGCCGACGCCCGGAGCGAGGTCCTGATCGAGCAGGCCGCCGCCGACGCGATCTTTCGCGGGGACTGGGACGGTCTGGAGCGCGTGGCCAAGGCGTCCGAAGGCGTGGGCGAGCGTGGCGTGGCCGCGGCCATCCGCGCCAGGGCGCTCCTGAAGCAGGACAAGCGCGCGGAAGCGATCGTGCTGCTCCAGAAGACCCGCGAGGCCGGAGACCAGTCGCCTCTCATGCTGCGGCAGCTGGGCATCCTGTTCGAGGCCTCGGGTCGTCTGGAGGATGCGGTGGAGGCCATGCGCTCGGCCTACGAGCGCCGTCCCAACGACATCAACACGGCGCGCGTGTACGCCCTGGTCCTGGACCGTGCCGGCGAGCGGACGAGGGCGCTGGAGATTCTCCGGGAACTGGCCCGCGCCAATCCCACCAATCGCGACACCATGGACGCCTGGCTCCGCATCGAGTCCGAGATCGGCGATCGGACCGGCGCGGTGGCCATGCGGCGTCGTCTGTACCGCGACGCGCCCGCGTTCCGCGCCAACGCCGTCTCGCTGGCGGCCATGCTGCTGGAGGCGCCGGGCGAGCTGGCGCTCATGGTGGACGACGACGGCAAGCGCAAGTTCACGGTGGAGCAGCTGCAGGGCATGACGCCGCTGAAGCGGCAGCAGGAACTGCAGCAGGCGGCTCAGGCCAACCTGAATCTGGGTCTGGAGATCGTCCGCCTGCTCCAGAAGGCGTCGCCCGGCGACGCCACGCTGGCGCTGGCCAAGGCACGCGCCCTCTCCCGATTCGGCAAGCCCAAGGACGGCGAGGACTCGCTGCGCGCCGACATCGCGGCCGCGCCTGTGGAGGAGCGGAAGATGCTGTGGATCGCGCTGGGCGCCTTCCTGGCGGAATCCGGGTTCCCGGAGCGATCCGCCGAGCCGTTCGCGGAGGCGATCAAGCTGCAGGACAAGCAGACGCATGACGCGGAGCTGCAGGTGGCGGACTTCTGGTTCTCCAAGCAGCAGTGGCAGCGGGCCCGTGAGGCGCTGGAGCCCGCGGTCAAGGCGCTGAGCGGCGAGCGTGCCGCAGGTCAGGCGCTCCGCCTGGCCGAGACCTGCCAGAACCTCCGTGACTACGACGCCGCGGCACGGTTCACCGAGCTGGCGGAGAAGGAGCTTGGCAAGACCAACGCCACCATCGAGATGCTGCGTGGCGGCACGTTGATCGGTCGCGGCGACGCGGCCGTGCAGGCGGGCGAGGTGGCCAAGGGCACGGAGTCGTTCACCAAGGCGATCGAGGCGTTCCGGAAGGCCACCGAGCTTGCGCCCAACAATCCCGTGGCCTGGTCGTCGCTGGCGGAGGCGGAACGCGGCATGTACCTGCGTTCCCGCGATCCGGCGCGCCTGTCCGCCGCCGAGGCGGCGGTGGATCGCTCGCTGGCCATCCTGAGCACCTACCCCCAGGGACTTCGGATCAAGAAGGACATCCTGCTGGACCGCAACGACCTGGACGGCGCGGTCACCATGATCGAGCGATACGTCCGAAACTCCCCGCAGGCGCAGGACGGTCGCCGGCTGCTCATCGAGCTGCTCATGCGCGCAGGCAAGTCCACCCGTGCGGTCGCGGTGGCGGAGGAGGGCGCGCAGCAGGAGCCGCGCAACGCCGAGTGGCCCACCACCATCGGCAATATCCACATCAGCCTGGGCCAGGAGAAGGAGGCCAGCGCCGCGTTCGAGCGAGCCTTCTCCACGGACTCCAGCGAGGAGACGCTGATGCGCGCTACCAACGCGCGGATCTTCCGGAAGGATCCGGACTGGGCCGGCGCCGTGGACCTGCTTCGCGCCAATCCCAAGATCGTGGGCGAGAGCATCACGCTCCAGGCGCTGCTGGGTGCGGCGCTGGTCAACGCCAAGCAGCGCGACGCCGGCCTGCAGGCGCTTCGCAACACCTTCAACAGCATCCGCGACGGCATCACGCGGAAGACGCTTCGTCCCGAGGCGTGGGACATCTGGTTTGCGGCGGTGGGACAGGCGTTCCCCGCACGGCCGGCGGACGCCGAGGCGTTCGTCAAGACGGTGCTGGCCGGACGCCCGCTGGACTTCTACGGCGATCGCGGCATGGCGCGGATCTGGCAGGCGGGCGGCAAGGACGGTCTGGATGCCGCGCTGAAGTATCTGGCCGACGCGGTCGTCCTGGCCAAGGATCAGCCGGATCTTGCCAGCGCCGCGTCCATCGAGGCCGGATCCATGGCCTACCTGGCCGGCGACTGCCAGCGTTCGCTGCCGCTGTTCGAGCAGGCGATCGCGCTGCAGCCCAACTTCCCGCCGGCGCTCAACAACGCGGCCTTCGTCACCGCCAAGTGCGGCAGCGCGCCGGACAAGGCCATGGCGTGGGCCCGCAAGGCGGTGGAGATGGCTCCGCAGGTCTCGGACTTCCAGGACACCCTGGGCTTCGTGCTCCTGAAGAGCGGAAAGCCGCTGGATGCGCTGGAGCCGCTCCAGCGCGCGGTGACCATGACGCCCACGGCTCCCACGCCGTTGCTGCACCTGGCCGAGGCGCTGGCGCTGGCCGGACGCAAGGACGAGGCGCGTGCCACGCTGGAACGCACCCGAACGATGAAGTTGAACCCCGAGCAGACCGCCGACGCTGATCGCGTGGCCAAGTCGCTGCAGTGAACCACGGAGACGACGCCCCATGACTCGCGCCACCCCAAGCCCATCGTCCACCGCCCCCGGCTCCTCGCCACGGCCCGCCCAGCAGGCGCCTCGCCCGCGCGCGGCCGGTCCCGTCATCGATCCCATCCGCGTCCTGCGCCAGAACTTCTGGGGCATCGTGATCGTGCTGGCCGTGGGCGCCGTCTTGGGCGTGGGCCTGAACTACTTCTTCGCCTGGAGCTACCCCCTCTGGTCGGCCAAGGTCTCCATGGAGATCCGGAACCAGCTGGAGTCGGCGAACGACCTGAACACCAAGGACATCATCACGGAAGACACGGTGGTGCGCCTGGCGCAGACCGAGGTGGCTCGCCTCACCAGCAAGGACAACCTGAAGGCCGCGCTGCAGCGCCCCGAGATCCTCAACACGGTCTGGAGCAGGGGATATCTGGACAAGAACGGCGTCTTCGTGGTGGAGGACGCGCTGCTGGATCTGGAGGAGGAGCTCCGGTCCGGTCACCAGCGCGGCACCCAGATCTTCTACGTGGCGTGGAACGCCCACACGCCCGAGGACGCGCCGATCGTGCTCAACGCCATCGCGGACACCTACATCGGCTTCCGCCGCGTGGCCGAGGACGCCCGATTCGCCAGCACCCTGAAGGTCTACGAGAAGAAGCGCGAGGACCTGGACGGGCTGATCCTGCAGTTCAAGAACAAGATCCAGGACTTCATCAAGCAGAGCCGCCTGACCAGCCTCAACGAGGCCAACAGCGAGAACCAGCGCACGCTGGAGAAGCTGCGATCCGACATCGCGCAGACCACCGCCGACCTGAGCGTGGCGCAGTCGCGGCGCTCGCAGGTGGAGAAGAAGCTCAACAACGAGACCGGCTACAGCGACGACGACAAGCGTCGTGCCCAGGACGATCCGATCGTGCTGCAGCTGCAGCGTGACGTGGAGGATCTGGGCCGCCGCCTGCGCTCGCTGAAGGCGCAGCTGCCCGACGAGAAGCATCCAGATCGGTTCCAGGCGCAGAGCAACTTCGATTCGGCCGAGGAGCAGCTTCGAATCAAGCTGAACGAGGTGCTGGGTCGCAACTCCAAGGCCGACCTCAAGGACGCCATCAACAAGGAGGAGTCGCTGACCGCCCTGCTCAAGCAGCAGAACGAGGACTTCGCCAAGGAGTCCAAGAAGGTGGAGGACTTCACCGCCAACATGGCGGAGATGAACAACTACAAGGACCAGCTGGACATCCTGATCGAGCGCCGCAAGGAGATCGGCAAGACGATCCAGGACATCAACCTGGCGCTGAACCGAGACGAGCGCAACCGTGTGGAGATCGTGCAGCGCGCGCTGAAGCCGCGCGAGATCACCTTCCCGCAGCTGAAGTACATGATCCCCGGCACCGCGGTGCTGCTGACGGCCTTGTTCGTGCTGGGACTGTTCATCCGGGAGCTGCTGGACCAGCGTGTGAAGTACCCCACCGACCTGTTGGCCATGCCGGCCCGCATGCTGGGCGTGGTGCCGGAGCTGGCGCACGATCCCGGGAAGCCGTCCCGCATCGAGCGGGTGGTGGTGGACGCCGCGGGCACCTTCACCGCGGAGAGCTGCCGACAGCTGGCGGCGCAGGTGTACAAGGGCATGCAGTCCATGGGCGCGCGCACGCTCATGGTGGTGAGTGCGATGCCGGAGTCGGGCACCACCACGGTGGTGGCCAACCTGGGTCTCTGCGAGGCGGCGGTGGGACGCAAGGTGCTCATCATCGGCGCCAACATGCGACGGCCGGGCATCGCCAGGGTCTTCGGTCTGCCCATGGGCCACGGCGGCCTGGGCGAGGTGCTGGCGGGCCAGGATCCCGCCACGGTGGTGACGCAGGTGGCCAACAACCTGTGCTTGATCACGGCCGGCGCTCCCTCCAACCGCGTCTTCGACCGCATCAACACGCCCCGCATGGACGAACTGCTGGCGTGGGCGCGCGAGCGCTTCGATCTGGTGATCCTGGACTGCCCGCCCAGCGTGGTGGCCGGCGAGACGCTCAGTCTGGCCAACAAGGTGGACGCCGCCATGGTCGTGGCGTGCGCCTGGAAGGACCAGCGTGGTCTCATCATGAAGCTCTGCAGCCAGCTGCTGGACAGCCGCTGCCAGCTGCTCGGCATCATGCTCAACCGGATGCACATGGTGGCCGGCGGCTACCTGCGCAAGAACGCCGAGGCCATGGCCGAGTACGCGGAGCGCACCTCCGCCTTCGGCGGCACCGACGACCTGCCCGAACCCCGGCGCCGCCGGGGTCGCAAGGGACCCGAGACGGCGTGAAGCATCGGCGATGCCAGCCACCCGCACCATCCTGGTCACCGGCGGTGCGGGCTTCATCGGCTCGCATCTGGTCGAGCGTCTGCTGGCGCGAGGCGACAGGGTGGTGGTGGTGGACGACCTCTCCACCGGCTCCGAGTCCAACCTGGACGCGGCGCGAGCGCTGGCACCCGACCGGCTGACGCTGGTGCGGACGGCGGTCTCCGAGTGGGCCGCTCGAGGCGAGCACGGGCCGGTGGACGCCATCTTCCACCTGGCGGCGGCGGTGGGCGTGCGAAGAGTGCTGGAGCGACCGGTGGAGTCGATCGAGACCAACGTGACCGAGACGGCGGCCGCCATCCGCGTGGCCGCGCGCCGGAGCGTGCCCATCCTGCTGGCCAGCAGCAGCGAGGTGTACGGGAAGGCCGCCAAGCTGCCGTTCAGCGAGGAGGACGACGTGGTCTATGGCGCCACCTCGATCGTCCGCTGGAGCTACGGCTGCTCGAAAGCTCTGGACGAGTATCTGGCGCTGGCGGCGTTCCGTGCCGACCGCCTTCCGGCGGTGGTGGCGCGCATCTTCAACACCGTGGGTCCGCGACAGGTGGGCGCATGGGGCATGGTGCTTCCGCGCTTCGTGGGCGCCGCGTTGGCGGGTCGTCCGCTGGAGGTGCATGGGGACGGCCTCCAGAGCCGCTGTTTCGCCGATGTCCGCGACGTGGCTTCCGGTCTGGAGCGGCTGCTCGACGCTCCCGGTGCCGCGGGCCGCGTGTTCAACATCGGATCCGACCGCTCGATCACCATCCGCGCGCTTGCGGAACTGGTGGTTCGGCGGATCGGGTCCTCGTCGCCCATCGTGCATGTGCCCTACGGCACGGTCTTCGGCGACGGGTTCGAGGATCTGCGCGCGCGCCAGCCCGACCTCTCCCGGATCCGCGACGCGATCGGCTTCCGCGCCGACACGCCGCTGGAGCGCACCATCGACGACGTGGCGGCCGTGATCCAGGCGGCCCGCCGCTCGGGAGACGCCGCATGATGGAACTCACCACCGCCACCGGAGCCGCGCCTGCGGCGTCCCCGGCCACCGGAGGCCTGCAGTTCGCTCCGCTCGAGCTGCTGAACACCTACGCGCCCGTGTTCCTGGTGGGATTCGTGACCACGCTGCTGGCCACGCCGGTGGTGCGGAAGATCGCGGTGGCCACGGGCATCATCGACATGCCGGATCGGCAACGGAAGCTGCACGCCTACCCGGTGGCCTATCTGGGCGGCATGGCCGTCTTCGTGGGTGTCATCGCCGCCATCATCGCCGCCAACGTCTTTGCGCGGGGCGACGCAGGCCTGCTGCGCGTGGTTCCCTTGAGCGTGGTGATCGGCATGCTGGCCATCGTGCTGACGGGGCTGGCCGACGACATCTGGAAGTGGGATCCCAGGCTGAAGGTGGCCGGGCAGCTCATCGCTGCGGCGGCGCTGGCCATCGAGGACGTGGGTCCAAAGCTGGCCGAAGGCGCGATGGTGCCCATGTTCGGGCCACCGGACATGGCCCTGGTGTCCATTGGTCACTTCGTGGTGAGCAACGCCACCCTCTACTACTGGGTGGGCACGGCCCTGGTGGCGCTGTTCGTGATCGGCGGCTGCAATGCGGCCAACCTGATCGACGGACTCGACGGACTGCTCAGCGGCACCACGGCCATCATGGCGCTGGGGCTGCTGAGCATCAGCCTGCTGATGGCCATGACGGAACCGGTGGACGATCCGGAGCAGACCTTGGTGGGCATGCGCGTGGTGCTGAGCCTGGCGTTGCTGGGCGCCACGCTGGGATTCCTGCCCTACAACTTCAATCCCGCCATGATCTTCCTGGGCGACTGCGGCAGCCTGCTTCTGGGATACCTGTGCGTGGTCATCATCATGAGCTTCGGCGAGAGGGGTCAGACCGAGCTGGTGATCGCGGGCCTGGTGGTGTTCGGCCTGCCCATCCTGGACACCATTCTGGCCATCATCCGGCGGAAGCTGGCCGGACTGCCGTTCCACAGCGCCGACAGCAACCACATCCACCACCTGCTCAAGCGCTCGCTGGGCACCGTGAAGCTGGCCGTGTTCGCCCTCTACGGCATCTGCGTCTGCTTCGGCGTCCTGGGCGTGGCCATGGCCGCCACCCGGCTGATGACGCAGACCCGCGTGCTGGCGGTGGTCTCCATTGCCTTCGCGTTCTTCGCGTTCATCTCCGCGATGGCCATCAAGGTGGCGCGGCAGGCCAGCTGGCAGCTGCAGGCCAAGGCGGAGGAGCGGCCGACGGCACCTTCCTCGGCGGCGCCGACACAGGCCGCGGCACCTCGCGAGCCGTCCTGAACCCGATGAACGACTCTGGCCACCTGCCGGTGATGCCAGCCGAGGTGCTGGAGGCCTTGGCGCCGGTCGCCGGAGAGACCGTGGTGGACTGCACGGCCGGGCGAGGTGGGCACGCCGCTCTGCTCGCGGAACGGATCGGGCGGTCGGGCACGCTGGTGCTGATGGACGCGGATCGCGGCAACCTGGAATTTGCTTCGGAACGGGTGCGGGCGCTTTCGGGCGCGCCACGCGTGGTCCCGGTGCACGCTCGTTTCGAGCGCGTGGGCATGGAACTGGGGCGTCTGGGGCTTCGCGCCGACGGGCTGCTGGCGGACCTGGGCTTTGCCAGCACGCAGATGGACGATCCGGCTCGAGGCTTCTCCTTCTCCAGGCCCGGTCCGCTGGACATGCGGCTAGACACCAGCGAGGGCCTCACCGCGGAGTCGCTGCTGGCGGAGATCCCCGAGCGGGAGCTGGCGGATCTGATCTTCGAGCTGGGCGAGGACCCCTTTGCGCGTCGGATTGCGCGTTCCATTGTGGAGAGGCGAAGGGAGCAGCCGCTGCGGACGACGCAAGATCTTGCCGATGCTGTGGTTCGGGCCTATGGACCCAGGGCGCGACACAGTCGCATGCACCCGGCCACCCGAACCTTCATGGCCATCCGGATCGCGGTGAACAGGGAGTTGGAATGTCTGGATAACTTGCTCGACGGTCTTGGTGGTGCCTTGTCCCACCTGCATCGGGGCGAAGGCACCTGGCTTGGCGCGAATGCTCGCTTGGCATTTCTGTCGTTTCACAGCCTCGAGGACCGATGCATCAAGCGGGCCATGGTCGATTGGGATCGCCAAGGATGGGCGACCCGCCTCCATCGCAAGCCCGCCGTGGCAGGAGAAACCGAGCATTTGCACAATCCCCGCTCCCGTTCGGCCAAGCTGAGGGCCGTCCGGGTGCAGCCGAGGCAGGAGGATGCGCCCCGGCAGAACCCCTGATTTGGAACGCCCAGGTGGCAGCGCACCGGGCCAGACGCAAGGACGCGAACATGACTCGAGAGAACAAGTTGGCGATGGTGGTCGGATTCGGGCTGCTGCTCTTCGTGGGCATCCTGGTGAGCGACCACTTCAGCGCCGCGCAGCGGCAGGAAACCACTCGCATCGCTCGAAGCGACGCGGACCGAACCCGGGTGACCCGCGAGGTGTCGTTGGCTCCGGTGGCCGTGGCCGACTCGGTCCAGCCCGAGTCGATGCCGTCCCAGTCGATCGACACCCGTGCGGCCAGCTACACCGCCCCGGCGAATCAGGCCCGCCCCGTCGACCCCGTGGCACCGACCACGGTGAAGGCCGTGGCCTCGGGCAAGCGGCAGGAGAGCGACGCCGGCGTGCGCATGCGCCCCATCGCCGAAGGCGAGACGCTCTACTCGATCTGCAAGAAGGAATACGGCGACGGCTCGCTGGCCACCGCACTGGCCGCGTACAACCAGAAGGCGGTGCCTGATCCAAAGCGGGTCCGCAAGGGCGTGACCATCCGGCTGCCTCCCGTGGAAGTGCTCCGACCGGGCACCAAGGGGACCCGGGCGCAGGCCGCTCCTGCCGCCGCACCAGCTCCCGCCACCGAGCCCGCCGTGAACGAGAGCCAGGTGCCGGCGCTGGCGGTGGTGGACGTGGTGGCGGCGGAAACCCGCACGCCGGTGGGTGGCGTGGTGACCGTGGATGTGGCGCCCGGCGGGGTGAAGGGCGGCGCGAGCGCCAAGTCGGGCTCCAAGTCATCGGATCCCAAGCCGGCCAAGAAGCCGTCCAAGAAGCCGTCGTCGCGTCCCGTGGCCTCCAAGCCCACGGTGAGCTGAGTCCCGGCCCATCGAACCCTCGCGCATGTTCGGCAAGAGCATCGCAATCGTCCTGGCGCTGGGCGTGATGGCCACGGCCCTGCTGGCGTTCCGTCAGCAGCGATTCGAACTGGCGGCACGCCTGTCGCGCGCGCACTGGCGTCTGCTGGAACAGGAGCGAGCGCTGGGCCGAAGCCGCGCCGCCGTGGCCGCCGCGGTCCGACCGGACGCCATCCGGAAGGCGATCGCGTCCATGTCCGTCCGTTGGCAGCCGATTCCCAATCGCCTGGACGCGCCCAACGCGCCCACGCAGCCTCGTCTGGCCACCCGCCGCGAGCCTGCCGCCGAGCGTGAGACCCCGGTCGTGGAGTTTGGAGGATGAGCATGCTTCACGCGGAGGCCGGATCACTTGCGCGCGCTCAGGCCTTCCGTGTTCGGCGCTGGGGCACGGCGCTGGTGCTGGCGTCGGCCGCGCTGCTCCTGGCCACCTCCACGCGCATCGCGTGGCTGAAGCTGGCGCCTGCACCCGAGCTGCTGGCTGCAGCCGGCTCGCACCGCAGTGATGCCAAGGAACCCGCCGAGCGCGGCGAGATCACCGATCGACGCGGCCGTGTGCTGGCGGCCAGTCTGATCTCGCGCCGGCTGTATGTGGATCCTTCGTTCATCTGGGAGCGCGGCTGGGAGCGCAATCGCAAGGCGCAGAAGCAGGATCCCACCTCGCAGGCGAGCGCCGATCCGTTTCGTGACGCGGCGCTGGCCATCGGTGGCGTGATCGGTCAGCCGGCGTCCAGGATCGAGGCGGAACTTCGCCAGCATGCCGACGCGCGCTATCTGGTGCTTGCGGAGCGTCTGACTGACGCACAGGTGGCCGAACTGCACGCCATGCGCCTGGCCGGCGTGGGCGTGGAGAGCTTCCCCGAGCGCATCTATCCCGCGGGCGCCACGGCCGCGCAGGTGGTGGGGCGCGTGGGCGGCGAGCGCAAGGGTCAGGCCGGCGTGGAGCTTCGTCACGAGAAGGCGCTGGAGGGCACCGACGGCAACCTGGGCTTCGTGCGCGACGTGCAGCGTCGCCCGCTGTGGATCGACGACCGCGACTACCGCGCGCCGGACGACGGCGAGAACGTCCGGCTCACCATCGACCTGGTGGTGCAGGAGATCGCGGAGCGCCACCTGCAGCAGGCCGTGAAGGAATTCAACGCCGGTGGCGGTCGTTGCGTGGTGCTGGACGTTGCCACCGGGGACATCCTGGCCATCGCGGACGTGCTGAACCCGCGCCGCGGCTGGAACGAGGTGACCACCGATCCGGCGCGCCGCATCGACGCGTCGCTGGGACGCAACCGCAACGTGACCGATCCGTACGAGCCGGGCTCGACGTTCAAGCCCTTCGTCTGGGCGGTGGCCACGGAGCTGGGCAAGTACCGCCCCGAGTCCATCGTTCCGCTGCCTCGGGGGGCGTACACCACCAGCTTCGGTCGCACCATCCGCGACGTGAAGTACTACGGACCGGTGAGCTGGAAGACCGTGCTGGTGAAGAGCCTCAACGGCGGCATGGCCAGCGCCGCCGAGAAGATGACCAACGCGCAGATGCAGGAGTGCGTGCGCCGCTTCGGCTTCGGTGCGCCCACGGGCGTGGGCATCCCGGGCGAGAGCGAGGGACTGGTGACGGGTCCCAAGGACTGGTCGCGCTACACCCAGACCAGCGTCTGCATGGGCCACGAGATCGGCGTGACCCCGGTGCAGATGGTGGCCGCCTTCAGCGCGTTCTGCCGCGACGGCACCATGGTGCCCGCACGACTGACGCTGGAATCGGGCGAGGCCGCGGGAGCGGCGCCCGTGCAGGCGCGCCGCGTGCTGCCCGAGGCGATCGCCGCGGAGGCCCGGGACGCCATGGAGGGCGTGGTGACGGAGGGCACCGGCCGGAAGGCCCAGAGCGACCGCTACCGCATGTTCGGCAAGTCAGGCACCGCCCAGCTGCCCAAGCCGAAGGGCCAGGGCAAGGGCTACTACGAGGATCGGTACGTGAGCTCGTTCATCGCGGGCGCGCCGTTCTCCAACCCACGCATCGTCTGCCTGGCGGTGCTGGACGATCCCGACAAGGCCAAGGGCCACTTCGGCGGAAGCATCGCCGGCCCCGTCTGTCGTGACGTGATCGACGAGACGCTGGAGTACATGGGCGTGGCGCCGGATCAGGATCCCGACAAGGCGAAGCAGCTGGCCAGGATCCGACAGGAACCGGACCGTCACTGACCCCGGTCGACGGTGGTCTGGCCGGGCACGGCGCTCCACGTCACCACCGAGCCGCCCGAATCCAGCGTGAACACGGACTGACCGTCGCCCGCGAACGCCACGCCGCTGACCATCCGACCGAAGGGATGGCCCAGCAGGCTGATGAGCTGGTCGCCGCTGGACATGTCGAACACGTGCAGTCGCCGGTCGGTGCCCACGGCGGCCACCAGCGCGCCGTCCGGCGACACGTCGCTGCTGGAAGCCATGTCGGCCAGTCCATGGAAGGCGCGGATGGCCGCTCCGGTGGTCACCACCCGTTCCACCAGCTCGCCGGACATGGAGGCGGTGAGGGCCCGGTCCGGGCCGATCAGACGGGGGTTGATCCAGTTGCTGCCCACCTCTCGCAGGATGGTCCATCGGCCGTCGTCGCCCTGTCGGTAGTGCAGCGCGCCACCGAAGCCGCCCGCGGCGATCGTCCGATCGTCGATCCACATCAGGCCGCTGGGCTGCAGCCTCCAGGGCACCGCGATGCGCTCCACCTGCATGCCTGTTCGCGGATCCAGCAGGATGAGCGGATCGGACGCGTCCTTTCCGCTCACCGCCAGCAGGCGGCCCGACGGCGAGAAGGCCAGTCGGTTGGGGATGTCGAAGAAGCGTTCGATGCGCGAGCGGATCACCTGGCCGGTGGCGGTGTCGGCCACGATCAGGTTGCCTTGGGCGTCGATCCAGGCGAACCGGTCGTGGTCCGGATCGGCCGCAGCCAGCACGCCCTCGAACGGTCCGCCGGACCAGATGCGGCGGGGTGGCATGGTGCCGTCCAGCTGCCAGACGGAGGCGTCGCCCGTGAGCGCCAGCACGCGGCCCTTGGAGTCGCGGACCAGCGCACGACCTGGCGAGCCCAGATCGTTCCTTTCCGGACCGGCGCGCGGGCGGTCCCGCCACGCGTGGATCTCCACCTGCCCGAACGAGTACAGGCGGTCGCCGGCGGGGTTCCATTCCACCCACCACACCTCCTGCCGATGGCCGCGATAGCTGCCCAGCAGCTTCAGCGGCGAACCGTCCGAGGACGCCTGCACCTGCCGCACGCCGGAACCGCGATCCGCCACGGCCAGTCGCGTGCCGTCCGGATGCCAGCGCAGACCCCAGATGGAGTGGTCCAGCATCAGCTCCCGCCGGTTGGCGGGATTGGCCACCTCCACCACGCACAATCGCCGCGCGTCGCCGCCAAAGGCCAGCCAGCGGCCGGTCGGATCGAAGTCGAGCGCCAGCGTGCGCAGGGGTGGGGCCGGGATGCGCGTCACTTCGGAGAGATCGCTGGCCCGAAGCAGCCGGACGGTGCGAGGCTCCACGCCCACGGCGATCAGGTTTCCATCCGGGCTCCATGCCACGCGCGAGGTGGAGCCCACATGGTCCGGCGTCCGCGCCAGCACCTTGCCTGAGTCGATGTCCACGACGCAGGTGTTGCCCTCGTTGGCCAGGGCCACGCGCGTGCCGTCGGGGCTGGCGGCGATGCCGGTGCCGTACTCGAACGGCAGCTGGATCTTCCGGGATTCGCCTTCCCACGGAGCGTCCCACACATGCAGCGTGGTGTCGCTCGCGGCCAGCAGTCGGCCGCGCTTCGGATCGAAGGTGACGGCCCACGCCGGGAAGGGGGGCGAGAGCTGCCGAAGGCGGTGCAGGTCCGACGCGTCCAGCAGCGTGACGCCCGCGGCACAGTCCGCCGTGACCGCCACCACGCGGCCGTCCGGTGACACGGCGCCGCCCATGGCGGAGAAGTTGTCGTTGGCCAGGTGATCGAAGAAGCACGCCAGACTCTCGTCGGACTGGCGGTGGAGAAGCCGCACGGGCCAGCTGGCGTCGGCACCGAAGGATTCCGCCGCAAGACGAGAGCCCGCCGCATCGCCCGACTCCACGGCGCGGCTGTACTCGGAGAGTCGGCTGAGCCACAGCGCCCGCTGGGTCTCCGCCAGTGCCTTCTCCGCCGTGGCGGCCTGATTCGCCTCGCGGATGCCGAACGCCACGCTGGCCGCCGAACCCGCCACCACCGCCACCAGCGCAATGCCCATCGCCGCGGCGGCCAACGGATTGCGCTGCGCGAAGAGCCGTACGCGCCGCGCCGGCGAGGCAGGGCGCGCCAGGATGGGATGACCCGAGAGGAAGCGGCGCAGGTCCGCCGCCATCTCCGAGGCGGAGGCGTATCGGTCCGAGGGCGCCTTGGAGAGGGCGTGCGACACCACCGTGGCCAGATCCGCTGGCACGCAAGGATCCAGGGCGCGCAGCGAGGGCGCGTCCTCCGCCGTGATGCGCCTTGCGGCGGCCGCCAGCGTCATGTTCTCGCGGGCGAAGGCGGGCCGGCCGGCCAGGCACTCGAACAGCAGCAGGCCCAGGCCGTGCACGTCGGTGCGAAGGTCCACCGCCTGCCCGGACTCGAACTGCTCGGGCGCCATGTAGCCGGGCGTGCCGGCCACGGCGCGGGTGAGCGTCATGGCCTGGCCTTCGTCGCCGGTCATGGACGCCACGCCAAAGTCGATCACCTTGGCCCTGCCGTCCGACCCCACCAGCACGTTGCTGGGCTTCAGGTCGCGGTGCACCAGGCCCCGCACGTGGCCGTGATGCACGGCGTCGCAGATGTCGGCGAAGAGCGCCACGCGAGCCTCCAGCGACGCGCGCGAGGCGGCCCACCACGCCGTGAGCGGCTGCGCGCCGTCCACCAGCTCCATCACCACGAACGGCAGCTCCACGCCGCGTTCCAGATGCAGGCCCGCCGAGTGGATGCGCGCGATGCCCGGGTGGTCCAGGCGTGCCAGCGCGCGCGTCTCCCGGCGGAACCGGCGGCGCGCGCCCTCGGTGAGCAGCTCCGGGCGCAGCACCTTCACGGCCACGGGGCGTGGCGGCCACTCCTGCATGGCGGCGAAGACGCGTCCTGTGCCGCCGCGGCCCAGCAGTCTCTGGATGCGGCATCCACCGATGACCCGGCCTTCCAGCTGCAGGTCCGAGGCGTGGCCCTCCGGATCGTCCGGGTTCTCGGGATCCGGAAGGTGCCGCAGCAGGCTCCTCACCTCCGTGCGCAGGGCCGGGTCGTGGCCGCAGAGGCGGTCGATCTCGGCGTCGCGGGCTTCCGGCGCCGTCTGCAGCACGCGCTCCAGCACCTCCTCGGCGTGCAGCGGATCGACGCGGCCGAACGGATCCTGTGGCGCGCTCACGCGGGATCCGATCCGTGGGCTGCGTCGTCCAGCGGCCCGTGCAGGCGTTCCAGTTCGCGGCGGACGAAGGCGCGCGCGTAGTTCCAGTGCTTGCTCACGGTGCGCGGCGCGATGCCCATGGCCTCCGCGGTCTGCTCCAGCGTGAGTCCCGCGATGAAGCGCAGCCAGACCACGTCGGCGGCGACGGCATGGCGCTCCTCCAGCTTCCGGATGGCCTCCAGCACGCCGTTGTCCGTGGCCAGCAGCGCCTCGTCCAGCTTCTCCAGTTTCTCGATGTCCAGTCCCAGCGGCATGGTGCGCACCAGGCCGCCGCGCTTCTCCCGCCGGTGCGTGCGTCGGTAGTCCACCAGGAACTGACCCATGGCCCGCGCCATGGAGCCGAAGAAGTGGCGACGGTTCTGGAAGGTGGGCGGGGTCTCCGCGTTCCGGAAGACCTTCAGGAAGACCTCGTGCACCAGGGTGGTGGGGCCGGGCTGGCCCACGTTGTCGAGGGGCGTGGGCCCCAGGACCCGTCGTGCGGTGGCGCGCAGGTCCTCGTACATGCCCTCCCAGACGCGGGCCGCGGCGTCCGGATCCCCCTGGGCCGCCTGGTTCACCAGCCGGGTCACGTCATCAAGAAGGGGGCCGGACCCGGACATGGGAAAAATCTACAGAAACTGGTGCAGGCCTCCAACGGGATGTCGCATGGACATGCGACGGACGAGTGGTGCGTCCGGCCGAGCTCTTGCGGGGTCTCACCGGTTCCGGGGTTGCCATTCGGGGCGAGCGTCCAGCGATGGGCGCTTGTGGCGTTTTTGGAGCATGGCGGGGGCTGGAGGGGTCGCGACCACCCCCGGGGACGCCCATGGAGGCTGCCCAACCTGTAGTCCGCCACAGTCCCGCGTCTCAGACGCCCAGCAGCAGACGTTCGGGCTTCTCGATGGCGTTCTTCACCTGCACCAGGAAGCCCACGGCCTCGGCGCCGTCCACCAGGCGGTGGTCGTAGCTGAGGGCCAGGTACATCATGGGTCGGATCGCCACCTGACCGGGGTTCCGGGGGCACTCCACCGCGCGGTTCTTGATGGCATGCATGCCCAGGATGCCCGACTGCGGCGGGTTCAGGATGGGCGTGCTCATCAGGCTGCCGTAGATGCCGCCGTTGGTGATGGTGAAGGTGCCGCCGGTCATGTCGTCCACGGTCAGCTTGCCGTCACGGGCCTTGAGGGCCAGATCCTTGATGCCCTGCTCCACCTGGGCGATGGTCATGGCGTGCGCGTTGCGCACCACCGGCACCACCAGGCCCTTGTCGGTGCCCACGGCCACCGAGACGTCCACGAAGTCGTGGAACTCGATCTCCTCGCCCACGATGCTGGCGTTCACGCGCGGATACTTCTCCAGCGCGCTCACCACGGCCTTCACGAAGAAGCCCATGAAGCCCAGGCCCACGCCGTGGCGCTTCTCGAAGCTCTCCTTGTGCTCGGCGCGCAGGCGCATCACCTCGGTCATGTCGCACTCGTTGAAGGTGGTGAGCATGGCCGCGGTGTTCTTGGCCATGACCAGTCGCTCGGCGATGCGCGCGCGCAGCTTGGTCATGCGCTCGCGACGCACGCCGCGGCTGCCGGTGAACTGGAAGGCGGGGGTCGGGGTCTTCGCGGGCGCGGAACCTGCGGCCGCTGGCGCCGCCGCCACTGGCGCGCCCGCGTGCTCCACGTCGGCCTTGGTCACGCGACCACCGGGGCCGGTGCCCTCGATCCTGGCGATGTCCACGCCCTTGTCGGCGGCCATCTTCTTCGCCACGCTGGTGGCCTTGGGCTCGACGGCCTCGGCGGCCTTCGCGGCTGGGGCCGCAGGGGCGGGAGTTGAGGCGCCGGCTGGACGCTTCGCCTTCTCGTCGATCCGGGCCACGATGGCGCCCACCTTCTGGTCGCTGCCGCTCTGTGCGGTCACCTTTAGCGTGCCGGCGGCTGGGGCCAGCAGCTCCAGCGTGGCCTTGTCGCTCTCGATCTCGTTGAGCAGCTCGTCCTTCTCCACCCAGTCGCCGTCGCCGCGCTTCCACGCGCCGATGCGCACTTCGGTGATGCTCTCGCCTGGGCTGGGAATGGTCACGTCGGTCATGGTGGGGTCTCCGTGCGTGCGGCGCGATCAGGCACCGCGGTTCGCGATCAGTGCTTGGCCGCGGCGGGGGCCGGGGCCTTGGCGTCCTTGCTCCTGTCGTCGCCCTTCACCGCGCCCACGGCGTCGGCGAGGATTCGCTCCTGCTGCTGCATGTGCATCTTGTGGCTTCCCACGGCGGGACTGGCCGAGTCGGGACGGCCGATGTAGCCCACCGCGCGGCCCGGGAAGTGATCCATCATCTTGCCCTGCACGAAACGCCATGCGCCCATGTTGCGGGGCTCATCCTGCACCCACGTGACTTCGGCCTTGGCGAAGCGATCCAGGATCGCCTTCAGCTCGTCGGCGGGGAAGGGGTGCAGCTGCTCCACGCGCACGATGGCGATGTCCTTGGCGGCGGTCTTGGCGCGGCGTTCGGCGAGCTCGTGGAAGACCTTGCCCGAGCACAGGATCAGGCGGCGCGTCGCCTCGGGGGCGGGCGCGCCCTCGTCGGCGATGACGCGCTTCCAGGAGCCCTTGGTGAAGTCCTTCAGCGGGCTGTTGGCCGCGGGCAGTCGCAGCATGCTCTTGGGCGTCATGATCACCAGCGGCTTGCGGAAGTTGGCCTTCATCTGGCGACGCAGCAGGTGGAAGACCTGCGCGCTGGTGGTGGGCTGGCACACCACCATGTTGTCGCCGGCGCAGAGCTGCAGGAAACGCTCCAGGCGCGCGCTCGAGTGCTCGGGGCCCTGACCCTCGTAGCCGTGCGGCA
>CAZKHO010000001.1:0-61879 GCA_964552505.1 uncultured Bifidobacterium sp. | reverse complement strand
CGCCCCATGTAGAGGAACGAGTACGTCATGCCCAGCGGGAACCAGTTGGTGAACCGGCGCCACATGAACGGGCGCCCGTGTCGCAGCGGGTTGGTCAGGAAGTAGACGGTGATGATGTAGGTCAGCGCCAGGCTGACCAGGAAGAGCGTCATGGATGCACCTGGGATGTGGGCGGCCGCGTCATGTCACCATGCGCCCGGGAGCCAGAGACCTGTTCGGCGGCGGGGCGGGGGAGACGCACGGCGCGGAGCATAGTCGCAACCGCCGTGTGCACGGCCTGCGTGAGGCGCCGGTCCTCAGTTGGGAAACGCGATCCACACGTAGAAGTCGCCGCCGGGGCACGGTGGGATGGGCGACGCCAGGAACTCCACGGTGCCGTCCTCGAAGACGCGATAGGGGCCGCGCGCGCTCCAGGCCATCACGTTGCCCGCGCACGGCACGGTGCCGCGCACGGTCAGGTTGTTGGCGTCCGCCGGCACCTCCTTCGGCAGGCGCGAGCTGCCGCCGCCCGGCGAGGGATCCAGGAACATGCCCACGCAGCGACCGTGCGGTCCGTCGGGACGGGCGGCCATCAGCGCCAGTGCGGTCATGGCAAGCAGGGCGGCCGCGGCCGCGGCGGTGACGGACGATCGCTTCATGGGGCCTTCCTCCAGAGTTCGGCGCTTTCCCGGGCGCCCGCGGCGCTGCGTGGATCGCCTGTGGCGTCCAGCAGGGTGGAGGCGAAGTCCCATGCCTGCGCCACCATCGCACGCACGGAGCCGTCACGGAGCATCTCGGGGTGACGGCCCTTCAGGTTGGCGCGCTCCAGCGTCTGCAGTGCCTGCAGCAGGTGCCGGAGCAGCGCGTCGGTGGCCAGGATGACGGGCTCCGTCACCAGGGTGGGGCCCAGCGAAGGCAGCAGGATGGCCAGGTCCAGCGCGGCCATCACGGCGTCGCCGCGCGAGCGCGCCAGCGCGAACACCTGACGAAGCGCGGGACGCGCCAGCCGACCCGCCAGTTCCGGCTGGGCCTCGGCCAGCGCCGGGCAGCAGGAGCAGGCGGCCGCCACGGCGTCCTCGGTCTCGATGCCGTCCGGTCCCGGATCCAGCATCGCGGCCAGCACGCGTCCGGCTTCTTCGCTTCGCCCAAGGCGTTCCAGGCACGAGGCGTGCAACAGCAGTCCCTTCGCGCGTCCATCGGCGTCCTTGGCCAGGCTGTGATGACGCGCCATGGACGCAAGCGCAATGGCGGCCTCCTCCAGGCGGTCGGCCTCCCCCAGCAGTTGTCCTCGATGCTCAAGCAGTTGCGCGGCTTCCGCATGATCCTGCGCGTCCAGCGCGGCGTCGATCACGGGCTGGAGCAGATCCAGCGCCTGCGGCAGGTCGCCCGTGGCGGCCAGACTGGTGCTGAGTCCCATGATGGCGGTGGCCAGGGGCCAGTCGGGAATGGGTTCGGGCTGACGCGCAGCGTCGATGGCCTGTCCGAAGTGGTCGATCGCGTCGGCGTGCCGTTCGCGATCCCGGAGGAACTCGCCACGGCGGAGGTGCGCCAGCGCCAGCAGCCGGCGTTCACCGGAACGCTGGGCGTGCGACACGCACCGCGCGGAAGCCACTTCGGCGCCGGCCAGGTCGCCCACCGACGTCAGGCAGGTCACCTGACGGATGCAGCAGCGGACGGCGTTGCTCAGGTTGCCGTCGGCCAGGACGGCCTGCTCGCAGCGTCGCTCCAGTTCAAGTGCCTCCGCGTGGTGGCCCAGTGCAGCGTGGCAGCTCGCCAGCGTGGCCAGCGCATGCGCGTGGTCCCAGTCCTGCAGCGGCTCCGGCCCGCCGGCGACGCCCAGTGCGCGCTCCAGCGAGGGGATGGCGGCCGCATGGTCGTCGGCGTCGGCGGAGGCCATGCCCGATCGGAGCAGGGCCTCGGCCTGCTCCAGGCGGCGGCCGCCGTGGGTAGCGCGCGCGGCGATCGACGACCAGAAGGTGGGGACCTCACGCGTGCGCTGCAGCGCCACCATCGCGCGCTCGGTGGCGTCCGCAGCGGCAAGAGGCGACCAGTCCTCCGACCAGGGGCCTTCGCAGCCACGGTCGATGGCTTCGCCGGCGTCGCGCAGCGCCTCCTGGTGCTGACCCAGCTCGTTCAGCAGTTCCGCGCGAAGGCACAGGGCCTCAGCCACCGTTGGCGTCTGGCCCGCGACCCGCGCGCGTTCCAGCATGCGCGTGACATGCCCCAGCGCCTCGGCGTGTCTGCCCAGGCGCATGAGCGGCTGGCGCAGGGCGGCCACCGCGCGGACCAGCAGCGCCTGATCTTCGTGCGTCTCCGCCAGCGTCACCGCTTCCTGCAGCACCTCCACCGCGGACGACTCGTCACCGTCCTTCGCGAAGGCCTCACCCGCCTGCACCAGGACGGTGGCCTTGGCCTGCGCGTGGCCCAGGCTGCCTGCACGCTCCGCGATCTGGTGCAGCGTGGGCGCCACGTCCGACGCACGGTCCTGACCGCGCAGCGCGGCGGCCACCAGCGGCGTGACCGCGGTGACGCGCCAGCCCCGCACCCAGGGCGGACCCATGCCGGCGTCCAGCGCCTTGCGGGCCGCTTCCAGCGCCTCGAAGTGTCGACCCAGCTCCAGCAGCGCCAGGCAGCGGAGTTCGTGGCCCACGGCCAGGCCAAACGAGTTCTCCACGCGCCGAGCCATGGCCAGGTACGCGTCCGCGCCCTCCAGCGCCTGCGGCCACTGCGCCAGAGCCTGCCGGCACCGGAACTTCTTGTGCAGCAGCACCAGCGGATTCCAGTTGGAGCAGCGGTGGGGGTGCATCCCCGACTCCAGCGCGGCACGGAAGGCCTTGATCGCCTCCTCCGGATGGCCGGCGTCCTTGAGGGCGTCGCCCTGCAGCTCCAGGGCGATCGCGCGGGCACGCCGGACGCTTTCGTGATCGCAGAGCTGCGCGATGGAATGCCAGAACGCGGGCACCTCCGCGGCGCGGCCCAGGCCGGCGAGCGCCTTGGCCACGGTCTGTCCCGACGGGATGGGCGACCACTCGCCCACCCACTTGCCCTGCGTGGCCGCCGCGATCGAGGCGCGCGCGTCGCGCTCCGCGGCGTCCAGCTGTCCCAGACCCAGATGCGCGTAGGCGCGGATCTCCAGTCCGATCACTTCCGCACGACGGTCCTGGTCCATGCGGGCGGCCGCCAGGTAGCGCTCGGCGGCGTCCAGCGAACCCTTGTGGTCGCCCAGTCGAGCCAGCGCGTCCGCCAGTCCCCAGAGCGAGCCGCGCGGGCTCCAGCCGGGCGCCTGTCGCGGCTGCATGCCCACCTGGATGGAGCGCCCGTAGATCTCTGCGGCCTCACGCAGACGCTCCTCCTCGCGGAGCATGTCGGCGTCCAGCTCCAGGTCGTTCGCGGAGGCGGCACGATCCGAATGGCGAAGGCTTCGAAGCTGGCTCTCCTTCAGCAGCGTCATCGCCTCGTCCACGCGGTCCAGCCGCAGCAGCAGACGCGCGGCCTTGCGAGGCGCGGTGGCCAGGCTCCAGCGCGCCACGGGCGCGGGCGTCATGCCCACCTCGGTGCTCTGCAGGAAGGCGCGGATGGCCTCCTCGGGCCGGTCGGCGCGCTCCAGCGTGTCGCCGAGCAGTTCCAGCACGATGGCTCGTGATCGACGCGAGCAAGGCTCCACGCGCCGCACCATCTCGCGTGCCGCCTCCAGCGCCTCGGGGCGCCGGTCCATGGCCTCCAGCGACTCCACCATCATCTCGGCGGCGGGGTAGGGCGACCAGTCTCGGCACGGTTCGGGAAGCAGTCCCGCGTCCAGCGAGCGGCCAGCCGCGTCCAGCGCCTCGGCGTGGCGCCCCAGCGCCCGCAGCAGTCGGGCTTCGCGCTCCAGGGCGATCGCCTTGGCGCGCCGGTCGCCGCCGGCTTCCACCAGTTCCAGGATCCGACGCACGTCCGCGCGCGCGCCCTCCAGATCGCCCAGCGCCTCGCGGCTCTCCACCAGGCTCTCAAGCGCCTCGGTGGGGCTCCATCCCGCCGACACCGCGCGCTCGTCGCCCTCCGTGACCGCGGCCTCAAGGCACACGATGGCGTCCTCGTGACGATCCAGCTGCTGCAGGATGGACGCCTGCGCCAGCAGCGCGCGCGCCAGATGCAGCGCCTCGCCGTGCTCGCGCGTCCGCTGCACCAGCTGCTCCATCTCGGCTTCGGCCCGGTCGTGGCGGCCGGCGGACACGTGGCAGCGCGCCAGCTCGATGGTGGCCAGCACCGGGCTCCAGCGGTCGCACCACTCGGGGTTCATGCCCATGTCCAGCGACGCGTGGTACTGCGCCACGGCCTCGTCCAGACGCCCCGCCTCGCGGAGCGCGTCGCCAAGCAGTTCCAGCTCGATGGCCACGTTGCGTCGCTCGGCCAGCCCCGATTCCAGGTCCGCCTGCACGAACGCCAGGCAGCGGCGGCGCCACCCGACGGCGGCGTCATGGTTGCCACGCGCGCCTTCCGCCCGGGCCAGGGCGTTGGCCAGCACCGCCGGGTACCAGTTCTCGCAGCGCGTGGGTTCCAGGCCGGTGCGCAGCGAGCGCTCGAAGCACTCGATGGCCTCCTCCACCAGTCCCGAGTTGCGCTGCGCGCGCGCCACGAACTCCAGCGCGATGGCGATGTCGCGGCGATCGCCCGAGGCCTCGGCGGCGTGCAGCAGCCGTTCGCGCAGTGGCAGCGCCTCCTCCCAGCGTCCCAGGCCCTCCAGGCAGCGTGCCTCGCCCGCGTCGTCGTCGTCGGAGGTCCAGCCAGGCTGGTGCGGATGTCTGGACGCCTCCAGCGGCCCCCGTCGGTACGCCGCCAGCGCCTCGGCGAAGCGTTCGCATCGCTCCAGCGCGCGCGCCTGCTGGTGCAGCGCCAGCAGGAACTGCCGCTGCAGCGCGGGATCGGACCGGTCGGCGCCGGCCAGCCGCTCCACCACGCGTCCGAAGCACGCGGCCGCGTCCGCGTCACGGTCGTCGCGCAGCAGGTGTCGGCCCAGCTCGTGCATGAGGGCCAGCACCGGGCCCAGCGGGGCCACGCCCTCGGCGCGGCGCAGCACGTCCTCCAGCCATTCGATGGATCCGCTGGCCTCGCCTGCGGGGGCGTCGTCCTCGCTGGAGGCGTGATGGTGCTGGATCAGGCACTGCGCGTACTGCCGCAGCACCTCGCCCGCCGTCTCGTTGCCGGAGAGGAACGCCTCCAGTGCGGGCTCCGCGACGGCGTCCAGGAACGCCAGTTCCACGGCCGCGTCGGCACCCTCGGACCACCACAGGTAGTCCGCCGCCGCGCGCGCCACCTCGAAGTCGGAGTCGGTGCGCTGCGAGAGCAGACCTTCGGCCACGTCGGCGGCGCCGTCGGGTCCGCTGCGCAGCAGATGCGCTCCCAGCGCGCGTCCGGCGATGCCCGCGTGTTCACTGGGCACCGCGTCCACGAAGCGGAACACGTAGTCGATGCCGTGCCGATCCGACAGCAGATGCAGGGCCGCCTCCACGGCACCCTTGGAGAGCGTGAGGTCCTGCAGCTGCACGGCACGGTTCGCCAGCCACGACGGATCGGACGCCTCGTCCGCCTCCGACAGCACGCGGCCCAGCGCATGCTCCGCCACGCGCTCCACGGTGAAGGCGCAGGCGTCGCGACCGTCCGGGGAGCGGAGCATGGAGAGCACGCCTCGGCGAACCAGGCGATCCATGGCCGACTCCGGCGTGGCGAACAGCAGATCCGAGCCGCCGGCCGCCTCGATCTCGCGAAGCTCCACTCGATTGCGTCGTGACGCCAGCACCAGTCGGCTCACCGTGTCGAGCAGGCGGCGCACGGCCGGTCCCGTGGAACCGCGCTCCAGATGCGAGAGGAAGGAGAAGAACAGGCTCTCCGCCTCGTCGCTGCTGGGCACCTCGCGTTCGTGGAAGGTCTCCAGCGCGATGCGGATGCCCAGCGGGCTGGCCAGCGCGCGATGCGCCCAGCGGCTGCTGCGTCCCAGGTCCTCCAGCGAGAAGCCCGGGTTCAGTCGGTGCGGTTCGCGCTCCCTGTAGCGCTCCCAGATGCGCGCGGCCTCCGCGTCGTCCAGCGCGGGCACTCGAAGCGCAGGGTGCGCCGCCGCGCGGTCGTTCGCGTGGGAGCCCGCGGGCGTTTCCCCGGCGGTGCCACGGTCCAGTTCCGGTGCGGGACCGGTGGGGCCGCTCCCGCTGCGGTTGGGCGCGGCCTGCGCCTGGCCGTCCGTGGCGACGGAGGTGCGGGGCGTCTCGCGCGTGTCGGACCCGGCGGGCCGCAGGCGCTCGCGCAGGGCGGCCAGCTGCGTGCCCCAGTCGTCCCGGCTGCCCGTGGTGCGCACCGACGCCACCCGCTGCGCGCCCGGATCCCACCACAGCGCGCGCTCCGCCAGGGCGGGCTCGATCCAGGCGCGGTCGTCGGTGCGCCAGCTGATCAGGAAGCGTGCGCCCACGCCACGCTCGCGGCTGCGGTGCGCCTGCTGCAGGATGTCGGAGAGAAGGCGTTCGCGAGCGGGATGCTCGTTGAGGCCGTCCAGCACCACCACCAGACCGTTGAGCTGCTCGTGCGAGGCCAGCCGCTCCAGCGAGACGTCGTGCAGTCGGAGCGCCTGCTCCACCAGCGCGTCCAGCGATCCGGCGTCGGCGAACTTGGCCGCCAGCAGGAACAGCACGGCGGGCCCGCCTTCGGTGCCGTTCCAACGGCGCACCAGCGACGCCAGGATGCCCGTCTTGCCCGAGCCCGGCTCGCCGTGCACGCCCAGCAGGGGAAGGGGCGATCGCAGCCAGTCCGCCAGTCGGTCCTCGCACGACTCCCTCGGCACATGCAGCTCCGGTGTGTACTTGCGCGAGTCGTGCAGCGTGCGGAAGGTGAGATCGGTAGCCGCGCGGATGCGCTCGCGGATCTGCTCGGCCGTGAGGCCCTCGCGCCCCAGCAGCGGGAACTCCTTGCGCCGGAGCAGCGCGTGCAGCTCCTCGATGGTGGTGGCCAGCGCGCTTCCAAACTCGCCCACGCGGCGCGTGCGGGTGTCGAGCGACGGGCCGGTGTACTGCGCCTGCCGCTCGCCCACCATCTGTCCATAGACGGCGATGTCGGTCTCGCCTCCCGCCGCGTCGGCGCTGACCAGACTTCGCGGCACCACCAGCGGCAGCAGCCGGAGCGACCTGGCTCCGGCGGCGCTGCCGGGATCCGGCAGGCGTAAGTGCAGCTCGGGCCGCTTGCCCGGGTCGCTGGTGGAGATCAGCATGGGGTGCAGTCCGCGGCAGCGCCACCAGCCGCTGGGGTCCTGCAGCAGCACTTCGTAGCGGCCCAGCCATGCGTACTCCGCCAGCGCCTCCACCGTGCGAAGCCGGAACTCCTCCGCCTTCGCCTCGTCGGTGGACATGATGCGGCCGTGCTCCAGGTCGTTGCGGTGCTTCAGCAGGTACTCCAGCCTGCCGAAGCGTCGCTGCGGCGCCACGGGGCCGTCCTCGTCGCACGACACGCCGCTCAGGCGAAGCGGTTGCGCAAACTCGGTGCGCTGCCACGTGTCCGGCAGCTCCTGCAGGAACATGGTGCGCCGGCGAGCGGCGGCCGAGGAGATGATGGCGCGCGTGATCTCCACCCAGTGGCCCATGGAGTTGCGCTTGACCCGGTCCTGCACCAGGCCGGTCACGATGGGGTCGTACCAGTCGTCGGCCGCCAGGTAGTCCGAGATGCAGACCTGCCCCAGGAACCGCAGGGTGTAGTTCAGCGTCATCTTCGCCGCGTCGTTGAGGTCCGTGCTGGACCCGGCCGCCATGAGGCGCTGCAGTGGGCGTGCGATCACCATGGGAAGGCTGGTGATCAGCTCCCGGGAGGTGTGTTCGGGTTGGAAGGAGCCGTCGCTCATGGGCCGCTTGCCCGAGGGCCCGGCGAGTATAGATGCCGCGGCAGGCCGTCACGCGTGCCACGCGCCGCCGCGGGTAGCCTCCGCCGCCGTCATGCGTGTGCGCATCCTGTCCATCCTGCAGCCCTTCGAGGCGCCTCGGTCCATGGCCGAGGTGATCCGGCTGGAGCGCGAACTGGCGGACCTGGCCATCGCGGAGTCCAGGCGGGAGGGCACGCCCCGTGGGCACCGCCTGCGATTCGAGCAGGTGCTGGACCCTTCCGGCGACGCACCCATGTCGGCCGTGCGCCTGGATCCGACCACGCTGACCGTGATCCTGGCGCCCCCGTCGGAGGCGGCGGGTCGCGCGGTGGTGGCGGCTGTGGGCGCCGCGCCCGTGGTGGTGCTGCACCAGAACCTGGAACCGGCCACGGCAGGGCATGCGCGATCGTTCCGGTTGGGGGTCGGTTCGAGATTGCACAAGGCCCAGGCGGCGGCGGCGCTCCTGATGGGCGAGGGTCACGCGCACGCGGCAGTGGTCTCGTCTGACCCGCCTGCGTGCCTGCTTCGCGTGGCCACATGCCGCGTGACGCCGGTGACGCCGCCCGCCAACGCCTCCGGCGTGGCGCGCTGCGTGGAGGAGATCCTGTCGTCCACGCAGCCCGACGGCGTGGCACTGCTGGAGTGCGGCGGCGCCCTCAATCGCGCCATCGCCCGTCAACTGGACGGTCGTCGCTCCGTGGTCTTCCTGAACGGCAATCCAGATCCCTCCGACGCCGCGGCCGCCAGCGTCCGGGAGATCGTGGGCATGCTGCCCGACCGGATCGGTGGCGGGCTGGCTGCGGCCGTGGCGCAGGTCCTGGAGTCCCCCGAGCAGGCGGACCTGGACACCGCGGGCATGCTGGCCTGGCGCATCGACGCCGTGCGGCTGGTGATCGAGACGCTGGATCGGCTGCGCGCTCCGGACGCCGCCGGCCTGGCCGACGCGCTCTGCGCGGCCATCGCCGCCCGCGACGGACGGCAGCGGGTCTTCCGTGGCTGGCACAGGCCCATGTGGTTCGACGCGGATCGGCGCAACGCCTGCCTGGAGACGGTGGTGGGGTCGGTGGATCCCGTGGCGCGCCGGCGCCAGACGGCGCCCATGCAGGTGGTTCCCCGCACGGACGGTTCGTTCGAACGGTCGCCCTCGCTGGCCGCGGACGTGGACCTGGTGGAGGTGGGCGCCGTCGACGAGGCCAAGGGCACCTTCGAGGCCGAGGCGCTGGTGCACCTGGCCAGCGACCGCCCGTGGTCCGACGCCCACGGGCCCGACTGCGTGCGGGTGCTCAACGCCGTGGGGTTGCCGGAGTGGCGCGTGGCTCGCGGCCTGGGTGCGGGCGTCTACACGCTTCGCGGCACCTTCCGGCTGGATCCGGATCTGGTGGCGTATCCCTTCGACACGCAGCTGCTCACCATCCGTCTGGCCGCCGACGGCGCGCACGCGGGATCCGTGATGCGGCCGCTGGCGCGCGGTGCCGACATCGACTGCGCCTGCACCGGCTGGCGCGTGGTGGGCGGGCACCGCGGCGTGACCTGGTCCGCGCGCCCTTCCATGGACGGCAGACCGGCGGTGGTGCAGGGCATGGAGTTTGGCGTGCGGCTGCGGCGGGCCCGTCGCGACGTGGCCCTGCGCGTGGGGCTCCCGTTGGCGCTGCTGCTGGTGATCGCCATGGCGGCGCTGCTGGCCGGCAGCGGCCACGCCGACATGGTGGCGGGGATCCTGGCCAGCCTGTTCCTCTCCGCGGTGGCGCTGTACTTCGCGGAGCCCAAGCCCGCGCCGGGCGCGCGCACCCTGATCGACGCCGTGTATGTCCGCGCCTTCGTGCTGTTCTCGCTGCTGCTGGTGGGCGTGCTGGTGAGCACGCGCCTCTCCACCCAGGGCTACGAAGCCATGCTGGCCGGCATGGCGGTGCTGATGCCGGTGGCGGTGGCGGCGTGCCTGTTCACGCTGCGCGGGGCGGTGGGGCGGTGGCGATGGCGCCGCCTTCGACGCTGATCAGCGGGGAAGTTCGCCTTCCAGCTGTACATCGAAGCCCTCGTTCTGGTCGTGCCAGAACCCCTTGACGCGCAGTCGGCCGCCTTCCACGGCGTAGTCCAGCCTGAAGTCGCCCGTGGGGACGCTGCCGGCGCCGCCAAACTCGCGCAGCAGCAGCGCGCCCTCGAACCCCAGCGACCCGGAGAGCTCGATCGGCTTGCCCACCCGGTCGTACTGGTACGAGCCGGTGGCGAAGCCCTTCTTGAATCGAAGTCGACAGGTCACGGGCAGCGTCTCCGTGGCGTCCTTGAGCGTGCCGCGCAGCGTGATCTCTCGGTCCTCAGGAAGGCCGAAGGAACGGGCGATGGCCGCGCGGCGTTGAGTCATCTGCTCCGGCGTGAGCGGCCGGTCGGAGGCCTGGGCCGTGATGGGGATCAGGCGGCCCTTGCCCACCTGTGTGTAGACCGCCCAGCGGTAGCGGCGGCCGCTGCCACTGAGGGCGTGCTCGGCACTGCTGACCAACAGATCCTCCCAGCCGTCGCCGTTGTAGTCCCCGCGTGCCACCACGCGAAGCGTCTCTTCCCACTCCGAGTCCACCAGGACGCAGCTGAACTCGTCGCCCTTCACGCTGCTGGTGATCCGGTCGGGGGTGGTGGACCGCCGCAGTCTGCTGGCGGCCGCATACATGCGGTACTCGCTGAGCGCGGGCGCGTACGCACGGAAGGGCTGGCTTGCGAAGGCGCTGTGGCGTGAGGGAAGGAGCACGGGCACCATGGCCAGACGCGCCGAAGCGTCCACAAACCACGATTCCATGGTCATGTCCAAGGTGGTGTACGCATAGCCGCCCGCGTCCACGGCGGCGGCCCACTCCTTGCAGGTGCGCGCGGTCACCTTGCGGTCGTCCTTCAGCGTCATCTCCACGTCGTACGGATCACTTCCTGCATCCGGCTTGGGTCGCCATGTGCTCCAGAGGCGCTCGCAGTCGGCGGGTGACTGGATGGTGAGCGTGGCTTCGTTGAGCCACCAGACCGGGTGGGTGGTCTTGGACGCGGCGGCCTGGGGCTTGCCCGTCGATGGGGTGGGCTTCGCGCTGACCTGCAGTCGCAGTCGGTCCGTGATGGGAACCAGCTTTCCGCCGGTGCCCACCCGGGTGACCACGTCGTAGGAGAAGTGCTCGCGACCGCATTCGTCGGACGCGCTCCACCGTCCCACCAGCAGGTCCTCCCAGCCGTCTCCATCCACGTCGCCCTTGGCCAGCACCTTCACCAGCTCGCCGCCCTCCCCGTCGCGCACCACCACGCCGTCCGGGATCGATTGGGTGGTGACACCCGACGGCTTGGCTTGCGCCTTGCCGGGCGTGTGGTCCTTGACGATCTCGGAGCATGCCAGTGCAAGGGCGGTGTGGGACTGACCGGCGAAGGCTGAGTGCACCGAGGGCCGCATGCAGGCCACGGCGCTGAGGCGGGCGCAGGCCGCCGCCAGGTCGTGTTCGGCGGATCCCATGTCGTGCGGGATCAAGGTGGCGCCGGAGGCCTGAGCTTCGGACCACTCTCGGCAGGTTCGGACCGAGCGCTCCTTGTTGTCGGTGTCGCGGAAGGTGACCGGCTGCAGCTGCGAGGTGGCGCCGCGCCCTGGGTGCTGCGAATCCCACAGGCGCACGCAGTCGGCCTGCGAGGGAATCCACACGGCGTCGTCGTTCAGCCACCAGACTGGAAAGGGGGCGTGCGCCTTGCCGGCAAGGACCACCGCGGAGATCAGAATCGATGGAAACATGAGGGCGCCACCTCCTCCCGGGGCGCCGCGGTTCATCGGGATTTCCGCGCCCGTCGGCTCAATCTTTGGCAAGACCCGCGGCGTGTCCCGTTTGTGTCCCGGGAGCCGCGCTATCGTGCTCCCAGCATGACGAATCCCGGCACCTCCTGGCCGGGTCGCAACCGAGCTGCTCCGCGCGGCCACGGTGCGGAGGAACCCCCGGAAGGGGCATGCGGCGCCGTCGCCCAAGGTCCACGGACCCCGCGGCGAACGAGCGCAAAGCCGGCGGATCGGCGGCGGTCACGGGCGCAGCGCGCCTGGGCAGCCGGACGGTCCGCTCCGCGAGCACGGCGTCCGTGGCTCGCGGCCTTCCACCAGGGCACTCTGGGCATGCGTATGGCGGGTCGCGGCCCGCGGAAGGAAGGCTTGTCATGCGTACACCTCTGGGTGATCATCTGGAATCCGAACGGCTGGCCGCGGGGCTCACGCCCGGACAACTGGCCCTGCGCGCCGGCTGGGCCGACGCGTCCCGCGGCGGGGCCCGCATCCGCGAACTGGAACTGGGCGGCCCGGCCACGCCGGAGACGCTGCGGCGCGTGGCTATGGCGTTGGGGGTGCCCCAGGCCGTGCTGGCGCAACTGCAGCGCCTGACGGAGGAGCGGCAGCGGCAGGCGTGGGAGCGCTGGGCTGAGCAGCCCGTGGAACTGCGGGTGTCGGTGCGTCTGCTGCCCGGTTTCATGGCGGGCGTGGCGTTGCCGCAGGGCGCGCAGGCCCCTGACGCGGTGCTGGCGTGGGTCACCGCGGAAGCGCGGCGGACCGGGTGCCTGCACTGCATCCAGTGGAGTCGCCGGCGCTGCACCTACGTGCGTGGCGACGGAAGCGCCTACCAGGTGGAGGCCAGCTTCGAGTCGCCGGAGGCCGGGATGACCATGCGGGTGGGGTAGGGGTCAGGTGGCCCGCGCGTCACGGGCGGGCAGGCAGGCATCGAGCAGCGCTCCCACATCGATGTGCCAGGCCTTCGCCAGACGCCGTGCCTGCGCGGCCTCGGTCGCCTTGCCCTGGGCGTCCAGCAGCTGCGCGATCCACTGCCAGCCCTGGTCGCAGGCCACGCGGAGCGAGCAACGCTGCAGGAACTCGCTGGGTCCCTCGCGGCGTGCGCGCTCCAGCGCCTTGAGCCCCTTGAGGAGCGTGTCCTGGACCTTGCGTGCCGATTCGGGCGAGGCGCCTCGGACCAGCAGGGGGCCGCAACGGGCCAGCACCGCGGTGAGCCACGCGTCGCCCTCGAAGGGCGTTGCGGAAGGCTGGATCACCTTCTGCACATGACGAACGGCCAGCACGGCCGCCTCGTGCGCCAGATCGGCGGCGTCGGCGGGAAGGGTGCAGGCCATGCGCACGCACTCCATGACCGCCTGCGGCGCGGAGCGTTCCTGAGTGATGCCGTCGAGCAGGCGTTGGATGGCGGCGCGGGCGCCTTTGCGGTCGCCGGATTTCCAGAGGGCGAGGGTGAGGGCGTGGAGATCGTCGTGGAACTCGTCGTCCCCGGACCAGGGTTCGCATGCCAGCCTGAGATGGCGTACCGCCGACCGCCACTGGCCTTCACGCAGCGCGACTCTGCCCAGGGCCTCCCATGGTTGTGACTGATACGGCGAAGGCCCTCGAACGGCCTCTGTCAGGCTTCCCACAAATGATGAGATGGGTGCAAGGACCTTTCGAGCCTCGGCCGTCATCGAGGACTTGGCAAGTTGGTTCGCGAGTTCAAGCCGCTCCCAACGTGTCGTCTCGTCGTTCGGATTGGATCGCTCGCCCGCCTCAATGAGCGAGAGGCAGTCCTTCATGAATTCGCTTGCCTGGCTGACCCCGGCTTCGAGTCGGCAATCCTCCATCAGTCGCAGGGGCACCAGTCGCGTTCGGAGTGGAAGCGATTCGTCGGCTGTGAATGCGGTTCCGACGCGAAGGCACTCAGCCCAGCGCCCCAGTTGGGCTGTGGCATCGAGTTGTCGCAGAGCCTCGATGCCCACGAGGCTCACCAGTTCATAGTCGTCCGGGTCGATGCTCTTGTCCTGAAGCGCGCCAGCCACAGCTCGAAGCGCCTCCGCGCTCTGGCCGAGCTGGTTCAGGGAATCGCCAAGCCAGGCCCGTGTGCCGGTGGATCCTGGAGGGTCTTCGGCGAGCGCTCGGCGGAAGCATTCCACTGCTTCGCGGTGCCGTTGCATGGACGAATACCGGAGGCCAAGCGCTTCATGGCAGTCTCTGGCCGCCTCAGCATCCCCAGAATGCGACGCCACTTTGGCGGCGCGTCGCGAGGCATCCAGCGCTTCGTCCCGACGGCCGAGATCCCAGAGGATGTCGGCGAACCACTTGTGGCAACGGCCGAGGAGTCCATGTTCGCCGGCGTCCGAAGCGAACTCGATCGCACGCATGGACCACGCCACTGCGCTCTCTGCATGGCCGCGTTTCTGCTCGATTTCCGCGAGTCGAGCTGCGGTACGGGCCGCGTCGTCCAGTGTCTCGTCCTCGATTTCCGCAGCCAGGCACAGCTCCTCGGCGTCTACGGCCTCGCCCAGCCGCCCAAGATCCTGAAGGCAGCTGGAGATGGAGACGTGAATCGAGGAGGGGCTCCATCTGGGAAGGCGCTCGGGGGTGAGGCCGGTCTCCAAGGCCATCGCGAGCGCTTCCATCGCCTCCTCGGGGCGGCTCAGCTTGCGCAGCGAGCAACCCAGCCACTCCTGGGAGAGCGCGATCTGGCGCCGTTCTCCGGACTGCACCGCCAATTCCACGCTGCGATGCGCCGAGGCCGCGGCGCCATCGGAATCCCCAAGATCGTGCAGCAGGTCCGAGATCCGGCTGGCCGTGGTGGAGGCCCCGGTCAGATCGTCGTCCGCCAGCAGCGCTTCCAGGCAACTGCGTTCGCATCGAAGCGCCTGATCATGGCATCGCAAGGCTCGGTGGCATCGCGCCAACTCCCGGAGAACGGACGAGGGAAACCATTCCGGAGCTCGGACCGGCTCGAGCCCGCGCTTGAGCGCCTGCTCATAGACGGGGATTGCCGCGGCGTGTCGATCAGCCCGGCGCATGGTGTCGCCAAGCCATTCCAAGGCGAGTGCGTGCAGGCGACGGTCCCCGGCCTGCGCCGCATGCTCCACCGAGAAGTGGGCCAGTCGCACCGCTCCTTCCACATCGTCGACGTCCCCGTGAACATCGGCCAGCCGAGCGGCCGCCAGCGCCATGCTGCCAGCTTCCTCGTCCGAGGAGCGCCAGGCTTCGAGGCTGAGCGACAGGCTTGCAAGGCACTCGGCCTGACGACCGAGGTGGTGAAGGGCCTTTGCAAGGGAACTGCAGACCAGCTCCGTCTGGTAAGGCCCCCAGTCGGCGGCAGGTTTCGGCCGAGAGGCGGTGTCGAGAGACTCCCGAAGCACCAAGATCGCCGCTTCACGCTCCCCGGAAGCGACCAAGACGTCCCCGAGGATCCGGAGGCAGAGGGCGATCCGGTTCCGATCCTTGGATGCTCGTGCCACGGCCACGCCCGACTTCGCAGCCTCGACCGCCTCGGCATGCCGACCGTTCCGGGACTGCAGCTTGGCGATCCGGCCAAGCACCAGAGCGCGGCGCTCGTGGTGCGTGGTCTTTCTCCACGCCTGTTCCAGCAGGTGCAGCCAATCCAGCGAGGCCTCCTCTCCGAGCCGATTGTCGTAGTGAAGACACAGATCCCGGGCGGCTGCGCTTCGTGAGGATGCGGACAGCATCGCGTTGCGGAGGGCCTCGAGGAAGGGCACGGCCTGCTCGTCGTCAAGCTCCGTTGTGTTGCCGCCCAGGACGGCCTCGCGCGCCACGTCGAAGTCGGAATCGGTCTGCTCCGCGATCAGAGCCTCGCCCAGCGCGCGCGCTTCCCCCTCGTCGGATCGGCGCAGCCTGTCCTCGAGGAGCCGTCCCGCGATGCTGGCCACCCCCGGAGGATTCGCGTCGATGAAGCGCGTCAGGTATTCGAAGCCGTGCCGCTCGATCAGGATCGACAGCGCCGCGCGGATCGCCCCGCGCGCGAGCGGCAGCGGCTCCATCTCGGTGCATCGTCCGGCAAGCCATGTCGCATCCACGGCGTCCTGGGCCGACACCAGCCACTCGCCGATCACCTGCTCGCCCACCCGTTCGTTGGTGAAGAACAGCAGCGGCTGGTTGCGCTCGTGACGGCAGGAGAGCACGCCCGTGTCGCGCAGCAGGTCGAGCGCGGACACGGGCGATGCGTGCACCAGTTCGCGATGGCGGTCCTCGATCGCCCATTGGGAGACGGTGGTGGACCGTCCCTGCACCATGAGCTCCGCCATCAGATCCAGGAGTGCGCCGGCGGGAAGCCGCTCCGCGCGCAGCCGCTCCAGATACCCCGAGAAGAGGTGTTCCGGCGATACCTCCGGCGGCAGAGGCTGGTCGTGGTACAGCTCCATCGCGATGCGCAGCGTGAGCGGATTGCGCAGTTCCTCCGCCAGGGCAGGGCTCTTCTGGCGAAGCGTCTCGAAGTCGAATCGGGGTGCGCACCGATGACGCGACGTGGGGCTTTCGCCCTGTGTTTTGTATCGATCCCAGAGTGTCGTCAGTTCGTCATCGGTCAACGGGCGCAGTCGGAAGCATGGGTCCGTCGCCCGCGCGGCGGACTTGCCGGGGGTCCCGATCCCCGATTCGGCCTGCTGCGGGCGGGGGGCCAGCGACTGCCGGGCGTCCGAACGCGTGGATCCCTCCGGATCGCCGGCGGTGGGGGTGAGGTCGGCGCTCCTCGCTTCGTGTCGCAGTTCCAAGGGTGTCCACCAGAGCTCGCGACGACGCAGCGTTCGTTCGATCCAGGCCCGGTCGTCCTCGCGCCAGGAGACCGCGAATCGCGGACCGCGACCCTCCCGTTGGCGCCGATCGGCGGCGGCAATGATCCCCTGCAGGATGGCGTCACGATGGTCGCTTGGGCACTCGTTCAGACCGTCCACGAGCACCAGCAGGCCGCCCAGTGGCTGCCAGATGTCGTCCAGAAAGACGTCCTCATCCAGCACCAGCAGTCGGCGCACGACCTGATCCAGGCTGGAGGACTGGAACTCACGTGCCAGCGTGAAGAGCACCGGAGGACAGGACCCGTCCCTCGACCACGAGCCTGCCAGCGAGGCCATCACGCCAGTCTTGCCAGCTCCGGCCCTCGCCTCGATGCCCAGCAGCGCCTTGGGAGATGCGGCCCAGCCCTCCAGCATCGGCTCGCAGGACTCTCGGATGCAGTGGAACTCCTCGCGGTACTTCCCTGAGGTGCGCAGTTGATCCAAGCTGCGCCTCGTCGCCTGCGCGACGCGATCGCGAAGGATCTCCTGCGTCAAAGCGTCGCGACCCAACGACACGTACCGCTTGCGTTCACGGAGTGCCGAATAGGCCTCGTTCAGCCGGGTGCTCTCGATGGCGCGTTCGTCGGGGCTGGCAGGGGTGAACCAGATGGTCCCCTTGCGAGGGTTGAGGCCGTTGTAGAGCGCGGGTTCCCCGGCGCGTCCATCGGAGCGCAGCGCACGCTCGGAAACGATGAGCGGCGGAAGGGGAAGTTCACGCGACTCCGTCCCGGATCGTGTCCGGGCGGAAGCCCGGCGGAGCACCAGGGATGAACCACCAGCCGCGGTTCGGGGGCCGTCCACGCTGACGACGCCTCGAAGCCCGCGGAGCAGCGTGCTTGAGCCGGACTCCGCGAGGAACAGGTCGTAGGAAGCCAGCCAGGCGAGTCCGCGGATCAGGCGACACGCGTTGTCTCGATGGGAGCCAGCCTCGACAGGATCGCCGGGCACCTTTCTTCGATGCGCAAAGCCGTTCCGGGCGCTCGTGAGCGCGTCCACGATCGAGATGCGGTTGCTGCTCGGCTGCGGATGGCCGAGGCGGTCGAAAATCTCGCCGTCCACCGGCACGCTCGGCTGATTCTTGATTTCGCGCCAAGCCTCGGGCAGTTCCTGGAGGAACGGCTCCACGCTCTGCGCCTTCGCCGACTTCAGCAGCATGGTGATGAGGTCGGACCAGTCGCCCAGCGAGGGGCGCTCCAGATGCGCATCGATCTGGTCGTTCACCTGCTGGTCCTGCCAGTTGGGATGCCCGAGGTAGTCGACCTGACAGATCAGGCAGAGGAACCGAAGCGTGACGTCCACTAGGTGGTCCGACGCGTGCACCATCCGGTGGGGATCCTTCGCCCCCAGCAGCGCCTCCAGCGGCCGCGCGATCACCAGCGGCAGCCCATGCAGCAGTTCGGGGTCGATGGTGGCGTCCGCCGGCAGCGGCGGCACGTCGACTTGGTGCGCGGCAGGGGCGGCGGGTGGCGCGCTGGCCGCGGGCTCCTGCGGCGGCGTCTGCGCTGTTGCGCCACTCCGTGCCTGGGCCTGCAGGCGGGTGCACAGGTCTCGCAGCCGCTTCTGGTCACCCCAGGGCCATGCAGCCGCGTACTCCCGCAGGTCCTGCTCGCTCATCTCCGCCAACTGCGCAAGATCGATGCGGTCCGACACCATGCGCTCGGCGTATTCGCCAAGACCAGATTGGGTCAGGATGGTCCGCAGGTCTGACATCGCCGGAAGACCGGGAGTCTAACGGTGGTGATCGGCCTTCGGAACCCTGCGCGGACTCCGTGGCGCCCCGCGCACCCGGCGTTGCGGCCCCGTTAGCATGCTCCCTCAAGGTTTCTCCGCTCCGGGCTCCACCGCATGCCGAACGACACCCACGACGAGATCCGGTCCCCGTCCGTCACGCCGGCCACCACGGTGCTCCTGTCGCCCACGGGGCAGGGACTGGGAACCACCTCGTTCCTGAGCTTCCGATACGCGTTCCGGTTCGAGTGCCAGACGCAGGAGTCGTCGCGTGGCGTGAACTTCACCAGCGCGGTCCGTGACGTGGGCGAGGCGCGCGTGGGCGAGATGGACAAGGGGTGGGAGCCCATCCAGGGTGAGAAGCTTCTGGAACTGGGCGATCTCTCCGCCGACGTGCGCGCGCTGCTGGAGGAGGACCGCGATCTGGATCACCCGCCCCCGCACGCCGCGGGATGGCGCATGGCCAACGGCGCCATGAAGAGCTGGCGGGGTCTTGGTGGCGACACCGGCTGGCGACTGTGCTGGGGACAGGGCAGCCGCGCGGATTCCGTGCCCTTCCGCTTCATCGATGTGCAGCTCATGCTGTTCGACACGGGACTGGGCTACCTGACCTTCGTCACGCAGCCCACCACCGACGAGCTTCCGGCGTGGCACGACATGCTGCACCACTTCCGGTTCTTCGACCAGCCGTCGCGGGTGCACCTGGAGCGTCCGGAGGCGCGGCAGGGCGACGGGCCGCGGACGGCGGCGCTGGCGGAGATCATCCGGGGCCTGCTGGGGCAGGTGGGGGTGGCCATCCGGCATCAGGGTGAACCGGCAGACTGGGCCGTTCCGGCCGAGCGCGGCGCGCCGCTGCACGCCTTTGGATGCGTCTCGCTGCGGGATGCGCCGCTGGAGGACGACGCGCGGCATCGGCTGCTCAACCGCTTCGTGGAGATGGCGCCCCAGTCCAGAGCGCTGGACCCGGTGCCGGAGAACTCGGACGCCACCCGCGGCGAGCGCCTGCAGTACAACGACCGTGCGTGGTTCGTGGCCACCAAGGACGTGGCGATGTTCATCGGCTTCGACGCGGACCGCGGCCGTGCGGCGGAGTTCTTCCGCTCCACCATGCCCAACCATGTCCGCCGCATCTACCAGACCATCGACCTGTTCACGCAGTACCAGTGGCACTGCATCGAGATCATCCGCCTTCAGACCATCAAGGCCACCAGTTCGCTGCAGCGTCGGCCGCTGGACGGCCGCCAGCCGACGCGTCAGGAGCGCCGACAGCAGCTGACGGAAGTGCGCGCGCTTCTGGAGACCGTGATGGCGGTGCGTGCGCGCGGCTTCTTCACGGAGATCGCCCGCCGGCGCAACCACGCCCGATTCGAGCGCTTCCTGCGCGCCGTCACCCGCATCGACGACATGCACCGCATCGCCATCGACGGCGCGGAGGCGGTGGCCAAGTGGGTGGTGGAGGAGCACCACACGCGCGAGCGCGAGGAGCGCGAGCGCGGGGACGAGAAGCGGAACCAGCTGTTGACGCTCCTGACCTTCTTCACGGTGGCGGGTCTGCCGCTGCAGGTGGTGTCCAGCGTGCTCAGCGTGAACGTCCGCAACTTCACCGCCTCGCATGCAGACGGCAGCGGTGACGGACTGGATCCTGGCTTCTACGTGGGCGCGCTGCTGGCGGCGGTGCTGGCCACCGGGGGGCTCTTCTGGTGGCTGGCGTGGTATCGATACCGCCGGGTACCCGATCGCTGACCGCGATCAGGCGTCGTCTTCGTCCTCTTCCTCGTCCTGTGCGCCTGGCTGCTGCAGGGAGGAGAAGTCCACCACGCCCTCCTCGGCCGCGCGGCGCATGACCGGGTCGTAGTCGTCCAGCACGCCCAGAAGCGTGGTCACCATGCGATGGATCTGCGCGGTGGTCAGGGTGCCGTCCATCACCGGCATCTCGATGGCGAAGCCCAGCGATTCGGAGGGCGCGTTCCACTCCGCCTGCACCAGAAAGGTCCTGGCGCAGACGCCCAGCGCCGCCATGAAAGCCCGGGCGCGATTGCGCGCGGTGTTCATGACGTAGGCCCGGTACACCCCCACGGTCAGCTTGGTGGCCTTGGGGGGCACCACAAAGGTGACCCGGACATGATTCCCGCGGTCGTCCGGGTTGGTGTAACGCCGGGTCTTGCAGAACGCGCTGAGTTTCTCGAAGCCCGCTTCGCGGAGGGTGTCCGGCAGGGGATCCTTCGAGGCTTCGACGCCGAGCTCCTTGAGCGACCTCCGGAGTTGCTTCGCGGTGAATGGCATGGCGCGGGGGATGCTAGCATGGAGCTTCAACGCAACCTCCCGGAGCACGCGCATGCCCATCTCCATCCGCCAGATCGCAGAACGAATCCGGGAATGCGGCTGGACCTGCGACATCCTCAAGGCCGACGACGGGCATCGCCTCTGCCATGTCAGCTTCCGTTCGGAGGAGTACCGAAACCCGGAGGGCGAACAGGGCTTCGATCTGATCTTCACCACCGAGCACGATGGAAAGACGATGCTGGCCACCATCGAGGACGTGTACCAGCTGGAGTCCCGCGCCCACCTTGCCGCCACCTGCGAGACCATGCTCCGCGTGTGCGATCTGACGGACTTCTGCCAGTTCGAGCTGTACGACCATGGTGACGAGGTTCGGATGGACCTGGTGTGCGAGCTTCCGGTGGATGACGGCACGATCACGGCCGGGCAGATCGCCGCCGTGGTGTCAGCCATGGGTCGTGCCCTGGACACCTTCCACGAGCCGCTCACCTGCGCCACCGAGCGCGGCGTGGTGGACGTGGACTTCTTCCGCTCCGGCGACGATGAAGACGAGGGAAGCGACGGCGGTGACGACGACGGCGACGATTCCGGCGACTCGTCCGGCGGAGGCCTGGAAGCCACCGACTCGGTGGACATCGACGTGCCCGGCGTCAGCGACGCCTCGCAGCGGGAGATGATCGAGCAGGCCATCCGTGAGGCGGGCGGCGTGGAGGAGCTGCTTCGGCTGATCCGGCGCGCGCGTCGCGACGAGCGTGGCGGCGGGCGCTGATCAGCGGTCCATCAGGGCCACCGTCAGGCCGATCGCATCGCCCAGCATGGATAGGACCTCGCTGGCGTCCAGATCCTGCACCGGTCGAGTGGCCTCCACCAGCAGTTGCGCGTCGTCGTCCAGGCAGGCGCGGGCCTGACCGCTCTTCGACTGGAATCGGAGCAGATCGGCCAACTTGAGACCGTCACGGTTGATGGCGGCTGAGCGGATCGACAGCGTGGCGCTCTCGCCATCCGCCTCGGGGCCCGAGAGCCAGATGGCGAATTCCAGAGGCTTGTCACGGTCCTTCAGTTGCACGCCCAGACGCCAGGCATGATCCTGCGAACGGGTGTCCTTCTGCAGCAACCGCCGCGCCTGAAAGCCTGATTCCAGCATGGCCAACTCGACCGCCACCCTTGGATCTGGGCGGATCTGGGCGGCGTGGATCTCCGCATCGGTGGGCATGTGAATGGTTCCCGCTGCGATGCCGTGCCGGATGGAACCGACCCAGGCGCACACCGCGGCGGCCGGGATGGCGAAGTTGACCGAGTCGTCATAGGCCTTGGCGTCGCCCCAGGTGCTGACGCCCACCAGCGCTCCCGTGTTGTCGATGCAGGGGCCTCCGCTCATTCCTTGCGGCATCCGCATGTCCACCTGGACGAATTCCTTGCCCGTGCGGGGATCGCCGGCCAAGTCCAGCTTCACGCACTCCAGCCAGGACACCAACGGGTTGCTGACGATGCCCTGCATCATCGAACTGCGCAGCCCCCGTGCATGGCCGATGCTCGCCACGGCGCTGCCTTGCCGGATGTCTCTGCCGGCCCGGCTCTCCAGATCAAAGAACCGCTGCCCCGCCAAGGGACAGCGCAAGAGCGCCAGATCCCAGTCCGGTGCCGCCGCCACCAGGATGGCGCGGTGCGCGCCACCCTTCGGGAAGCGCACCATGGCGGTGGCCCCCTTCTCCGCGCGGTCGCCCCACTCGATCACATGCCTGTTGGTCAGGACCAACCCGTCCGCCGAGATGAGCAGTCCGCTGCCGCACCCCCGGCCGTTCTCGATCATGGGCACCAGCGGATTGATCTCCTCGAAGATCTCCGTCCACTCCCGTCGCGGCCGCTCCTGCGACCGCATGAGTTCGGCCAGTTCCGGGATGGTGGAGGCGTGGTGCCACGCGGTGTCGCCTTCGCGCTGGATCAGGTCCTCGGAGCCGATCTCGCCCAGCTTGCAGAGGGCCAGCAGTTCGGTGGCGGACAGGTCGCGTCGCGAGACGCCGTTCTGGCGCTGCAGGGTGTATCTCATGCGGGGGCTCCTTGAGTGCGGCCGTTCCCCCGAGCGCGGCGGCTCCGCTCGATGCACGCTTCCAGCTCGTCCGCCAGCGTGCACGACCGCGTGGTGACCAGCATGCACAGATGCTGCGTGCGCGTCATGGCCACATAGAGCCCGGCCCGGGTTTCCGATGTCACTGCCATCCCTTCCCATCCTACGAGAATGCTCACGGGCCATTCCAGGCCGCGCGCGGCGTTGGCGGTGCATGCCACCACGGGCCGGCTGCCCTCCACGGGAATCAGCGTGCGAGAGAGATCCGTGGAGCCCCGGACCGGGGTGGCGGTGTGGGGTCGCGCAAGCACCTCCAGTTCCTCGAGGGTGCCAAGGTCCGGCGCCAGCACCGCCACGTCCTCCGGAAGCAGGCCGAAGGTGCGGACCAGCTTGGCCGCGGAGTCGATCGCGTGTTGCAGCGCCGCACGCCGCCCGTTGCGCCGGTGGACCAGGGGCCAGCGCCCGCCGTCCCGGACGGCAAACTGGACGCGTGCCCAGCCGTCGTGATCCAGGACCACCTTGCCGCGCGAGACCAGCCGGTCCAGCTCCACGCAGTCCGCCGCGTCGGCCACGCGTTCCGCACGCAGCGTTCCAAGCCGAAGGTTGAACGCCGGTTCCAGCGTCTCCAACGGCGTGCGGTAGGCCTGGTCCAGCAGCACCGATCGAAGTCCGGTGGCGCGAAGGCCCAGCGACTTCCATCGCCGTCGCAGGCCGCGTGCGGTCTCGGCACCCGCCGGAGCCATGGCCTGCGCGTCGTCGAAGTAGGCGTGCACTCGGGGATCACCGGGGTTTCGGCCTTCGGCCAGCGCCGCCAGCAGCTCCAGGGCCTGGTCCGACGCGTCGTGGGCCTCGTCCAGCACCACCAGGTCGCATGCGGCCGCGGCGGGCACGGCTCCGGCGGTCCGCAGCGCGTCCAGCGCCAGCCGTTCGCGCTGGGGCAGCGTGGCATCCACGGGGGGTTTGGCACCCAGCTGTGCGGCCACGCGACTCACCACTTCGGGAAGCGCGCGGAACTCCACCCACCGCGGCAGGCGCCGCGCCCCGGTGCGCGCCGTGAAGCATCCGGTGATGCGCTCCTGCAGCGCGGGCAGCAGCGAGCGTTCGGGGCAGGTCACCAGCACGCGCGGCGCGGCGGCGGGCGCGGTGCGCGCCTTGCAGGCCATTGCATCCACGGCCAGCGCGGTGGCTGCCGCCAGCACGGAGGTCTTCCCGGAGCCGGTCACGCCACGCACCATCCGCGCGCCCTGCGTCCACACACGGGCGCGCGCGTCCAGCTGGTGCGGATCCATCTCCGCGGTGGCCAGCGACGCTCGCAGTCCGGCGATCTCACGCGCCAGCCGTCGCTCTTCCGGAAGCGTGTCCTGCTCCGCGCCCGCGTCCAAGGACGGCGGCATCACGCGCTCGCCGAACAGTCGGGACACCTGCCACACGCAGTCCCTTCGCTGTGCCGCGGGAACCTCTCCCAGCTCCAGCTGCACCGATCCAAGCAGCAGACCGCGAAGCCGCGCCGGCTCCAGATCCGGCGGCCGCAGCACGCCCGCGCGAGCGGCGCTGGCCATCTCGGAGGCCAGGGGCGAAGCGTCCGAAGCCAGCAGCCAGACGCGGCAGGGGAGCGCGCCGATGCCGGCGGTGCGGAGGTGCCTGATCAGCTTTCGAGCACGCGCCATCGGATCTCCCGCGGCGCTCTCGGCCAGCAGGAAGTGGGCACCGGCGGCCGGCGACGCAAGTGCCGCAGCCAGCCCGACTCCCGGCAGATCGGGCAGGTTGGGTGCCTCCAGCAGCGGGCCCTGCAGACCAGGCAGCGCGGCGCGAAGTCGATCGGGAAGGGGGCGCTCGTTCGGAGACGCCAGCCGGACCTGGACCGTGGCGGCGCCGCCGACGCTGGTCTGAGTGCGGGTCCTGGCGCGCTTGATCCCCATCCGAGCATCGTAGGTGCCGGGCGAATCGATTGCGGGGGTCCGCAGGCACCAGTACCATCCCCACGACCTGCCGCCTGGCACGGTCGACGAAGGAATCCACCAAGGCTCCACCAACGATGAACAAGAAGACTTTCGGGCGAGTTTCCGGCCGCATGCACCTTCGGGGGATGTTGCCCGGACGCGCCATGGCGCCATCGATCGCGGCGCTGTCCTACCTGGTGAGTGTCGGTGCTGCGTGGGCGGCGCAGTCGACCGCGGCTCCGGCGGCGGGCGCCAAGGGTGCACCGTCAGCGGCCGCTCCGGTGGACGCGCTGCCGGCGTGGGCGTTGCCCGTGGCGTTGGTGGCGGCGCTGGTGGTGGGCGTGGTGGTGGCGTTGATCGTGGCGCGGCGGGCGGGCCGGGGCTCGAAGCCCTCTTCGACTTCGTCCTACGGATCGACGGGCTTCGGCTCTCCAGCGGGCTTTGGAGGCCGCCCTCCGGCGGGTGGTTCGATGACAAGCTTGGAGCACCAGATCTGGTCCAAGGCCGGTGCCAACTTCATGGAACTGGTCGGAGTGGAGTTCTCCGCCGACCCGTCCGAACTCGGATTCTCGCAGGCTGAGAACGGTGGCCACTACGCCACGATCCGCCGGGCGGCCGTCGCGCGTCTGACGGGCGAGGCGGAGACCGCGCTCCGCGGCATTCCGGAGCCCAAGGCGCTCATCGCCGGGCTGATCGGCGAGAAGCTTGCTGACAAGACCACCAGTGGTGACGCCGCGGGATGGGGCTGGTACGCACGCGGACTTGCGTGGCGGGCCATCTTCAGGCACGCCGGCGAGGGCTCGCCGCAGAAGTTCAGCGCGCGGACGGAGGCGGATCGGTGCTTCGACCAGGCCAAGAAGGTTTTTGGCGAGACGCTGGACCCGCTCGCCATCCTGGCGTCGGTGGATCTGAAACTGGAGCGCGACGAGTGGCTGGGTGACGCCATCACGCTCCTGGCGGAAGCCTGGGACAAGAGTCCGGTGGGCTCCAAGTACCGCCCCGCTGTGGCGGCGACGTATCTCCACGCGCTGGTCCGCTACCACGCGCGCTTCACTCCCAATGCCGGCGTGTTCGTTCCGGCAGCGGCCCCGGTCGCCGGAACGCCGTCCAAGGTGCCGGCCAGCGAGCAGGAGGCGGATGCGCGCATCCGAGAGATCTATGAGGCGGGCCGCAGCCTGCTGGAGAATGACTGGCAGTTCGCCGCGGATCAACATCACGCGGCGGCCTCCGTGCGCTTCATGCTGGCCTGGGCCACCTTCCACTACAACTGCAGTCGCGAGGAGATGGCGCGCGAGGTGTGCGCCCGTGTGACCGGTGAATCCGCGCCTCGGGCCGACGGCTTTGCCATGTCCCCGGAGTTGCAGCAGTTCTCGCGATCCGAGGACAAGCTGCCCGTCTCGGCGCGCGAGTGGCTCCGAGAGGTTCGCGTGCTCTGGATCCGTTCCTTCATGCGCGAGCGCAACTACGCCGACGCAGCGCTGCTGGTGATCCGGTATCTGGCGCGGCCGACGCCGGTGGCTGACGGTGCCAAACTGCGCGAGTTTGGTGAGGAGATCATCCAGAAGACCGAGTTTGGTGCTGCGCACGCCCTGCCGTGGGAGACCAAGACCCGTCTCCATGCGCTGTTGAACAAGGGCATCAACGCGGACAATCCTGCCGGGTCGGCCTCCCCGGCCGCCCATCCGGCCGTCCAGGCCGCGGAACGCGGCGACTTCCAGCAGGCCTACCGGATGCTTCGCGGCGATCATGATTCCCGTGGCTTCACGCCGGAAGTGGTCCGCGCCGCCATGGACGTGGTTCGGCTGCACGACCAGCGTCCCATGTCGCCGTACGGACTGCCCGACCCCGGTCGGCTGGATCCCACGCAGGTGGAGTGGCTTCGCAATGTCGCCCGCGGTCCCCGTGCCAAGCCTGCGCTTCAGTATCGCGTGACGCGCGCCAGCGCGGGTGGACATGCGGACGGGGTGGAACTCCGCCTGGCGGGCGAGGGCATCGCGGCCGGAAAGGCGCTGCTGGTGCGCCTGTGGAATGGTGGGTCGCCGGTCATGGTCCGCGGGCTCCTGGGCTCCAAGGGCCAGCCCTTCGAGCGCCGCGTGACGTGCAAGGCGGTGCCCGCCGAGAGCGCGCCGGGATCGTGGAGCTCCACGCAGACCTGGACGCAGCTGGGCGACAAGATCGACTTCGACGGCGCCACCCATGTGGATGCGGCGCAGCGGCTGCAGGTCAAGGTGATGGACGAGCAGGGCGGCGAGCTGGGCCACGAGATGGTGGAGTTGACCGGCCCGTTCCTGGCTCGCGCCAACCCGGAGATCGCGCTGGCCGCCATCCAGATGCGCGCTCCGTTCATCCGCGAGTTCGTCGCGTGCTGCCTGGAGTGGCTGGCGTCCCGCTCGCCGGCTCCGGCCGCGGCATCGCTGGGCTCCATGGGTGGTGTGCCCGGGTCACGCGGCTCCGAGGGCGCCAGGACGCACCTGCACGGGTTCATGCGCGAACTGGAGAAGGAGATGGACGAGTCGCTCCGTCAGCCGGGAGCGGCGCTCTCGGGTGCGCTCTTCGAGAGCGAGATCATGCGGTTTGCCGGCGTGGACGGCGCCGTGCTGACCTCCTTCGGCAAGCATGGTTTCGACGGCCTGGCTGCGGACCCAGTGCTTCAGGCCGCCATCTGCAAGGTCCTGGTCAAGGGTGTGCCGGCCTTGGCCGATTCTCGGGCCGAGCTGGAGCGCGTGTTCAGCATCCGCATGCCCATGGAGATGCCGGCGGCGGCCGCTGCCAGCAACTCAACCTCGAAGCCCTATGAGCCGCCCGTGACTCCCGTTGGCGCCGGTGTCACGCCCGAGCTCCGTGAGGCGGTGCAGCGATGGCTGGGGGTGCACGGTGGTCTCCTTGCGGGCATGCCGCCCCTTCAGGCAGAGACCGTGGGCAGCATCTGGCGGTCCGCCAACACGCTTCTGAACAGCCTTTCGACCCGATACACGGCCTTGCGTGAAAACGGTCAATTCGAGGATGCGGCGCGTGTGGAGCGGGCCCTTCAGGAACTTCGCGACATCCGCTGGACGGCCTCCGCGCTGGGGGGCAGCGAAGGTGCGGCCTGACATGACGCTTCCGGCCCCCGTGGCCGTCGTCCTTCGTGCGGCGGCACGCGCGAAGGCCCGCTAGTATCCGCGCCCTCGGGACGCCCGATCCGCTCGTGGCGCCCAGGGGCCCAAGGCTCGTCGTTCGATCGATTCGCGCATCGCAAGACCCATCGGCAGAAGAGAAGAAAGATCCACATGCCCACGCCAGAAGAAACACGGTTCCTCGACCTGTACCTCAAGCACGTGCGCCGCGGCGAGTTGACGAAGGCGTTCAGCGCAGCGACCCAGTGGCTTGAGACCACCAGCCTTGCCACGCCGGAGCGGTCGGACACGTGGCGGAGCCTGTTCCTGGTGACCTTCGACGAGTACGGCTGCGACATGGTGCACGCGCAGGGTGCGCCGTTCAATCGTGCGGATCGCTTCGGCAACACCGACCATGCGATGGCGCTCTACGACCATCTCTTCCGTCTGGCGGAGAAGGGATCGGATCCGTTCCGCGACCTGCAGCTGCGTCACCTGATGGTGGACGCCGACGCCGAGGGCGCGCGCGTGCACCCGCTGCTGGTGTTCAGCGAGCCGGCCAACGGCCTTCGCGAGCGCCTGCGTCGTTGCGGCGAGGAGTTCCTCACCATCACGCGCCATCACGGCGCCTCGTCGGCGCTGCTGCGCTGCGTGGTGCTGGGCGAGTTCGACCGCTCCGTGCGCGAGCTGGTGCACCCGGCCACCGCGGCGGACGCCCCGTCGGGCGAGGAGATCGCCTACGGCTACTGGCTGCTGAGCGAGATGCTGGAGAGCCGGAATCGGCTCCCGGGCCTCAACTTCGAGAAGTGCGAGGACTGGAGCCGCAAGATCCTGGACCAGATCCAGGGCGTGGGCGCGGCCATCAGCGTGGCTCGTCGCGAGATCGACTTCCTGTGGAAGTTCGAGAGCGTGCTCGATCTGGCCTACGCCGGCGGCAAGCGCATCGAGTCCTGGGAGCGTCGCAACGACCTCAAGTGGGGCAGCAGCCTGCTCGAGCGCGGCGACGACATGGTGTCGATCGTGCGCATGGCCGTGGGTCACGAGGAGCCCGAGGGTGAAGGCCGCTCGGCCACCCTGGCCAACCGCCTCCGCCGCATGGTGATGAAGCGCGAGCCCATGTCGGGCTGGTCGCTCCGTCTCACCCGGGGCGCCCGCGCGCTGCCGGACACCTTCCGTCGCCGCCTGCGCGTTGCGCTGCGGCGCCTGCTGTCGCAGGCCACCGCGGCCCAGCCCAACCAGTACGCGGAGCAGTTCCTGCAGGCCGTGTCGCGTTCCATCGCAAACACCGGCCGCGGCGCCTCCGAGCGCGCCATGCTGGACGCGACCGTGCAGATCCTCTGTCACCGTCCCGGAGAGCAGTCCGGCGTCCGCGAGGCGCTCCAGGTGCTGCAGCGCAGCGCCACCGGCGAGGAGCGCGCCTCCATGCTCTCCACACTGGCGTACATCGCTCTGGACGTGCTGCTGCTGGCCGAGACCCGCGTCCACGCGGGCTTCGGCGCCGCCGTGCTTGCGCCGTCGCCGCTCAAGCTGCTGCTGGACCAGGGTGCGGAAGTGGCGCCCGAGCGCCTGCAGTCCGGCGCCAGTGTGCTGGCCGAGGACCTTGCCGATCCGCTGATCAAGAGCGAGTACGACCTGCTGACGCGCCGCCGCCCCAAGGGGCGTGGCCGTCGCGGCGACAACCGGCTGGAGACGGTGCTGGCCACCGACAACGCCGGCGAGTTCGAGGAGCTGCTCTACGGCACCTTCATCAAGGAATTCGACCGTGGTGCGCTGGAGCAGCTGGACCAGGCCATGCCCGAAGTGGGCGGCTACGACCGCAAGCTCTGGGAGAAGGCCTTCAAGTGCCGCGAGGCGTTCACCTTCTGGGTCAGCCGCGATCCTGGCAACAACCAGCCCGCCATCGAGATCACCGGCCGCCCGGACGCCGAGGTGGCGCAGTCGCTGCGTGAGCGGATGCGGTCGCAGGCCCAGGCCGGGCGCCTGCCGGACTTCGGCCGTCCCGCGCTGCATCTGGAACTGGAGCGCTTCCTTCGTCCGTTCGTGGCCGGCTCGGCCCGGACCCGACTGGCTCCGGAGGAGATCTCCCGCCGCCGCAGCCTGTTCCTGAAGGCGCTGACCGACGATCCGGTTTCCGTCGAATGGTTCGGTCAGCGCTCGTTCGACATGATGCCGGACACGCTGGGTCGCAATCTGGTGTTCGTGCTGGCCAGCACGGGTCACGGCTCGGCCATGGAGCTGGCTGGCCGCCGATGCCGCCTCACGCCGGACCACTTCCGCGCCACCCACGACGGCGTCACGCCGCTCATGGCCGCGGTGCGCGTGGCCGCGGATTTCGACGAGGAAGCCAAGAAGATGGTGGAGGAGCTGCTGCGACGCGCTCCGGATCATCTGGACAAGGCCTCGCGACACGGCATCCGACCCATCCACCTCGCCTACCGCATGGGCCACAAGCAGGTGGCCGACCTGCTGATCCAGAGCGGCGCCAAGGTGGACGTGCAGTCGGGTGACCGCACCTCCATCGTGCTGGAGGCCATCGCCAGCGGCGATCCCGGCGTGCTCAGCCACGCGCTGGAGCGCCTGGGCCGCGTGCCGGCGTCCGTGCGTCAGGCCGTGGAGCTCTCGCCGGAGCGCATCGAGACCAGCGCCCGCGACGGCGATTCGGTGCCGTTCGCCCGAAAGATGTCCGCGCTGCGTCTGGCCATGGACACCAACGTGGGCTCCGACACGGCGGGCGAGCAGGCCGCCGTCATGATCTTCGCGGAGTTCTGTCATCGCCTGCCCGGTCAGCAGCTGGCCGAGAGCGTCAACGACGAGCTCATCGACGCCCTCATCGGCAGCGGTCAGGTGCGCTTCTTCGAGGCGCTGCTGGGCAACCGCGAAGCCCGTGGTCCGGTGGTGGAGCGGGTGCGCGACCTCCGCAATCCTCCCGCGCTGGATCGCGTGGTGGACGCGGCGGACCGCTACCACTCGGCGGGCGCGTACGTGCCTGGCGCCGAGGCCCGCGACAGCGTGGCCAAGGAGGACATGTTCCGCCTGCTCATCGACCGCTGCGAGGCGGACCGTCCGCTGGATCGTGCGCTCCAGTCCGTGAAGGGTGGCCGCAACCTGCTGACCCGCCTGCTGGTGGATTCGCAGCCGGACGCCGGTCCTGCCGGCCCAGCGCCTGCGGGTGGCGGACCCGTGAGCGCGCTGCTTCGTCGCGTGCTGGATCCGCTGCACCTGGCGGCGCACCCCGAGGCCAAGGCCTACGTGGCGCACATGCTGGCGCAGCGCGACGAGGAGTATCAGGACTATCCCATCGCTCTGGCCAACCAGAAGCGCCTGTGGCGCTGCGCCATGATGTTCGCGGCGGCCCTGGACGTTCCGCAGGCCGAGGCTCATCGGGTGGCGGCGCAGATGCTGTTCCGCATGCTCGTGGTGGGGCCTGGGCTGGCCGACGGCGCGCTGCCCAAGTCCATCCGCGGCTCGGTGCGCTTCGAGCGCGAAGGTGACGGTCACCGGCTGAGCTGGGCGGTGCCTGCGGGTCTGCAGCCTGCGGGCCTCTCGAAGGCGTCCACGGGGCTCATCCGCAACGTGCAGGGCCGCGACAGCGTGGACGACCGGTCCATGCAGGTCATGCTCAACTGGCTGACCAGCGGCGAGCTTCGCGCGCTGATCCACGGCGAGTGGGGCGTGACGGTGGACGGCTTCTGCAACTGGCTCTGGTGGAGCCAGAAGCACGAGACCGTCTGAACGCGCACGGTCCGCATGCCCATGTGATTCCGGCAGCGCCATGACCACCATCCCTTCCGGACAGGACTGGATGGTGGTCTTGGCGCGCCCCGGCGACGGGGTCCGGCATGGGTGGTCCTTGCCGCAGGGCGCCGCCGCGTCCGGAGCCGCGCCGGCTGGCGCGGATGCGCTCCAGTCGCTGGAGCTGGATCTGGGCGAACGGCCGGATCTTCCGGAGTGGCTTCAGGGCTGTGGCGCACTCCGTTCGCTGCGCGTGCGTGGGTGTCTGGAGGAGATCCCCGGGTGGCTTGCGCAGCTGCCCTTGCAGTCGCTGGCGCTGGAGGGCCTTCCGCTTGGGAGGGGACCGCTGCCGCTGCCGCCCTCGCTGCAGTCGCTCTTTCTGCGGGGTTGCAGCCTCTCTCGAAAGGTTGAACTGGCGCACGACCTTCCCGCGCTGGCGTCGCTGGACCTCTCCGGCAACGGCCTGCTGGAACTCCCGGTGGCGCTCCTGCGTGGCTGCGGCGCTTCGCTGCGCGCGCTCAACCTCTGTCGCAACCGTCTGACGGATCTGGACGGCCTGGGAAAGCTCTGTCCGCAGCTGGTCACCCTTCGGGCCGCGTGCAACCGCCTTCGCCTGGACGCCTTCGGCCTGCGCAAGTGCACCGGCCTTCGCCACGCGGATCTCTCTCGAAACCGGATCGAGGTCCTTGCGCTGGAGCAGGGGCTTCCGGAGGCGCTGGACACGCTGCATCTGGACGGCAATCCGCTGGACGAGCTGCCCGCCGGACTGGAGGGCCGCGCCGCGCTTCGCGTGCTGCGCCTGACGGGTGCGCGCGTGGCCACGGTCCACGCGGAGGCGATCCGCCACCTGGAGTCGCTGCATCTGGGCTGGAACCAGGTGGAGGAGCTGTCGGGGCCGCTCGATCGCTGCGCCCGCCTGCGGCATCTGGACCTTGCCGGGAATCCCCTGCGGAAGCTGCCGGAGTCGCTGGCGCGCGTGGTCACGCTGGAGACGCTCGACCTTTCGGGCACCCGGGTGCAGCAGCTTCCGGCGGGGCCGGTGACCTGGCCCAGGCTGCGGCAGCTGCAGCTGGACGGGACGGCCGTGCGCCAGCTGCCGCACGGCATCGGCGGCTGCGGTGCGCTGGAGACGCTCTCGTTGCGGGGATGCAGGCATCTTGTGCTGCCGAGCACGCTGGCCGGATGCGCACGCCTCCGCCTGATTCGCCTGACGGGTGCGGGTGTGGATGAAGGCCTGGACACGCTGGCGCGGCTGCCGCGTCTGGGGCGCGTGGTGCTGGGCGCGCAGGACCGTAGCCTTGCCCAGGCGCTTGGCGGCCTCCTTGGCCGTCGAGTTCAGGAGGAACACGCATGAGTCCGGAACAGCAGGGCACCGCGAACAAGTACTGGCTCTGGCGACTGCTGGAGGACGTGCGCGGGCCTTTCACCGCTGGCGAAGTCCGGGCCATGGCGCGGCGCGGAGAGTTGTTGGGGGAGGATCGGCTGGCCGTGGCTCCGGGGCGGTGGGTGCAGGCCGGGCGCGTGCCGGGGCTGCTGGAGGACTGGCAGGCCTCCGCGGCCGATCGGGAGATTGCGGAGCTGCTGGATTCTGGCGACGAGGGTCTGACGCGGCTGGCACTGGCCAAGATCCGTGCGCTCGGTGCACGATCCGACATCCACTTGGTGCAGTTGCTCGCCGCCTCCTGTCTGGCTCTGCGCGACGACGAGGACGAGATGTTCCGGAAGATCCGGGTCGAGGTGGCAGGAACCATCGCGGATGTCGGGGGCATCTGGGGTCGGATCGGTCGGGGACTTCGGGCCGCGTTCGAGCGTGACGAGCATCCGGACGCCGGCACGATCCTGCAGATCGCCGAGCAGGCCGGCGGTCCGCGCGCGGCGCTGGAAGTGGCGGCGACGCTGGGGCCCGTGCCCGCCATGGCGTGGGCGCTCCTGCACATGGACGAGTCGCAGGGTGGCTGGCACCGTCAGGCGCTGGCGTGTCTTCCATCCTGGCACGTGATCGAGGCCGGCAACAAGGTTGGAGAGGGACAGCGCATCGTGCCGCTGGAGATGCTTCGGCGCATGACGAAGACCCAGTTGGAACTGACGGACGAGGGCTGCCTGGCCGACCCGGACACGGTGGAGAACGGTTCGCTGTCGGTGGTGATCGCCGGAGACGGACGGCCGCTGGAGGAATGGATGGCCGACTGCATCCACTCGTGGATTCCCCCGCAGCTGTGGCAGGAGCTTCGGCTGGTGGACTGCCCGGGCGAGTTCCAGAGGCTGCTGAACGCGCGTGCGGACGCCGTGGACTGGCTCGAGTCCCAGGGCGAGGAGCCGGAGCGGCTGGAGATCATGTTCGAGCGCTGCGGTTCGGTGGTGGGCGCCGGCCAGCAGGTGACGGAGTGGGACGACGTGGAGGACGTGGAGCCGATCGGCTCGGTCCGCTTCGAGCGCTGTCCCCGCATCGACCGCGACTTCATGCGCTCCCTGGCGCCCAGGGTGCACGGCACGCTGGGCATCAGTGGCGCGATGGCGCTGCCCGACCTCTCGGGCATCGTCTGCCCGTGGATCGAATGTCTGCGCCTGGAGAAGGTGCCCATCTCGCAGGTGCCGGCCTGGCTGGTGGACGGCAGCGTCTTCCCGGCCCTGACGGAACTCTTCATCGAGGAGTGCGGCGTGGTGTCGCTGGGGGCGGCGCGGTGGAACCTGCCCCAGCTCAGGCGCCTGCGACTGGACGGCAACATGCTGTGCGGTGTGGGCAGCGCCCTGCGCGACCTGTCCGGCCTGGACACCCTGGAGCTGGCGGACAACCGCATCACCCGCATCGACCCTGGGCAGGTGCCCGCGGCCGCGTTCGCCACGGCGGAAGGGAGCATCCTCAAGCTGAGCGGCAATCCGCTGGCACACTGCCCGGAGCTGCCGTACGCGGAGAACACCTCGCTCAAGGGCACCATGCTGGAGAGCCTCCCCACGCCGCAGGGAGGCGTGGGTCACCTGAAGGAGCTGCAGGTGCCGAGCGCGCTGGGCCGGCTGCCGTCGTGGCTGCGTCAGGCCGGCGCGCTGAGCGAGCTTGAGGTGGGCGAGTCGGGCGTGCAGGAACTCCCCGCCTGGCTGTGGAACCTGTCGCATCTTCGCGCACTGGGCGCCGAAGGGCTTCGAGGTGTGCGGGTGGAGATGGCGCAGGCGTGGGTGGATGCGGACACGGACGTGCCCATCCGCGTGGATCTGGAGAACTGCACCTTTGCGCAAGGCTGCACCGGACCCACGGCGCCTCCCAGCAGGCATGGCTCTGGCACCCACGCTGGCGCCGGCCATGAGCTGACGATCGATCAGGACCAGGAACTGGTGCTGGACCCCGACGGCACCGACGCCGAGGAGCTGGTGCTGGACCTGGACGCCATGGGCGTGGAGGAGCCGCAACTGGAGGTCCAGGCGGACACGGATTCCTTCGAACTGGATCTGGACGACGCGGCGATCCCCGGGGGATCCGCGTCGGAGGATCCTTCCGAAGAGCAAGAGGACGAGGAGGATCCGGATGTCGAGGACGACGATGACCAGGGTGAAGACGCCGACGAAGCGCCGGCCAAGCCTGCGGAGTACGCGTTCTCGCTGTCGGGCACGTCGCTGACCGCCGTGCCGGAGTGGCTGCGGCATGTGCCGCTTCGTGAGCTCAAGCTGGATCGCGCGCCCATCCGTCACCTGCCGGATTGGGCGGCAGGGTGGACGCGGCTCCGTGAGTTCGAGGCCGCGGGCTCGGCGCTGGAATCGCTGTCGGATTGGATCGGCGCGTGGAGCGCCTGCGAGCTGATCGATGTGAGCACCACATTGGTGGGGCATCTCCCGGACTCGATCGGCCAGCTGACCCAGCTGCAGGTGCTCCGTCTGGACGGTTGTCCGCTGGAGCGGCTGCCCGAGTCGCTGGGGCAGTGCACGGCGCTGAGCAGCCTCAAGGTGGAGGACACCCGGATCACCCAGCTGCCCGCCAGCCTTCGCAGCCTGCCTTCGCTCAGCCTGCTGGACCTCTCCGGCACCGCGCTCGCGTCGCTGCCGGACTGGATCGGCGACATGCCCGGGCTCCAGACGCTCTGCCTGGACCGCACCGGCGTGGAGCGTCTGCCTGCCTCCATCGGGCGGCTCACGCAGCTCTCCACGCTCTCGCTGTCCGGATCCGCCATCCACCAGATCCCGCCGGAGATCGAGGCGTGCAGGATGCTCACCGACATCCGGCTGCACGACGTGCGCTCGCTCTCCGCCGACAGCGTGCGCCTGCTGGAGCGGCTCTCCGACCGGATCGAGATCTCCGTGGACACGGACGGGCCGCTGGCCCATCTGGCAAGACGCACCTGAGCGAGGAACGCCCCCCATGATCGTGCACGGCCCTGAAGTCTCCGGCGAGCGCTACCACCGCCTGATCTCGCATGTCTACGACGCCAACGTGGACCGCATGCGCCGCGGCCTGCAGCCCGTGCCGCTCTGCGTCTGGGGCCTGCCAGGCATCGGCAAGACTCAGAGCATCCGCGACTTCGCCGCGGCGCGCCGGGTGAACTTCCTGCAGGTCAATCCTGCGCAGTTCGAGGAGATGGGAGACCTCACGGGCATGCCCAAGGTCATCGACCCCAACACGCCGGACGATCCCACCGACGACTACACCATGTACGTCATGCCGGAGTGGGCGCAGCAGATGCACCAGCGGGGGGGCGAAGGCATCCTGCTGCTGGACGACGTGAACCGCGCCGACGACCGGATCCTGCGCGGCATCATGCAGCTGCTGCAGGACCGCCGCATGTTCAACTGGGGGCTGCCGGAGCGCTGGCAGATCTTCCTGACGGCCAATCCCGACGGCGGCGAGTTCTCCGTCACGCCCATGGACGACGCGCTGCTGACGCGCATGATGCACGCCACCATGACCTTCGACGCCAAGGCGTGGGCCACCTGGGCGGCGTCGGCGGGGGTGGATTCGCGGGGCATCGAGTTCGTGCTGGCCTATCCGGAGCTGGTGGGCACGGGGCGCACCACGCCGCGCAGTCTCACCAACCTCTTCGAGCATCTGCGTGGTTTGGAGGATCTGGCGGCGCACCACGATCTGGTGGCCATGATCGCCACAGGGTGCATCGAGCCGGCCGCGGCCGGAAGCTTCCTGGCTTTCGTGCAGGGAGGGATGGCCCGGCTCCCGTCCGCCGAGGACCTGCTGGAGAGGCTGGCGGAGGAGCGGCTGCTGCAGCGGCTGGAGGCCCTGGTGCATCCACCGGGCGCGGCCCCGCGCGTGGACCGCATGATGATGATGCTGGATCGGCTGGCCGCGCATCTGTCCCGGATGGGCACCGTCGGGGAACGGCAACGGCGCAACCTGATCGAGCTTCTCATGTGGGAGCGCCTGCCGGCGGACGCGCGCCAGGCGTTCCTCCGCAAGGCCGCCACCATGCAGGTCACGGCGTTCCTGCTGGAGCACGCGCCGCTCATGAGGCTGGGGCATGCATGACCGGCAGGCGGTGCTGGCGTCGCTGGAGCGTGCGGCAAGTCGGCTGCTGCTGGTGAACCCGTTCTACGGGCACGTCCTGCTCTGCGCCATCCGCGTGGTGACCGAGGAGGTGGAGACCGCGGCGGTCACCGTCCGCAACGGCGCGCTGCATCTTCTGGTGAACCCGGTGTTCTGGCTGCGCACGCTGGAAAGCGACGCGCACCGCGTTGGAGTGCTCAAGCACGAGATCCTGCATGTGGTGCTGGGGCACCTGCAGCGTGCCAGACAGCTGGAACATGCGGAGCGCATGAACGTGGCGGCGGACCTGGCGGTGAACTGCCTGGTGGAGGAGGAACTGCTGCCTGCGAGCGCCCTCCGCATCGACACGCCTGGCCTGCTGGCACTCGGCGACCGCCTGTGGGGCCAGACCATGGAGTGGTATTACGCGCGTCTGGCCTCGGGCGCGGCGGCCACGGCCCTGCAGCAGTCATCGGACACGCGCGGGCAGGGTGCGGAGATCTGGGCGGAGGGAGATCCCGTCGCGGCGGCCGCGGTGACGGCCGAGGTGGTCCGTCAGGGGGCGCAGGCCGCGGGTGCCGAGGCGCTGGCCCGGCTCCCCGGCGATCTGCGGCGCGTGGTGGAGGAGACCGTGGCCCATGGCACGGGCACCCGAGACTGGCGGCGCATGGTCCGACTGTTCGGCACCGGCAGCCGCCGCACGCGCATCCGCACCACGCTCAAGCGGCCCTCCAAGCGGTTCGGCAAGGTGCCGGGGATCCGGGTGCAGCCCCTCAGCCATCTGGCGGTGGTGCTGGACACCAGCGGTTCCATCGAGCCGCGGCAGCTGGCCGCCTTCTTCGGCGAGGTGCGGGCCATCTGGCGGGCTGGTGCCACCATCACCGTGGTGGAAAGCGACCAGGAGGTGGGGCGCGTCTGGAACTATCGGGGGCAGGCGCCCACCGAGACCTCGGGCGGCGGTGGCACGGACTTCGACCCCGCCATCGCGTGGGTGAACGAACGTGCGCAGCGCATCGACGGCGTGATCTTCATGACCGACGGGCAGGGGGCGCGCACGCTGGACTGCCGGCGCCGCATCCTGTGGCTGATCACGGGTGGAAGCGACGCGGCGGAGCGGCAGCGCGAGATCGGGCGGCGGGGGGAGAGCTTTGCGGCGATGCGGGTTTAGCCGCCCCAGCGTTCGCGGAGGCCTTCCAGCAGAAGTCCGCGGACCTGGCCGGGAGACACGGATGCGTCGCTGGGTTGCAGGCGCTCCAGCCTCTTCCAGAAGAAACCGCTCCGGTCCGCCAGAAGCGTCTGCAGCTGCGATGTCGTAGCGCCCTCCTCGAGAGGAAGCCAGTGGAATCCGTGCGAGTTGGTCCATTGTGACAGGCAGTCATCGATGCGGCCGCGCTCAAGCATGGTCAGGTAGGAGGAGCGCGCGAAATCGGGCAGCGGGCGGTCGTTCTTGCTTCGGTTCATGCCTGAAGGCAGCGCCCACTTGTTCAGCGGCGACTGGACCACGGATCTGGCCTTGCACTCCCGCAAGGCGGACTCGGGAATGATGTGGTCCAGATCGCAGGATTCCCCGTTCCGCATCGCCTCGCGCAGGAATGCGTGAGCGGGCTGCATCGTGCCGTCCGGGCGCGCGTGCTGCGGGAGCGGTGTGCCCCCGGCCACGGAATCCGGGGACAGCAGGAAGTCCAGGAGGGCTCGCAGCGATTGTTCCGAGTGCTCCGGCGCCCAATCAAGCATGCGTCGGACGAACGACAGGGGGTTGGCGACGAGCGGCTCGGGCCATTGCCTCGATCCGTCGAGCATCGAGCGGATGACGCGGGGATCCTGGGGGATGTCGGCCATGAGCATCCGCCAGAATCTGGCGGTGAACGGCCCTTCAAGTTCCGAGGCGCTGAACGCGTCCAGGCGATGGGCCAATCCGGACACCAGGTACCAGTATGGCTTGGTGATGGTCAGGCACCGCCGTTGCCAGAACGCATGCGTGTCGCGAATGCCCGCAGCCAGTGCTGGCAGATGTGCTGCGCAGTCCTCAGGGGAGAGCCCCTTGGCGATGATGCGCGGCTGCGATGGTTCGGCATCCGGGGCGGCGCGGTCGGCGATCAGCCGGAGCAGAAAGGCCGTCGCCTCTGCGTTGTTCCCCGAGACTTCCAGCCACGCGCTCACTTCACGCGGATCCGCGCCAGCGGATGTCAGGGACGCCTCGAAGTGATCCCAGAGCAGGCGGTAGCCCCTCCGTTGCACGCCCAGTGAGCGCCGGTGGCTTGGAACGTTGAGTGACTGCTGGCATCGATCCGCTCGTGCGTCGCGTTCGGCCAGGCTCGGGGTTCCGTTGAGGCACGCCACGTACACCGGGAATTCGGCAACGCGCTCCCGCAGCAGTTCCCAGCCGAGTGCATGCGCGGGGTCCACCGGGAGACGATCCTCCGGCGACGGCTCGCTCCCCATCAGGCGCCAGAGCGCCAGACGCCCGACACGTGGGCGTTCCGCAGCCTTTGGAAGGATGGCGGACCCCAGCCGTTCCTCGTCGCGAAGGCGACGAAGAGCCTGTCCCCGATCGAGTGGGCGGCGTCCGCTCCCGAACAGCTTCCGGAGATCCACGCACGGCCATTCCGCGTGCTCCGGCGCTCCGTCAGGCGTCTGGAACAGGTGCCGGAGCAGCAGGCATCGGAGCAGTCCGTCCACCAGATGGTGGCGCGGGTTCGCCGCATCGGAGCCGGTCCTGCGAACGACGAGCAGGCCGATCGGCACCCCCAGGATGATGTCCAGCGCCATCCGTTTGATGCGCTTCGGAAGAATCGCTCGCTGCGAGACCTGATGGATCTCCCTCTCTCGCGCATGCAGATTCCAGTTCTGCTGATCCTTCAGGATGTCGCGGAGAGAGCGTTTCCACGCGACGAATGGCGTTCGTTGGCGTGGTCCACCTCCCGTCATTCACCCACCCCTCAGAACCATCAACTCCACCTTGGACGCCGGATCCCACGCCGCGGGCGCCTGCAGGGGCGGCGTCCGCTTCCACAGCACCGTCTCGGTGAGGCCGCACTCTCGACGCACCGCCGCGCTCAGCATGTGCATGCGCCAGGCGGCGTCGTAGGTGGCACGGCGGTGGGGGTCCTTCAGCACGAAGGCCACCAGATCCCGGGTCTCCGATCGCAGCGCGGGATTGGAGAGCGCCTCCTCCACCCGATGTGCGGGCACGGGGCCGGGCAGTCCGATCACCGCGTAGAGGTCGATCATGGCTCCATCAGCTCCCGGCGTGCCGTCTGGATGCGCTGGAAGAGCGCCGCGGCCACCGATCCCAGACGCGGATCGTGGTGGAAGCGATCCGGATGCAGCATCTTCATCAGATCCCGGAAACGGGCCTCCACCTCCGGCGGCGAGGCATTGGGCTCCAGTCCCAGCAGGTTCAGGTTCTCCAGCCGGCGGCGCGCGGAGGCGGCGTGCGGATCCTCGTCGTCGGCGCCGCCCTTGCCCGTGAGCTCCTGGTTGCGCCACCACTCCACCGACGAAGGGTCGGCCAACGCGGGCAGCGCACGGTTGGTCACCTCGCGATAGGCGTTGGCCAGCTCCTGCTCGCCGCCCACGCCGCCGCAGCAGAGATCGGCCATCAGGCGGAGCGCATGTCCCTCGGCCACCGTGAGGCCACCGTCCGCCAGGGCCACCTGCACCGCGCATCGGAGCAGGCGCCGGCGATCGTTGAAGGCCAGCTCGCCCACGCCTCGGCAGGCGTCGGCCACGGTGGCGTAGTCCATCTCCTCCAGCAGCGCCAGCGTGGGCGCCAGGCAGCCACGCAGACCTTCGCTGGCTTCCGCGATCCGCGCCAGGGCCGCAGCTTCGGCGCGCCGCAGCGGGCCGTCGCAGATGGCCAGCCATCCAAGGTTTCGAAGGAACGCGAAGCCCTGCGCGGAGGGCTTGGAAGCACCGGACGTGGTCTGGGCTGCCGACACGATCCGCAGTGTATCCCGGCGCGTGCGCGCATCCATCTATACTGGCGCGCCGTGCCTCCCGTGCCGCTGGATCCGGACGTCGAACTGGCGCTGCATCGCATGCGATGGCGAAGGCCCACCCGGGCCGAACTGGACTTTCGGCTCCACCCGCTGGGACGGTCCGTGACGCCGCTGGTGGACTATCGACGGGTGATGCTGGACTTGCCCGCACCCGCGCCTGCGATGAAGGCGGCGTCGCTGGGGCGATCGTGGTGGGGCGGACTGCTGGCTGCCGCCGCCGGCACCGCGGCGCCGCAGGCCATTCCGGCGGCGCACGACGTGAAGCTGGTGGCCGCGCGCTTCATGGACGGCCGCGGGGAGCTCTGCCGACTGGACTGGGACGACGAGGCTGGAAACCATGTGCTGGAAGTGCTTGGGCACCGCATGGGCGGCCTGCTGGACTCGGTCCGTGACGAGCTGGTGACCGTCCTGCTGGCGGGCACGTGGGGCTGATCAGGCAGCCAGTAGCATGACCCTGCGGCTTCGGTCCTCGGCGCGCAACCCCGCCGTCCGAGCCAGGAGAATGAATCCATGAGCGCATCCGGACCCTTCGACCTCTCGCATGTGAACGGCCTGCGTGCCGTGGCGTGGCTGGCCACCGTGGCCGGTCAGTCGCCGGAGGCCGTCCGTGCGGGCCTGTCCCGCTGCGGACGCATTCCGGCGGATTGCGCAGGAAGCCTTGCGGAGCAGGGGCGCGCTCTGGCGCAGCAGCGTGGAAGTGCGGGCCTTCGTGACGTGGCGGGCGACCTTGAGGATGTGGCGAGCTGGCTTCTGGCCCACCCCGCGGCGGCGCAGTGGGTGCGGCAGCTTCGAGCGGCGCTGGCCGGTTGTCCCGTGACCAGCGAGGAGCGCGTGGCCGTGGCGGTGCTGGCGCGTGGGTTGGCCGTGCAGCCGGCGGATGCCGCGGTTCCATCGCTCGCGCATCCGGCCCTGGAGCCCGCGCTCACGTCCGCTGTGAAGGAGGGGGCGCAGCATTCGGCTCAGGCCCCGCCGCCTCCCGCGCCCCATGCTGCCGCAGCCAGCACGCGCGAGCCCGCCGTCCGAGCGGACCCCATTGGTGCGCCCAGCGGCCCGGCGAACGAGACCGTCACGCTCCACCTGGAGGAGGAGCCGGTGGAGCTCAGCCTTCCGATGCCTGAGGGCATGCCCCCGGATGTTTCGGATGTGGAGCGGCAGCTGATCGTGCGCTTTGCGCAGGACCTGGCCCGTGAGAAGGCTCAGGAGCCGGAACTGGATCTGGGTGGTGGCGAGAGCGGCGATCGGGCGTGAGGCGCTGCAAGAGCACCCGCCCGCCGGCCTGAACCTCACCCGTACCGATCCAGCGCGTCCAGCCACTGCTGCCGTGTCATGATCGTCCACGGCTCCTCGGGAAACGCGCGCGCCTCGAAGGGCGCGTCCTGCGGCACCTGCTCGTGGCGCGAGGGCAGTCGGAGTTCCACCCGCAGCGTGCGCCCCTGGTCCAGCCACGCGTGCTGGATTTGATCGTGGCTCCACTTGGAGCGCCAGAGACCGGAGTCCTCGATGTGGAGGGCCACGCGACGCTGGCCCTTGGCGTGCACCTGCAGCTGACCAAAGTCCAGTCGGACCTCGGTGGTGGACGGCATCGCCACCGCGTAGTGCACCAGCACCTCCAGCTGGTCGCCGGCCACGCGGCGCATCTGCACGCTCTCCAGCGTGGGGGCAGGGCCGCTGGTCTCGGGATCCAGCGACACTCGCATGCGTCCGTCGGTGCGTGGCGCGTTGGGGTGGCTCATGCTCGGTCTCCTGTCGGGGGCGCGTCGCCGCCGCGAGGGGTGTACGGCTTGCGCACCAAGGTCCCGCGCTCGTCCACGCGGATCACCTCGAAGCGTACCCGCCCGGCATGCACGGCCTGCGCGATGGCGCGCTGCCACTTGCTCATCTGGCTGGCGCCGGACTTCACGTCCAGCAGCACCACCTCCAGATTGTCCAGCGCACCGTCGCCATGTCGCGCCTCCGTGAGGCCGCGGAACACCACGTAGTCGATCGGGTCGCCCAGGAACTTGCAGTCGCCCGGCTCGTCGTCGAAGCCCGGCAGCATGGGCGCAAACTGCTCGGCCATCTTGCCGCCCAGGGTGCTGCGGCTGCGGCGGACGCTGTCCTGGCGGGCCGCGGCCAGTTCGCGCTGGTGCCGCAGCCGCGCGCGAAGCATGGCGATGGCCAGCGCCACCAGGCCCAGCGCCAGTCCAATCAGGAAGGTGAGCAGCGGATGCATGTTCGGTTCTCCGGGTGCCGAGTCCGTCCGTTCAGAAGCCCATCCAGCGGCAGGTCACGGTGAAGGCGCCCACCGCGTATCGGATGGCGCCGGCGGGTCCGGCCAGCTCGTTGGCCAGCAGCAGGCCGTACGCCAGCAGGTTGGCGCCGGGCAGGAACAGCCAGCTGAAGAGGAACCCCACGCGGCGAAGGTCCACCTGATGCCGATGGGTCTCCTGCCAGGTGGAGGTCAGGCTGAAGGCGGTGGCGGCGCCAAGCAGCGCGCGCGCCAGCGGCGAGGGCTGCGTGGCCAGCGCCCAGGTGGCCAGCAGCAGCGCGGCGGGCAGCGTGGGGAAGAAGTACGGACTGATGGAGATGAGCCAGTTGCTGCCGCCCAGTCGCACGTGTCCGGCGCTGTTGTCCTCGCTGTGCATGGTGCCGTCGGTGGAGCGCAGCTCCAGCACCGGCACCAGCGTCATCCACGCGAACAGCGCGTGCGTGAGCTCGTGCTCCATGGTGCACCAGAACCGCACCGGTCGCAGGCGCGCCACAAAGGTCCACGACCCCAGCGCCGCGATGAACCCCACGCCGAAGGGCGTCCACCACAGGCTGCGATTCCACGACTCCACCAGCAGCGGCCAGAGCGCCGCTGCGCCGGCGGGTGTCAGCAACGCCACCGCCGCGGCGATGGGCCACTTCAGCAGGTTGAGCAGGGCGGAGAGGGGAGACCCCATGGGCGCCCAACGATACCTCGTCCCACGCTAGACTCGGCGCCTCCTGTCTTGTGCGGCCGTCCGTCCCGGCCGTCGCTTCATCCATCGCTCAGGTTCAGGTCACGCCATGAACGAATCGCAGATCCGGGAAGCCGTGGAGCGCGCGCTGGCCGCATGTCCCGGCACGCTGTACGGCGCGTCGGCCAAGGTGGCTCGCAACGCCAACGGCAACGACGCCTTCAACGAGCTGGCCAGACTGGCCGAGCAGGATCTGGACGCCGCGTCGCACACGGAGGGCTCCGGCCATGGCCCTGCGCGTTGAGGCCATCCAGCACGCGCGTGGTCCGCTGGGAGCGGTCGCGGTGGAGGATCTCTCCCGCTTCGACCTGATCGTGGTCTCGGGTCCCAATGGTGCCGGCAAGTCCACGCTGCTGAAGCCTCTCCAGGAGACGAAGGCGGACGCGCAGGTTCGATGCATCGACCAGGACACGGGCGCCGCGCAGGAGTTCAGCACGCGCGGCGTGCGGCAGACCGTGGCGTTCATCACCTCCATCGAGCTGCTCAAGGAGTTCCGCGACCTGAGCCAGGCCCTGGCCATGGCGGCCAACGCCACGCGGCCTTCCGAGGAAGCGCAACTGCTGGAGCAGCTGGCCCGTCAGCTGGAGCGTGGCGGCAACGGCCAGGGGCCCGCGGAGCCGGCCGGGCTGGGGCAGCTTCGGCAGGACTTCCTGGAGGCGGACCGTCGCTGCGGCGATCGGCCGCGCACCGCAGGCGAGTACGACCGCTTGGGGCGTGCGCTGGCGTCCAGGAAGGGTCTTGTCTGGAACCGGCCCGACCTGGATGGGGACGCGGGTGCGCGTCGGCAGGCGGAGCTCTCGCTTCAGCCGGAATCCCGGACACTGGCTGGTCTGGAGACGCTTCGGCCGCACCTGACGGCACTGGCTGGGCTGCCCGTGCCTTCGTCGGCGGCCGTCAGCGCGGCGTGGCGCGCAGCGGGATTGGACGCCAAGCTCCGGGCGGCGCTCGAGCGGGTCTGGCGGATGCCCGGCGTCACCGCCGCTGGCCCGCAGGTGGCCGCCTCGGACGCGGCCGCGGCCGCGGTGAAGCAGCTGCGCGATGCCTCCTCCAGGTGTCGACAGCTGCTTGCAGCCCTGAACCTTCTGCAGACCACGCGCACCGACGCGCACAGGTACCTGGTGCAGCAGGTGGCGTCCGGGACCCCCGCGCCCGAGTGTCCTGTGTGCGGCGGCCCGATCAACCACGCGGCGCTCGCGCAGTCGCTGGCCGACCAGGTGGCGCGCACCGAGGACGCGCAGGCGAAGCAGTGGATGGCGCAGCGCGACGCGGCGGATGCCGCGTGTGACGAGCTGGATTCGCTGGCCCGCGAACTGCAGGCGGCCTCGGAGTCGGCGCGGCGTGAGCACGAGGCCGTCCGCGTGGCGCTGGCCAAGGTGGTGCCGTCGTTGCATCCGAGCTCGGACAGCGCGGAATCCGTGCGGCAGGCGGCGGATCATCTGCGGGAGGGATGCGATCGCTGGACCCGCGAATGGGCCACCACCCCCGGGTCGGCGGCGCTGGACGCCGCGCGTCAGCTGGCCGCGGATGCCGCGAAGGCCGGGCAGGACCTGGAGTCCGAAGCACGCCGACTCAACGACGGACTGGGCGAGGCGCAGGAGGACTTCCGCCGTCTGCAGTCGCTGGGCGCGGCGCTGGCCGCGGCTGGTGCGCTGGATCGCGTCGCTTGGGAAGCCAGTCTGGATCAGGTGGACGCGGACCGGCGCCGTTCCGAGCAGCGGGAACGCTGGCTGCGGGTGCTTGCCCAGATGGTGCAGGAGCGGCAGGCGCAGGCCGGGTCGGCCTCCGGCACGGTGGTGCAGGACGCCGGCGTGCAGGGTCGATTCCAGACGCTGGTTGAACGGCTGCATTCGCTCCATCCGTCCCTGCAAGGCCTGAAGTTTTGCGGCCACGCGGTGGAGGTGCAGGGTCAGGATCGTGGCAAGAGCCTCTCGGAGGGGCAGCGCGTGCTGGTGAACATCGCGGCCGCCATGGCGGTGGTGGGCAAGGTGGCCGGCACGCCGGAACACAAGCCCGGATGGATCGTCTTCGACGAGCCCACGAACGGCCTCGACGAGGCGAGTCGCTCGCAGGTGGCCGAGTATCTGGGGGGGCTGCGCAAGGACCAGGTCTCCAGCCAGATCATCGTGGCCACCTTCGATCGCGAGTTCGCCGCGCAGCTCATCACCGCCGCCGGCCGCGCGGGCCGCGCCGTCAAGCACGTGGAGCTGCCGCCGCTGCAGCCAGGGCGCGACTGTGTGCCGGTGGTCCGCACCTTCTGATCAACACCAGGGCAACCCATGTTCAAGCTCTCCAACGCCGCCGTGGTCCTGCTTGAGGAACTGCTTCGCCGCCATCAGGCGCAGGTCTTCGGCAGCTGGTTCCAGGATGCCGTGGCCACGGCTCTGGGCACCATGGACCCGTACCGCGGCTGCTACATCAACCGAGGCGCGGGACAGCCCGACATCATCGCCACCGGCACCGGTTTCGAGGTGAAGACCTCTTCGGACGGCACGGTGGATCTGCAGGGCAACTATCGGCAGGTCCGCGACCAGTACCCGCTCTTCAAGCTGGTGGGGCTGCGAACGGACGTGAAGCCGTGGCTGCTGTGGGTGATCGACATGCCGGTGCAGCCGCCGCCGCGCCTTGCGTTCCGGCGGGACATGCCGGCGGAGACGCCCACGGATGCGGTGCTGGGGCCCGTGCTGGCCGCGCGGCTTTCGCAGGTGGTGGTGGCGGCGGGGGCTTCGTGGACTGGTGCCAGAGACCGCGCGGCGGGCGGGGAGGCGCTGAAGCGGGCGGCGGAGGTGGTGGGTTGAGATCGCCCCTTCGTGGCTGGCCAAGGACGGGGAGCTGAGGCGGCGCAGATGCTGGAGAATCAGGATCAACTTCCCGAAACCGCACTGGTGGTGGCGGCCCGAGCCTGCCTCAAGCGCCACGGAATGTCAGCGTCAGGCCTTCACGGCCTGTCGCATTGGTGGCGGGTGCGACACAACGCCCAGTTGCTGGCTCCGGCCATGGGCGCCAGCATGCGGGTGACCCGCCTGTTCGCCATCTTCCATGACGCGCACCGTCAGGATGACGGCCACGATCCAGAGCACGGTCCTCGCGCGGCCGCCTGGCTTGCGCAGGTGCGCAAGGGCGATCCGACGGTGGAGGACGCGTGCGCGGCCACCCGTGCCGTCATCTGTGGCCTGTCGGAGCGGGAGTTCGAAAGCCTTCACGAAGCGTGTCGGCTGCACACCGGCACTCGGCACCACGGCGACGCATCGGTGGCCACCTGCTTTGTGGCGGATCGACTGGACCTCTCGAGGGTGGGCTCCCGGCCTGATCCGGCATGGCTGCCTTTGCCGCGGTCGGTGGTGAGCGACCAGGTGATCGAAGCGGCGATGCAGCGGTCCAGGCTGGGGTTGGCCTGGCCGGGCGGAGAGGAGATCGGACGGGTGTGGGGAGTTGCCGAAGGGCCGTAAGGGGACGTCTGAGCGGTGCGCTCAACGAGATCCTGCTGGTGGCCGCGGCGGAGAGGATGACTCGAACCGATGCCCCCGGGACCTGGCCCTCTTGATGGCGGTGAACAGGATCCAGGGCAGGCAGATCGCCGCAATGACCAGCGCGGCGACCGGCGCGGCCACCGGGAGCCACCCGGAACCGGCGCTTCGGCCGATCAGCACGTAGCCGGGGCGTTCCAGCAGCGGCGGGCCCTCCGCTCGAAGCGACGCCGGCAATTCGCCATCGAGCAGGATGGTGGTGGACACGCCGGGACTGTCCGTGATGACCTTGCCGCCCATCAGCTTCACCTGATCCGATGGCAGGCCTCCGCGAACCTCGACGAGCCGTGGCTGCGTGGGTGCGTCCGCGCGGATCCACTCCAAGGCGAGGGCGGCCGCCACCTCCGGGCCGATCTCGCTCGCCAGAGGTGCGAAGCCCTGGTCCGGGCTCCGGTCGGCGTCGTTGAGCATCAGCCTGCGGCTCTCAAGACTTCGCTCGCAGGGTTTCAGCTCGCGGCCGCGCCACTGGATGCTGCAGCGCAGGCTCTTTCGGACGATCTCTTCCTTGTTGGCGTAGATCTGCTGCTGGCTCACGGACTGCTCCGAGTGGACCGTGATCTCGAAGTCCGGCCGGAGGTTCAGGGCTGCCTTGGCTGCATCATCGGGCACCTGCGCCTTCCTGGCCTCGTCCGCGGCTTGGCGCGCCTGATCCATGGCCGATGCCTCCGCCATCGCCTCGAATCCGTACTGGCGCAGCTCCGCCACCAGCATCCGAGCCACTTCGGCCTCGTCGGGCCACTTGGGACGCTCGGGGCGCACCATCACGGTGGGCGCGTTGTAGCGCTGGTGCAGGCGTGTCAGCACGGCGGCCGCGTTCTCGACGCTCTGCGGATCCAGCTGGAGCAGCTGGAGCGGACGCTTGTCGGGCATCAGCCGCACGGACGGCACATCGCCACCGGGTGCCCACGCACCCAGCGTTCCGCACAGCAGCAGCGCCACGACCAACTGCCGCACGCGCGTCACTCGCCCACGTGGCCGCGGTGCATGGAGTGGCGGTCGCGGAGCGGCGTGATGAACGCCGGAACAAAGGTGACGCCCACCAGCAGCCACGTCAGCACCAGCAGGGCCAAGGCCAGGCCATTGAGGCCAGGCGCCGCATCCGGCAGGGAGGGACTGGAGCCGTCCAGCAGGGCGGGCTGCGGCCGCCCGGACTGCGAGGCATTCCAGGCCCACCACGACCCGCCCACCGCAAGGGCCGTACAGGCAGCATTTGTCAGTCGCCAGATCCCGGTCACGGATCGAAAAGCTTCCCACATGGACGCGTTGTGGCTGTCTGCGGCATCACTTGCAGGGTCATCGAGGGACGCCAGCACCTGCGCAAGCTGCGGATTGGAAGCGATCGCTTCCAGCGCCCGGCCTTGCATTTCGGGCGGCAGTCCTGCCAGCCCGTGGTCGAGCAGTGTGGCGATGGTCTCCTCGTCGAGATGGACCACGCGAGCCTGTGAGGACTGCAGCGTGCGCTGGACGGCGCGGACGTCGAGGGGGGCGGGGCTCATCGGTGGCCTCCTGGGGTGGAAGTTGGATCGTCGGACTGGGCCTGCAGGGCTTGAATCAGGACTCGGGTGATTTCGGGGGTGAGTTGCGAGGCGTCGACGCCAGCCGACTGCAAGTGAAGAAGGATGCGGTCGATGGCGTCCTGTCGCGTGCGCGTCGCGGTGGATGGAGTCAGGCCGCAGACGCGACCCGCTCGGCCGATCTCCATGCCCAGCGCACACAAGCGGAACAGCGCCCGATGTCGCGGCGGCAGCGCCTCCCAAGCTTGGACGAGCACGCGAGACATCGCGTCCTGCTCCTCTCCACTGGGGGCCGGGGCGCTTCGACCGCCATCATCACGCTCGAACGGATCGCCCTCCTTCCAGGCACTTTCCGATCGGACGTCGATGACCTTACGTCTTCGCATGAGGTCCCGCGCCAGGTTCGTGGCGCACGTGGCGAAGTAGGTGGAAAGACTGCTGTTGCCTCGAAACTTTCGGATGCGCGCGGGCCGTACCCCGTCGGGCAGCGGTGTTGCGGAGGGGTCTTCCGCCATCTGGGCGGTCAGCACCTCGCCGTACAGGTCCTCCGCCCGGAAGCCGTCCGACTCGGCGCCGAAACGACAATGGCCGAGGCGCCGGACCACCCGCTCGAACGTCTCCAGATGCACGATCTCCCATGCCCGATGCAGTCGTTCGGCGGCAGCGCCCGCCAGATACAGGTCCTGAGGGTGGCTGGGTCGATCCCGGCCGACGTACGCCGCGAACCGCTCGATCGGCCATGTCAACTGGGGCCAGCGAGCACGCGCAGCTTCACACCAGCGTTCGATTTCGGTTCCCGGCATGGCCAGCATCATAGTTGACATGGCATGGATCTCCGTGGGGCCTGCGGTTCGGCGATCGCTCTCAGCGCCCGCCCATCCTTCGGTTCAGCCGTTGCGCGGCCTGGGCGGCGCGGACGGCGGCGGGATCCGCCATCGGGCTGCTCCTGGAGGGGGCGATGGCGGTGGACACGGCCGGCTGCACCTGCACGGGTGCGTCGAACTGGGCGGCACTGGCCACCTCCGCGGCGCATTCTGCAGGGGGGGCGATGCGCTGGTGGCGCTCCTGCGCCAGGGAGGACACCGGGGCTTCCGGGTTCTGCGGCGCCGCCACGGGAGACGGTGCGGCGCGAAGCGCGATCATCTCCTGCTCGAACTTCTCCGCCACGCACTGCAGGTCCAGCTCCGCGCGCTGCAGCAGTCGCGCGGCGGCCTGCGCGGCGGAACCATGGCCGTCGAAGTACCGGTCCAGGGCGCGCATGGCGTAGACGGCGAGGATGGATCCGACGAACACGGCGAAGATGGTTCTCATGGCGTTGCACTCCTTGGGGTGGTGTCGTTCACGGGGGTGATCCTGTCGGCGCCGGCGGTCGCGTGGACGCCGGCGCCGATCCGCTCGTCCCGGAAGGCGAGCGATGGTCCGAGGTTGCTGGAAGGGGCGGCGTCCGCGTCCACGCCGGGATCCGATACCGGCTTGGGCGACGGTGGCGCCCACGGGGCCTGCATGCCCAGGCCCACGCCGGCGCATGCCATCACCAGCAGAAGGTCGATGGAGCCGCGTGCGGTGGCGCGACGCGGCCGAAGTCGAAGATGCGGAGCGCGGTGTTCCATGGGATTCATCGCCGCGCCTGCGCCAGCCGTTCGATGCGAGCCTGCAGTTCCGGATCCAGGGGCTCGTCCGCAGCATCGGGCTGGCCCGTGCGCGCGGCCATGGGCGAGGGCGAGCCGGTGAGGATCTGCACGCGGGACTCCAGTCGCGACACCGCCTGCTGCATGGCCACGTCCATCGAGTCGTGGAACTGGTCCATGGATCCCTGCAGGGCGCTCATGCCGCGAATCCATCCAGCGCGCTGGCGACGGGGCGGGGCGTCGGTGTCCTGGGCGGACCCGCGCGCCACCTCCGTGACGGGCGACGGTCCCAGGGGGGCGCGATCCACGCCGGCCCGCACCGGCGGAGAGACGGCCGACGGGCGCCCAGGCTCGGGCGACTGGCACTGATCCCACCGGCCCGCGGTGTGGCATCCGGTGGCGATGCAGACGAACATCACCGTCAGGATCACGGCCCAGGTGAGTTTGGTTCGCATGTGCAGCCTCCTGACGGGGAAGGGCGGACCACGAGGTTCGCCTGACTCCTTGACGGAGGCCGTCCGGTGACTTGCAGCGAAATGAGGATTTTGCGGGTCGCTCCGGCGCCTGCGGACGCGTCTCAGTGCCCGGCAGCGGCCAGTTCAGCCTGGGTTGGCCAGCGCAGCAGTCCGCCGCGGCAGCGGACGCCCGTGTCTGCCACGGGCTGACTGGTTGCCACCATGCGTTCGATCACCTGCTGGGGGGTCCAGGAGGGGTGCAGCGCCATCCATGCCGCCGCGGTGGCTGCCGCCAGTGGTGCGGCGTACGAGGTGCCTTCTTCGGCCAGCGCCGGCATGCCCGCGCCATCGGAGACGGGCAGCCCGCATCCCGGCGCAAGCAGGTGCACGCCGCGGGCCCCCATGGCGCTGCCGAGGCCCGTGCGAGGGTTCTTCCAGATGGATCCGTCAAGATCGGACGCACCCACCACCAGGATGTTGGAGTGCCTCGATGCCAGCGACTGGGGGGCCGCACCGTCCGCGGTGTCCAGGTTCTCGCGGTTGTTGCCCGCCGCGCACACCAGCAGCACGCCGGCGTTGTCAAGCCGGTTCCACACGGGATCATCGGTGAACGTGGCGCTGGGCTTGGGGAACGAAAGGCTCAGATTGACCACCCGGCACCCGTCGGCCATGGCCTGACGCAGGCCGGCCAGAACCTCCTCCTCGCTTCCAGCCTGAATGCGCCATGCCGCGTCGGGACTCCGGGCTCCCGTGTTGGCGGCCGCGCGGTAGGTCCTGACGGTGGTCCCGGGCAGCAACGCTGGAAGCCACGGCGCCTCACCCGCGATCAGCGAGCACACGCGGTTCCCATGCCGATAGTCGGGATCCTCCACCTTCCGGATCTCGGCACGCAGCTGTTCGCGCACCGCCGGTTTCATGGAGGAGAAGGCACGCGTGAGCAGCGCGTCGTCCGGATCGAAGTCGGCGTCGATCACGGCGATGTCCGGCACTTTCACGCCCTTGGGAAGTGGCGCCCAACCGATGGAGGGCGGATTCCAGGAGGCAGGCCAGTCCTGCGGGCGGTTGCGCACCCATCCCAGCGTCCTGCACGCCAGCGGCAACCGCGGTTCCACGGAGCGGCGCACGTCGTTCAGCGCGTCCTGCAGCCGGGACTGCACGTCCTTGACGCCGGATCCGGAATCCTGCGGTGGCTCCGACGGGCGTGCGTGGGAAGGATCCAGCGACGGCTCGGAGGTGGGAGCGGGCGTGGCGGGGGAAGCCCCTTCCACCGGTGCCGGTGGCGCCGAGGGCGCGCGTGAGTCGGCTGTGGGCTGGATCACCGGGGCGGACGCCTGGTCGGATGCCGAGACCACGCAGGACAGTTCCGCCGTGGCCCATGACTCCGAGGATTGCGTCAGCTGCTTCATGGCCTGCGCGATGGCCTGAGGACTCCCCAGGTCCAGTGGCTCACGCGTGATCAGCGCCTTCAAGCGCAGCAACCCCGGATCCCGGGCGCGAAAGCGCGCCCGCACGTCCTGCGGCACGGAGATCTTCTGGCCCGTGCGAACGCGAACGGGCTCGGCCTTGGGGCCGGCGGGTTCAAGCGTCCGAACCTGGCCGTTGGCGTCCATCTGCAGGACGGTCAGGAAGCCGCTCATGCCGCAATCCAGTTCCAGCGCGAAGTTCTCGCCGGGGCGCAGCACATGGCGGCCATCCTGAAGCTGCATCCGGAGTGCCTGTGGCGTGCCGGGGCGTGGAACGAACGGCTGGGTGTTCATCACATCCACGGGCGTCGGCGCGCGGATGGCGGGGGCCTGCGGGGCCTCCACCCGCAGCTGCATCCGAGTCAGAAGCTCCTGCACCCCTTGGCGCAGATCTTCGTCCGTGTCCGACATGGTCCGTCTGGTCACGTCGCACGCGAGGATCACGGAGGCCTCCGCACCGCTGCTGGCGGTCAGCGTGAGTTCCATGAAGGACTGCCCGTTGGGTTCCCGGTAGATCCGGCTCCGCAGCATGCAGTTGGGCTCCAGCAGCTTCATGGGCGCGCCGGGCGTGCTGGTCTGCCTGTTCCAGGCCTCCTGGATCTTCCGCTCCCAGTCGTAGACGCTCAAGTCTCCGCGGTCCACCAGCCGCACATTCGGATGGTTGATCTCGCTGCGGAGCAGGGCCTCGATCTTGCGGACCACGTTCGGCGGAACCGCCACCGCAGGCGCGTCACTTCCGGCAGGCGGGGAGAGTGGCACGGCTTCGGGCGGCATCACCACCACCACGCGCTGGGCGAGCGTGACGGCCGGAGAAGTGTTGTCATCCGCCGGCGCCGGGAGCGCCGCCATGCCAAGACACAGGAGCGCCCCGATCAGCAGGTCTTGCATGCCGGTCATGGTATCGCTGTGCGGTGTGGCCGCGGATCAGTCCACGCCACGCACGCCCGCGCCGCCACGGGTGGCGGCGCCTGGATCCAGCTCTCCGGCGGCGCCCGTGGCGGGGGTGCCGCCGGAAACGCCCTGCGGCTGACGCGGCGTACGCGTGGTGACGCCGTTGCCGCCCTCCCAGCCCTTGGCGGCACGGAAGAGGTCCGCCAGTTCGTTGGCTGCCTGCGCGTCGCGCAGGGAGAACTTCATCACGCACCCAAAGGTCTCCGCGCCCTGCTTCATGCACGGGTGCTGGGCATGCCAGCCATGCACGCTGGAGCCGCCCTTCAGATCCAGTGCGTCGGCGCGCGCTCGGATGCGCAGCGCCCGTTCACTGGTGTTGGACACCTTGGTGACCTCGTCGGAGTGGACCTTGGCGTCCTCCCCGCGGGTGCTGGACTCCAGGTCCTCGATCAGGCTGCCCAGGAACAGGCGCGCGGCGCGGAAGGCCTCGTTGCGCGCGTCGTCGCGGGCCTGCTTGTTGAGCATGGGGCTGTCGAAGGCGGGCGTGCTCATGCCGAACGACACCAGCACCACGTCGCCGTTCTCGTCCACGCGGAGCTGCGCGCCGTGGGTGTAGAGCAGCTGGTCCGTGGACAGGCTTCGGGCCCACTGTGGGATCGAGACGCCACGGACGCCCTTGGGCGCGGGGCCCTTGCCCAGCAGCGATCGCGCCAGATCGCCGGAGCTTCGGCTGTAGGCGGCGATCACGGCCACCTCGCCGCCCTTGGGTCCGGTGGACTCGAACGTTCGGTAGGCCTGCAGGCCGGCCACCTCCGCCAGAGCCACCACCGCCAGCCGGTCCTTGAAGGACTGTTCCATGAGCAGCTTGCGCTGGCGCTGGACGGGGGCAGGGGGCGGATCCTTTTGGTTGGTGGCGGGATCGATGTCGATGCCGGGAGCGGGCTCGGTCATCCTCAGCGCGCGCTGGACCAGTTCGGCCGGCACGGCGCCCGGGTTTCGCGCGGTCTGGGGCGTGGTGGATTCCGACGCGCTCGACTGCCGCAGCGACTGCTCCGCCTCCGTGGCCACCTGCGCGGCGATGAACTGCGCCAGCTGGCGCTTGGCGTCCAGCATGGCCATCAGGAAGGCCTGCTCGCGCGAATCGGCGAAGCCCTCGTCACCGCAGTTGGCGCCGATGGCGGAGCTGCCGATGGCCACAAAGAGTCCGGTGTTGCGGTTGAAGCCCGGCTCCAGCTGGCGCGACACCAGCAGGTCCTGCGCCTGATCGACCGCCGAACGGCCGGGCGCCGCCATGGCGCCGGTTCCGCGCGTCGGCTCCTCCAGCCACACCGTGTCCACCGTGGGGCCGTCCCATGCGGGCGGCGTTGCCGGCGCCTGCGCAACCGCCGCGTTGAGCAGGACAAGGCACGCGGCGCCGGCGATGCCGGTCAACGTGCGGCGGACGAACAGGAACGGCGAGTTGTTGTGGCGCATGGGGGTCTTGTTTGGATGGTCAGTGGGGATGTTCATGGGTTGCGGGCGACGTGGTCGGCCGTCACTTGGCCAGTGGCACCACCTCGCAGATGGACGCTTCGATCAGATCCGCGTCGCCTTCCACCACCTTTGCGGTGGCCACGCCACCCTGCACCGTGGTGACTTCCAGCACCGCCACGCGGTCTCGTTCGATCTCGCTGCGGCCGTCGGGCAGGTCCACCCGCACCAGGTTCTCCACCGCAAACCGGGCGCCGGGCTTCACGGACGGGTGCGTGCCGTCCAGTCGGATCTCCCTGGAGGGTCCGCGCGAAACGCCCAGCAGACGGACAGGCGCGGAGGCCGGGGTTCCGCCCAGTCCCTCCAGTCGCAGCGACTCCGCCAGTCGCACCGAGGCTCGGCTCATGGCCACCTCGATCGGGGACAGCCGTGTCTCCTCGGGATGCTCCGGGTTGCGGTTCCAGGCCATCCAGAGGTCGCGCTGCGAGAGCATCTCGTTGGCGGTGCCGCTCCATGCCACGGAGCCGTCCGCCACGTTCACCAGTCGTCCCGACAGGGCGGCGGACGCGGTGTCGTCGGGCGTCACATTGGGGCGCGGGCCCGCGGCGCCGGAGAACTCCGCGCGATCCAGCTCCACCACCAGCAGGAAGTCCGCGGTGAGTTCGCGTCCCAGCTTGATCAGCTCCTGCTCGTCCACCTGCCCACGCGCGGCGCGGTCCGCCATGTCGCGTCGCACCTTCTGCAGCACGGGCCGCAGGCGGTCGTCGATGAGCATGTATCGGCCCGACGCGCGGAGAGTGGACTCCAGCGCCGACTCCGCCAGACGCAGGCAGGCGCCGGGGGCCTCCATCCGATGCGCCACTTCCACGGTGCCGGGGCGACCCGTCAGCGAGACCACCGCCACGGTGGGCGGCAGGCCGAACCGCGGGTCCTTGGGATCGAATCGCACCAGGTTGGCGCAGATGGTCACCTGCTGCACGCCGTCCACCGGCTGGCGGGCCACCACCTCGAACGAGTGGACGAAGCCTGTGGAGAAGGTCCGCACGGTGGTGTCCTGGCGCGTGTATGCGGAGGCCTTCTGCTTGACTTCGCCGTTCACGCGCTCGCGAGCCGCGTCGTACTGCTTGCGAAGCAGGCCGCTGGCCTCCACCTGCACGCCCTCGCGATCGATGGCGGCCTTCAGCGCGGCGGCGATGGCCGCTTCTTCGGTGGCGCCGCGGCCCTCGGCCTGGACCTGACGGGTGGCGGCGCGCATGCGGTCGGGCACCGGCGGACAGCCGCCCACGCGTGCGGCGGGCGCCGGCGTCTGGCCTGGGGCGCTTCCCAGCAGCACGTCGCATGCGGCCACGCAGAGGGGCTGCCGGGAGGTGGGGTCGGTGATGGTGCGCGTGCCAAGGGCGTGCAGCCCGCGGGCCGTGAGTGCGGCGCGGTCCTGCACCGAGGAGCGGAAGGACTTCACGCTGGACTGCGACGGAGGCAGTGCGCTGCCGCGGCGTGCGTTGGCCATGGCGGCGCAGAGCGCGTCCGACTCCAGCCGAGCCGCCAGAGCCAGCGACGCGTGCAGGATCGCCTGGCTGGAGGCGGCGTCACGCGCGCCGTCCGCCAGACCCGGGTCCGCTGGCTGCGGCACGGGCTCGTGCCCGAACGCCACCAGGTGGATCCGACCCTGCTCGTCCGCCACGAAGCGCGTGCCATAGGAACGGCTCAGTTCCGCGGGTGAGAGGGACTCGAACCATTCCGGCAGGGGAGTCCCGCGCGGGCCACGCTCGCCGCCGATGGAGCCGCCGGACATGATCCAGCTTGCGAACTTGGGCGAGACCGCCACCACCGCCTCGATGCCGGCGCCGCGATCATCCACGTCCTCGAAGGTCTGCAGGGCCACGCATCCCGCCAGGGCGGCTTCGGCGGACACGCGGGTGACCTGGTCCAGGCGCTCGTCAGCGATGAAGCCTGACCGCCGGCCCGCGTCCAGAGCTCCGGCCATTTCGCTTCCGGTGAACCGCTTCAGATCCGTCTGGCGGTCGATGGACGCGGCGATGCGGGCACCCAGCCACTCCGCCGCCTGTCGTCGAGCGTCCGCGATGGCCTCCTCGGCCGCCTGCGCCCGCTGCGTCAGGTAGTCCGGCTGATCCGGCGCCACCGACACGGGAGCGATGCCCACGAACACCGCGCGCTGCGTGGCGTCGTTCCAGCCCGGCTCGTATCCCTCCGAGCGCATCCACGACTCCGCCTGACCCATGGCCAGCGTGGGCGACGTGGCCGGAAGCAGGGCCAGCACCACCGGAAGGGCGCGCAGGAATCGGTCGATGGATGGCATGGTTCGTCTCTCGGGTCGCGGAGTCCGCGCAGGGCGGGTGCCGGGACCTCATCCTCTGGACGCTCCTCCGGACGTGATTTGCATCGAATCGTGACGTTGTTTGCGGGCGCGTTCCGGCGGGTCGCGCGGCAGACGATGCTACCATCTCGCCATGCTTGAAGGCCTCCGACGACCGGTCTTCGCCCTGGTGCTTCCCGCCCTGCTGGCCGCGTGCAACGCCGTGAACACCTACGCCACCACGCAGCCGCCCTCCAACGTGGACCTGCGTCGCGTGGAGCGCGATCCGCTGCTGGCCGCGGACGTGAAGGTGGTTTCTGCGCGCATCGACGCGCGTGGCACGGGCAAGCTGGCGCAGGTGACCGTCCGCAACGACGGCACCGGCACGCGAACCGTGGAGGCCGCCTTCGACTGGTTCGATCAGGATGGCGTCAGCGTGGGTGGGCGACGCGAGTGGGAGAGGCTGGAACTGCAGCCTGGCCAGTCGCGCGAGATCCAGCAGGCCGGCTCCCGGGACGCCACCGACTTTCGGATGACCCTCCGCCCAGCCAAGGGCTGAAAGGACCGCTTCCATGACGCGATTCCGGAACCCACTCTGCAGCGTCGCCGCGCCTCTGGCCGTGCTGGCCGTGGCGGTGGTGTCGACCGCCGTTCCCGGCTGCGCCGCCTCCAGCGCCTCCAGGGCGCAGCGCGAGGTCGACGTGGACCAGTCGGACATGCGCCGCGCCGCGCAGGATCTGTCAAGCCAGATCGCCGCCTCGCCGCAATGGAAGCGATTCGTGGATCGCGTGCGACGGGAGAACCCCAATACGCAGGATCTGGTGATCCTTCTGGACGAGTTCCAGAACCGCACCGGCAAGCTCACGTGGGACGTGGCGCGCCACGACGACTTCTTCGTCAAGCTGGAGACGGACTTCGCCAAGAACGACATCGGCACCTTTGCGCAGTCCGTCGAACCCGACGCCCCCAACTACTGGAAGGCCGGCGAGCGCGCACGCAGGCAGGACTTCGACAAGCGCTACAACCAGAAGACCGGCCGGGTCTTCGCCGAGGGGCTCTCCAAGGCGGACGTGCTGATGAAGATCGACGTCTGCCGCCAGGAGGTTCCGGTGGACGGCCGGAGCGTGCCAACGGAGACGCAGTACGAACTGCGCGCGCGACTGATGGACGCCGTCACCGGCACCATCATCTGCAGCCCGGCGTTCCCGATCACCAAGTGAGTCCGCACGAAAGCGTCCGGCCCGCCGGAAGTGCGCGTGTGTCGGGCCTCAGGGGCTGCGGACGCGGTCGATCCACAGGTCGAAGACCAGCGTGGCGCCGGGCGGGATCCCGCCCTCCGGCTGTCCCGCGTCCCCGTAGCCCAGGTCCGGCGGGACCGTGATGCGCCGGTGCATGCCTTCGCGCGCGCCGCGCAGTCCAAGGCCCAGACCGGTGGGGATGGCGTCCGAGCCCGCGGGCCTGGTTCGTGCGGCGCCGCGGCGACCGTCGAACACCACCCGGCCGTCCGTCAGCGAGCAGGTGTAGTGGTAGCTCACCAGGTCTCCGTCGGCGGCGCGCGGCCCCTGACCGGAGGAGAGATCCACCACGGTGAGCGTGCGCGGGGATTCGGGCGTGGGGGCGGTCAAGCCGGTCGGGCGCGCGGTGGCTGGCGCGGCCACTGCAACGGCAGGAGGTGGCGTGGGCGCAGGGGGTCGAGGCGAGTTTGGTTTTGCGCTGACGGCGTTGGTCCGGACTGGGGCCGCTGGCGGGGCGAACGCGGGGGACTCCGTCGCGGCGCGCGCCGGTGCCGCGGTGGGTGCGCTGGGCTTCGACGGCGTGGACGCCGCCCAAGCGTCGGCGGTGTCTGCGGTGTCCTGTGGTTGCGGTGAGGCGGAGCCGCGATCGGACGAGGCCTGGCCCGACGGCCGGCCCGACCGCAACGGCGCGCAGAACGCGGCGGTGTGTCGGGTGGGCGTGATCACGCGTGCGTACACCAGCGACGTGCCCGGCTCCACCTGCGTGTCGATCGATCCGGCGGTGGTGCCGTCGTCGAAGTCGATGCGCAGCTTGCCGTCCGCGGGTCGCGGCACCAGCACGGCATGATGCTCCGCGGGAAGCGTGCGCCAGATGCGCAGGTCGGCCTGTTCGGCCTCGGCCACCACCAGACCCGCCACCGCCACGCCCAGGGCGGCGAGTCCCTGATCGTTGTCCTTCAGCACCTTCTGGCCGGCCATGGAGGCTGCGGTCCGGATCACGCCACGAAGCGTGGGGATGAGCCAGAGTTCCAGCTCCCGGCGCTGAAAGTTGCGCGCGGCGATGGCGTCGATGGAATCGATCTGCTCCGCCTGCACCCGGTTGCCCGCCGCGGTCACCGCAAACTGCCGCGGACGGCCGTCGGTGCGGAAGCGCAGGAACGGATAGACGCCGCGGTAGTAGCCGATGCCCACGTTGGGGATGGGGATGGGGATGCGGACGCTGAAGTAGTCGCGGTCGGGCGCCTTGCCCGAGCCCAGCACCACCAGCACGAAGTCCTGGGACTTGGCCGACTCGTGCACCTTCATCTGGCCGGCCAGGCGCGAGGCGCCGCAGGTGGACTGGAAGAACTCGCGCACGGCGGAGGCCTTGGGTGTGCTGCCCGTGTTGACGTAGGCGGCCCACGACATCAGATAGCCGAAGGCCACGCGCGGATCGTTGCAGTGCGTGGCCTTGGCGCGCGCGATGGCCTCGGACAGCGCGGCCTTGGAGGGACCGAATCCGTCGCGGGTGGATCCCGTGGGCGTCTCCTGGAAGGCCTTCTGGAACGAGAAACCTTGCGGGACGCCGGAGTCGGCCTTGCCGGCCAGCTGGGTGTCCAGCTTGGCCAGATCCGGCTGCGCCACCTCCTCGCCCGCCAGTTCCAGGTCGCGCTGTTCCCACTCCTGCAGCTGGATGGTGCTGAGCGCGCAGGACTCGGCGGGGCGTCGGGTCATCAGGGCGTCCAGCGTCATGTAGCTGTTGGCCAGGATCATCTCGTACGGCTGCAGCAGATAGTCGGTCTGGTCCGCGCCCACCACGGTCTGGCCGATGTCCTGCAGGAACTGGCCGGCGTCCCACGACGCGGGATTGGCGGGGTTCTGCGCGTACCACGACTCGATCTTTCGAAGGTCCGCGGCCTCCGCGTCCACCCATGTGTAGAGATCCAGGCTGGCGGCGAACGACCCCTGGTCCTGCAGGATCTTGGCCTTCTCCAGACCCGCCCACAGACGATCCTTCTTGTGTTCCACCTCCAGCCCCTTCAGGCGTCCGTCCGCCGCCACCGAAGGCGCCACCTTCTCCACCTGCGCGGCGGCCAGGTCGAACTGACCGTCGTGATAGGGGTTCACCGCGTCCTCCATGTGCGTGGTGCAGCCGGCGGCGACCATGCACAGAAGGAGTGAAGCGGGCAGGCGCGGGGAGGGCCGACGAGCGGAGATGCGCATGATGGGGCTCCGTGAGGCGCGTTGGCTGGATCGCCACCGTCGCTCCGCGCCGCGACGCCATGGCCCGGATCCACGCCACGAAGCGACCCGGAGCGCCGGGAATACCTTCGCGTGGTGCCTGATGTCAATCGCACGGCACGCCTGCCGCCGTCAAAGCGGTCAGCGGAGCAGCGTCGTCGTCAGGACGCCCCAGACGCCGGCGAGCACGATGGCCAGGGGGACCAGGCAGCCCGACTTGCCGCTGGACTGCCACCCCATGCCCGTGCCAGGGATGCCGGCGCGCGTGGTGGTGCGGCCGGTGGCCGATCGTCCCAACCGCAGACCCGGAATGCCCAGCGACCAGCCCACGCCCGACTTGCTCAGGTTGATCCGGAGCGGTCCGCGTCCGATCGATTTCCGGAAGAAGAACCCCATATGAACCGACAGCCTAGCGGAAGGCCGCGGTGCGACGTCACGGGGCGCGTCGCACCGCGGCGCTCGACTCACCGACGGCGGCGCCGGGCCACGCCGGCGGCGGCCAGCAGCAGCGCAGCGGCTCCGGGGGTGGGCATGGAGAACTCCATGCGGACGGTGGTCTCGTTCCAGGACAACGGGCTGTCGGAAAACCAGCGGGACACGTCGAACTCCAGCGTGTACGCACCGGGCGGCAGTTCGCCCAGCGTGGACCACTCGTACCGCACGGGCGAGTCCACCGCCTGGATGGTCTGCTCCAGCACGGTCTGGGTGCCGTCGCGCGTCAGCCGGAGGAATCCGCTGGAGTAGCCGCTGCTCGTGGGCCGGAAGATGTCGATCGACGCGGCGTATCCGCGGGTCTCATCCTCCACCACGAAGTCGCAGGTCACCGTGAGCCGGTTGGCGCCCTGCATGTACTCGATGAAGTCTCCCATCACCACAAGGCCGGCCTGCCCCAGGATGTTCTGTGCGTGTGCGCCGCCGGAGGTGTAGGCGCCCGGCAGGTACCAGTGGTCGTTGGGAAACTGGCCCTCGTGCAGCCATGTCTGGATGGACACGTCGGCGAAGAGGCTCTCCTCCACACCACTGGCCACGCTTTCGTTGACGGTGGGCGACGCGGCCGGCACGGACGCCTGGACGCGCAGCTGGGTGCCGGTGAAGACCACGCCGCCGTGCGCGGCCATCGAGAGGGCGAGCGCGGCCGAGACGGAGAACGGGACGATGACGCTGGGATGGTGCATGACTTGGCTCCTGACGGCGGGTCGTCGCCGTTCGACTTCGACCGGTCTTCGCCCGCTCAGGTGCAAGGTCCGCGGGGACCATGACCCGCGGTGCGGCCATGGTCGGATTCGGGCGGCTTCCTGTGGCGGCCGCGAGCGGGTGCTGGCGGGCCTTGTGGAGGTCGCCGCTCCGGGCCGCGGACGGTCCGGGGCAGCGGAAACGCCAAGGCCCGCGCCGGACGCGGCGCGGGCCTTGGGAAGTGCCGAAGGGCGGACTCGAACCGCCAACCTGAGCGTTATGAATGCTCCGCTCT